>NZ_DCRG01000005.1:0-529666 GCF_002325125.1 Sphingobacterium sp. UBA1498
TATAAATATATGAAAATCAAATAATTAAAACAAATTATAAGCCTTAGATAATGCAAAAAAAAGAGACTGTCATTTTGAGACAGCCTCTTCTTAATTGAATACAAATAGTATATCAGCGATATGATGGTCGACTCAATTTATCGACCAATAAGAATAGATCGTCCAATTCAAATGGTTTGGACAAAAAGGCGTCGGCCCCACATTCTAAAGCAATCTGTTTGCCGTGCGACTTCGCAGACATCAAGATTACCGGAAGATCGGCGTGTTTCTCCGAATTTCTGAGCTCGCGTACAATATCGTCACCAGCTATCCAAGGCATATCAATATCCAATATTAAAATATCAGGGTATACTTCGTCAACCATGGCCACAAGTTCCCTGCTCTTTGAAACAAGATAGACATTGCTTCGTTCATTTTTTAAAGCCAGCTCCAATACGTTAAGGATGAGCGCGTCATCGTCACAAATAACAATTTTCTTTTTCATTTTTTGATTGTTTATAAACACCGCAATGATTGAAAAATATGGTCTTGGAGAGAATTAAAAAAATAGACCTAAGCTGGGCAGATAATTGGTTACCAAACCTTTTATATCATCTTTCTTTGAGATTTCGACAAGGTAGTCAATTTATGGGATAAACAACTGCTTTATTTATTAAATATTGCTATCACCCACGTCCGACGCTGGTGATAGCGTTGTTTAATCAAATAATGGAAATCCGAAAATCGAGCGGGGTAATTTGTGTTTTTCTTTTGAACAATCGCGTTAGCGACTGCGGATGCTCAAACTTCATTCTTTCCGCTATTTCCGCAACAGAAAGATCCGTTTCGGCCAATAGCTGCTTGGCAACGGCAACTATAAAATTTTCAATATGATACTGTGCTGTCTTTCCCGATACTTTTAGCGAGATGTCATTAAGAAATCGTGCTGTACAATTTAGTTTTTTCGATAATGATGTCGCGGTCGGTGGCGCTAACATACAACGTCGCTCCTGGTCGAAAAATGTATCCAGCTCCTTTAAGAGTTGACACTGCAATGCATTAATTTCATCCGATTTATCTTCCATGAAGCGTTGGTAAAGCCTTTGCATATGGTATAACAATAGATTCAGATAGGACGCGATTATTGTCGAATGAATTTCACTTTGTGGCATTTTGGTCTCTTCAACCAATAGGTTGAAGAGTTTAGCAATAAGATGGTGATCGTTGTCTTTTAAAACCAATGATTCCTGCATTGAGTATTCCAGAAATCCAAGATCCTTTAATCTGTTCCGCAGGCTGTAGCCTTTAAAAAGATCCGATCGAAAGGCAAAATAAGCGCCTTTTTTCAAATACCCTTTTATTTCGGAGGCCGGAAAATAATACTGATTGAAGAATAATAATTTGTTGTACTCTTCATCTCCATCGTTAAATGCTCCATAAACGATTATGAAGCATTTATCTTCAATCAGTTTTTGAGCAGCATTTAGAAATTCATCATCATGATCGAAATCGTCAAAATAATAGGTATGATTTAATTTAAAAGCATATTGCAGTTCACTCATCTTGTCGGCACTCAGCATATATAATTATGTAATGGGTATAAATTATCAAGGTAATGATGCTAAAAAAGTCTCATTATCCTTATGAACCCATACATAATAGCGATTGTTTCCGTTTTTTCAAAATATCATCTCATCCATCGTCACTATATAGCTACAGCAACATCATTGAAGGTGACTGAAAAAGTAGTACCGATGCCAAGTTCACTTTCCACATGTAATGTTGCATTGAGCTTATTAGCAATTTGCTTCACAATGGATAGACCAATGCCCGAACCTTCATAACCTTCTGTATTTGACATACGCCCAAAAATTTCAAAAATTCTTTCACTCTCCTTCAGATCTATACCAATTCCATTATCTTTTACATCATAACGAACGGTATCACCCTCTCTAACGCTATTGACAGTGACTTTTGGATTTTCCTTCTTACTGCTATATTTTATTGCATTACCGATAAGATTCAGAAACAATTGATATATCAAGGTTCTCTCCCCCATAATCGGTAATGTTTCTCCCATTTTAAATTCCAAATGGGTTACCTGATATTGCTGCTTGCAATTCTCAACGATATTAAGAATCTTTGACCGCGGATTGATCGGCTCAAAGACAAAGTCAACATGGTTTACCTTAGACATTTGGTAAACTTTGTCCATCATATCATTCATGAGTTGCGTTCCTTCCAAGATATTTTTCATTGACTTTTCGAGAAACTCCCGAGAGACATCCTTTTTATACAGCAACATCTGAGCCGTTAGCTGAATGGTAGTCAATGGATTTTTAAGATCGTGGGTCAACGTGTACCCAAATGTATCAAGAGCATTATTAGAGCGCACCAGTTCCTTGTTAAGTTTGTCAATTTCTCCCCCGCGCTGCGCAATCGACTGCTGAATGATATGCGTAATGTTTTCAATAAATGCAAGTTCTGACGGAAGCCATTTTTCGGCTTTCCCTTTTGTAATCTTCTTCCAGGCTTCAAACGAAGTGCGTGGCGAAGGAAACGCGATCTTTTTTTCTACGTCAATCTGCATCACTTTTTCTGGTTTCCCTGCCCATACTTCTTCAACCAAACGCTCCTTCCTAAAAATATATAAGTACCAATTCGTTATAGGCAAAATACTAATACGCAAGACACCGGGAAAAACCTCCACATCGTCACCAAAGCCAGTACACTTAAATCTATTAGTGACGAAAAACTCGTTAGTTCCAATCTCTTCATCGATCTTTTTAAGGATCTTTTTGTCAGGCACCTCACCGACAGTCATGGTCGCACGATCACGTTTAATGATGAGCCCCTGCCCATTCATGACCTCCATGATCCGCGTTGCATAATTCTCCAAAACATCATACAAGTCACGTTTAATCAACAAATCACTTTTTAAACTATGCTCCAGCTGAGACAGGCTTTTATGCATACGAACTTGCTCTTTCTGGAAATCTGCAAGGTAACGGTTTACGGCATATTGAGTGAGCAATGTACATAAATGGCGCTGCGAGAGATCCACATGCATAGGCTCCCGATGCTGACAGGCAACGAGTCCCCAGAGTTCATCATCGACAATGATACTAAAGCTGGCACTGGCCTTTACGCCGGCATTTTTAAGGTATTGCAAATGCATGGGTGAAAGCGCCCTTAAGCTACAACGTGTCAGATCAAAATTTTCTGCAGCCTTGCCCAGGATTGGAATTGCTCGCTCATCCACATCAGCCGTGTGCCGCGCATGGAAGATACGGTAAAGTTCCCGAGCCTGTGCTGGGATATCAAACTCCGGATACCGATAGTTTAACAGCGATTCTAATTCCTCGCTCCTGCTTTCCGCAATCACCTGACCGCTATTATCCTCCATAAAACGATAAATCATCACCCTATCAAAGTGGATGATATCCTTTATCAGTTCCGTCAGTGCCTGCCAGCAAGATTTACCTTCACGTTGATCTTCCAGATGCTTCGCGTAATAGTATAATTTGGTTGTCTTTACGGCTTGGGGATTACAGTCTTCAATCTCAAGATATATTTTTCCGTCATACCGATATAAACTGAGAAAATAATCTTGCTGATGAATCGTCAGACGCTCGACAAATCTGGCAAATAGACTTTGGGAAACTGCCTGTTCAATTTTATCTCCACGAAGCCCAAACGACGGAGCGACATGATCCAGAACAGCTTCAAGGGTCATACCTAACACCGTAGGACATGCTGCCCCCATAATCACTGCACAATTTTCACTTACACCGACACACTTATCATCCTCGAAGATAAATAGATAGCCAAAAGACTGAATATTACCACAAAGATGAATCTTTTCATCATGACAATTAACTTCACGCATACACCTACTATTTCATTAAATAAAAATATGGTAAAATCAATAGTGCTATTCTCCATCAATGCTATCATATGATGCTAAATTAATAAAAATTATTAGAATGTTAAACTATCCTATTTACCTCACAAAACCATGCAGAAATCTTCATCGGCATCTACGCAATTTAAACCCAAAAGCGAACTACATCAGGCATCGTTACCTTAAGTTGTAACAAAGGTGTTGGCATAGTTTATTGCTCGGGATAAAAGGACTTTCATATTTTTTTTTGTATATTGTCTCACTATGAAGATAGTAGATATAACAAAAGACACGCTAATCAGTGCTCAGAAAGAAGGATTTACCGTATTGATAACCAAATTTAATTCAGATCCATTAAACCCAACATGGATTTTTGATAAGGTGGAAAAAGACAAGATAGAATCAAGCAAAAAAATACTGAGCGAAAACTACCAGTTATGCTATTCTATTAAAGAAGCGATAATGACAGTTGACAGCCGCCCGTTTATTGGGAAATTACAGCTGAATAACTAATAGCATTTAATCTATTTATAATTTTTAACGTATCATTTTAAGCGTCGATAGCTAAGGCACTACATAAAACTATTCATTTCTAACCCAGTCAATCGCTTGGGTGATTGACTGGGTTAGAAATTAACATCAATGCTATAAATAATTGCAGCATTGCCTTTAGATTTGGCCGTTAAAAGTGCAGTGACATCGACAAGATACACTGGCGCAGGTTACCTGGGGTGATAAAGCCTCTTCCACCATAATAATACCGAGTATCAAATAGATTATCGGCAGTCAGATTACATTTAAGTTGGCGGTATGCATAACCAATGTTACCATTGCAAAGGATATAGGCATCGGTATAAAAACTCCCCGCACTTTGGCTGTTGATGATTAGATCTCGCCCCACATAGTTACCCCCGAATCCCACATTCCACTTACTTTCTTTAGCGACAAGCCGTTCATAACTCACATACCAAGTGGAAGACCATTTGGGCCCAGCATTCACCGGTCTCAAACCCTCTACCGCGGCGTCAGCAACCGTTATTTTGCTTATGTTGTGCGCGCCACCTGCATGTATAAAGAGATTGGGTAAGGGTTCTGCCTGTATATCAAGCTCCAGACCGCGGCTATATTGTCGCCCCCCCTGTGTATACTTAGTGGCATCATTAGGATCTGTCATCACCGTGTTGCGTACGTTGATGGCATAATAACTCAATGTCAAGTCAAGTGCATTACCAGGAACCGCTATTTTGACGCCAGATTCTAGCTGACTACCGTATTGCGGTTTGAAATTATACAAAACACCATTTGTACTCGTTGGCGCGAGATTTTGAAAGCCGCTCATATAATTCCCAAAAAATGTCGCCACTTTTGGAAGAAGCTGATAAGTGAACCCTATCTTTGGGGTAATGGTTGATTGTTTATAATCCGCAGTAGTCGTGCCTGTCAGCAAATCTTTCGTCCCCAAATTGATCAGTCTATCATACCGCGCACTGAGCATCAATGTCAATGCATCGGTTGGATGGATAACATCTGAGATATAAGCCGAATAACTGTTTTGCGGAGCAACGGAATTGCTGGGCTGTTTAGAAAGCACAAGATTACGGATCAGGTCTGCATGCAATGAATTTGCTCCGGCCAAAGGATTGGCCATGAATATCGTATCTACATAACCGGCATTTTTATAATTTGCAGCATAGCTATAGCGGTGGTAGTCAAGACCGACCAGCAATTTATTTTCCAGCCCCCCTATATTAAAATGACCGATAAAGTTTTGTTGCACCTGATAATTACGCATACCCTCCTCATCATAGTGCAATACCCTCCTCGCTACGGCAGTATTATTTTTGACCAATAAATTTGTTTGATAATCGCCGCTCGATGTACTGTTTGTACTTGCAAAGTTTGTTTCAGACTGCCAATCCGGCGAAATAGCGTAACTTATCTTTGCGTAAAAATTCAGTGAAGACGTTTGCCATAGCAAAGTGTTGTCGGTGTAAGATTTAAAGTAGTCCAAATTCAGGCCGTTGGAATGCTCAACATTGATCAAGCTTCCACCGACGAGCGGATTTGCTGGCGTAAATAAAGGACTATTTGTCGTATTTCTTCGCAAGAATTCTGCCTCTAACCTCACCTTAAGATCCGGACTTAACTGATAACTAAAACTCGGAGCGAGAAAAATACTTTTGTTTATTCCTGCATCCTGAAAACTCTTTCGCGACGTATAGGTACCAAACATTCTGAACAGCGACTTATGGGTTGCATCTAAATGCGTATTTAGGTCGATACCGATGCGCTGCAAAGCATTGTTGCCTGTAGCCAGCGAAAAATTCATAAAGCTACTATCAACGGGTACATACGTCAGTACATTGATCAGTCCGCCAAAAGCCATGTTTGTTCCTCCAAACAAAGTACCGCTCGGTCCCTTTATCACATCAATTTGCTGGATATTGCTATTTTCATCACTATACTGTAAATAAGCATTCAAGCCATTTCTAAAATTGCTCCGCGTCCGAAATCCACGAACAGTAAAGTAAGGCGCTACTCCGGCCCAGCTTGGTGTTACACCCGCCGCATTTGATAGCATCGCCGACTGGGTTGTGTAGTTTCTATTTTTAGTTAGACGTTTACCCACGCTCGCAGTTACCTGTGGATTTTCGTAGTCAGGGATATTCATGCGGGCAGACTGGAAGCTGGCTTTATCTTTGGCGCTGAACCGTGCGTTGATATAAACAGAGTCAAGCTGTTTGGGCAATAGTGAATCTTTGTATTGCGCCCTTGCAGTGCTGCTACAAATGGTTATTAAAAGCGTAAACATGAATGCGTACGCTAAATATATCGTTTTCAAAAGCATTATAAGTTAAAGTGGACCAATAATAAATGTGGATTAAAACTAGAATACAGTATAGCGGATTCCGGACAAACCGAAAGTCGTCATAAAGAATTATAGATTTTATCTCAAAAAAATGGGATAATCTGGTAGAATTAAGCTAATAAAGAGATGGGTGGTCTGAGTATTTTATGAAAGAAATCAAACTTAATAAACAAGGTCGACCGCGCCTTGCCAACAGAGCGCTCAGACTTTGGGGTAAACATTTTTGGCAAAATTGTAGGAAAATAATGGTGACAGAAAAAAACCGGCGTTTTTGAGAAATATTCGTGAACATCTTTCTCCCGTTGCGCTTCCTTTTTCAACATACGCATAAGAAAGCATTTACCATCACAGTGTAAGGATGGCTTACCTTTATTGATACAATAGGTACTGGCAATTTCGGTACGATTCGCATAAAAGCTTAGCACAATAAAAATCTTGCTAAAACTCATCAGGATGACGCATAGCAGCAGCAGGATTATTGTAATCGATTTAAAAATTCTCGCAACCATTATTATAGCCGCAAATATAGCCATTCTTCAGTGAAAAGGGCCAAATTTTTATCAAATTTGACCCTCCTAATCCGTACAAATAAGACAACGGCATCACTATACACATGATATGATCCATAGGATATCAATTGCCTAAAGCGAGCGCCCATCAATACCTAACAGATTTTTCGAGTTCCTTTACAAAATCCTTCCCCCAATAGTGGATATCGTAATGCTCAATATGCTCATACAGCCGACGCGCCCGCACATGAGCCTCGCCCGGTTCCATCACCAAAGCTTTCAACAAGGCATCTTTCATGCTCTTGCGGTCATAGGGGTTTGTCAAAATAGCATAGGGCAGTTCCACCGATGCTCCTGCGAATTCAGAAAGTACAAGTGTTCCTGGAGTGTCCAGTAATCCATGGGTGGCAATGTATTCCTTTGCCACAAGGTTGAGGCCGTCGCGCAAAGGTGTGATCCAGGCAATATCGCTTAACGCATAATGCTTGATGACCTCCTCAAAAGGAAGCGCTCTATAAAAATATTGTATCGGAGTCCAGTTCATCGTAGCATATTTCCCATTGATCTCACCCACCGCCTGATTTACCTGATCGCGGATTTCATCGTAGATTGTCATGCCCTGCGATGGCGGTGTACACACATTCACCAGTTCAATCTTACCCCTAAATTCGGGGTATTCTGCTAAGAACTCTCCAAAAGCCTGAATTTTCTCCAACGGGCCTTTTACATAATCTAAGCGCTCTATAGATATAATACGCGTTACTCCTGATTCGTCTTTGTTTCTTTTGAGCGTATTAATCTCCAGCCTCACCTGGTCATCCATCAAAATCTGTTCGATATGATGCTTGTTTACGCCGACCGGTTGAGCTCCCAACCTGATCTGTCTGCCGTCCACTTCAATGACCTTCGTCATCTGATCTACTCCGAGAGCGCAGCTATAAGTGAGAAATTGATTGGCAACATTCACCTTTTTGATCACTTTAAAAGGGGTATGGCTACGGATCACATCCACAAAATTTTCTACATAACGTGGGATATGAAAACTGATAAAATCGCAAAGCAGCAGACTTCCGATAATTTCTTTGCGCCAAGGAATGATATTAAAAATATCAGCTGCCGGAAAGGCGGTATGATGAAAGAAACCAATTTTCAGATCGGGTCGCATGGCCTTTAAAAACGATGGTACCATCCACAGGTTATACTCATGGATCCATACGAGGGGCCCATCGTCGGCTTCTCTTGCTATACGCTCGGCAAAGTGCTTGTTAATCATCAAGTAGTGATCCCAATCTTCGTGGTTAAACTTTGCACGGTCCACAAAGGAAAAAATAGTTGGCCAAAAGGCCTCTTTTGAGAACACGCGATAGAATTTATCTATGTCTTCTTTTAATAGCGATATGGTGGATGCCACCAGGTTGGGATACCTGCTTTCATCTACCAACTGATTAGGAACCGGCTGTCCATCCGGCTGCAAAACTTCCTCACCGATCCAAAGACCTGAACGCCCCTTTTCAAATAAGCCCAATAGTGAAGGAATAATTCCGTTTGGACTTTTCGGAGCCACCCGCACTGTCTTCCCATTGATCGATTCCTTTTCAAAAGGCAATCGATGATACACCATCACCAGCTGATCGGATTTTTTAGTCCTGCTTTTTTGAGGTGCTATTTTTTGTTCAGTACGGATGAGTTGCTGGAAAGGGCGATATTTACTCATATACTCTAATATACCCCCCGCTCCGGCGGCCTCGGCGGCGTAAGCTGTCTCCATTTGATCAACAGCTTGAAGCAGACCGTCCTCCGACTTTCCTACGGCAACACCACGAAAACCGATCTCAAACAAGGCCAGATCATTGAGGGTATCCCCAGCCACCATTACATCGTCCGCCTCGACATCCAAAAATTCAATCAGCTTTTTAAGCGTTGTACCTTTGTTTACACCTTTCGGAAGCAGGTCTAGATACTGATCGGCCGAAGTAATCATATCACACTCATACCTGTCGGCCACTTGCTTCACTAGATTGAGGTCTACCTCAGGTTCATAATAAAAAGAGCTGCGCCGCTGTTGTGGTACATGTTGATAACGCAATTGCGGAATCTCATCCAGCGCTGAACGGATCGCATAAGTCTGCGGCCATTTTTCCTCAATTTCGCTCTGCAAGGGTTCAATCGCTTCGAGGCTGTGGCCGTTTACCACTGTAGCCCCCACGTCAGCTATAATAAAGTCTGGCACAGGAATAAGTGGATCGCTCAGCAAAGGCAATACAGACTCCAGCCCCCTCCCTGTCACAAAAACCAGCTGCATATTCGCACTCGCCTTTATCAATCGATATAATCTGAGGCGATCTTCCATTTTACCCCCCAAAAAAGTTCCATCTAAATCTGTTGCTAATATCATATTATCTTATATTCCTTTCTAAAAGTTTAAATTCATCTTTTGCTGTCATATGGTTATACAACACCCGGTAGGCAGTCTGCAACAGGGGCATATTGAGTCCGAGACTTGATACGGTATTCATTATCCCCTTTGTCGCATAATAACCTTCGGCAACCATTCCCATCAGCCCACGGGCCTCAAAAACCGAAAATCCCTGACCGAGATAATGACCAAACTTCCGGTTGCGGCTATGCCTGGAGTATCCCGTCACCAATAAATCACCCAAATAGGTCGAGTTGCCTAGCCGAGAATTGGGTAGACCAACAGCTTGCAGCAACAATCCAAGTTCGTCGATTGCATTTGCTACCAACACCGCCATAAAGTTGTCGCCATAGTGCAATCCTTCAGCCATACCGCAGACAATACCAACCACATTTTTATAAATGGCCGCGTATTCCACTCCGATCATATCAGCGCTATAGTGTACCTGCATATAAGCTGATGCAAATCCTTTCGAAATCTTTTGAATAAAGCTTTCATTTGATCCACATAAGGTTATATAGGTTTTTTTGCTTCTAGCAATTTCTTCCGCGTGGCAAGGGCCCGCGATAATTGCCTGCTGTAAGTCGGTTAGCTCAAAATACCTGGCAATGAAAGCACTGGGAAGCAAATTATCCGGCCCAACGGTTCCTTTTATTGCGGTCATCACAAATTTGCCGCTCATGTCCTTTTTGGGGATTGCTTCGCAAACATGATCCAGGTGCGCACTTGGAACGACAAATAAGATTACTTTCGAACGCGCCACGATCATATCCAGCTGATCAGATGCATAAATTTTTGTATTATCAAGTTTTAAAAAAGATAGGTAGTCGGGGTTGACAGCATCTTCATTGATCGAGCGTACCTGTTCGGAACGCCGCATATACCAGTTCACATGGATGCTATTTTCTGTCAAAATTTTAACCAGGGCCGTGGCCCAACTCCCACCACCAATCACACTAATCTCATTCAAATTATTGGGGGTCTTAAAGATGCAAAAGCAGCGATCTCTTGCTATCGGGTTATCTATTAATTCACAAAATTAGCAAAAAATTAATCAATAAGCAAAAAATAACATCCAAAGGAGTATTTACACCCTGAAAAACACGTGCTAATATTTTTTCTTAAATTTGTCTGTTCATATGAAAAATTTAAATATGCTAAATCTCAGTGAACAATCATCAAATTCAATCTATCAGTACATTTTCGATATCTTCTCAAAATTAGGCTTACACGAACAACAGGCCCACATAGCAACCGCAGCTGGGCTCCTTTTGACCGCAGCGTTACTCCTCTACGTGCTCGACTATATCATGCGTCGCGTATTTTATACAGCGCTAAATAAAATTGCCCTTCGAACCTCAACCAAATGGGATGATTACCTTTTGAGCAATAAGGTACATGTCTGCCTAAGTCGCACTGTTCTCGTTCTGCTGGCACGCCAGCTATTACCAATAATTTTCCTGGGCTTTCCAGTCTTAACGGCTGCTTTGGCCAAATTTCTTGATTTAGTGGTTTTGCTGACTATCTATCATCTTGTAAATAGCTTGCTGAAAACCTGCCGTGATATCTTCCGCACTTCAAATGGTTTTAAAGATAAGCCCATCGACAGTTACCTACAGGTGGTGCAGATCTTTTTAATTTTTGTGATCGGGACACTGGCTGTTTCACTGCTAACAGGAAATTCACCATGGTCCTTTCTCGTGTCGCTGGGCGCAGCGTCCGCAATTCTGATGTTGGTATTCAAGGACACAATTTTGGGATTTGTAGCCAGTATTCAAGTGTCGGCCAATGACTCCGTACGTGTAGGCGACTGGATTGAAATGCCCAAGTATGGTGTAGACGGCGATGTGCTACAAATTAATCTTAATAATGTCAAAATACAGAACTGGGACAAAACCATTGTCACTATACCGACCTATACGCTTCTCAGCGATTCATTCAAAAATTATCGCGGAATGCAGGAGACTGGCGGTCGTCGTATAAAACGTGCACTGAATATTAAAATGTCATCAGTAAGGTATCTTAGCGAGGAGGAAATAACAGCCTTGAAAAATATCCGCATATTATCACCGTATATTGATCAGCGCGAACGCGAGATTGCCGCGTACAATAAGACGTGGAATACAGACAATTCTTCGCCAGTTAATGGGCGAAGAATGACCAATATTGGTTTATTTCGGGCTTATGTCCTCGCATACGCAAAAAATAACCCTAATATCCACCAGGAATTGACATTACTGGTACGTCAGCTGGCTCCGACAGAATATGGCATACCATTAGAGTTATATATGTTTACCAAGGGAACACAATGGGTATATTTTGAAGATACGATGGCCGATATTTTTGACCATCTGCTCGCAGCAATCAAACACTTTCACTTGCAAATCTTTGAATTGCCAGCGGCAGACGATTTGCGTTTGCTTGTATCGAAAAAAGAACGTGCTGAATCTAGTTTGTAATAACCAACTAAGAGTGCCTAGTGGTTTTCATATGAAAACCACTAGGCATTTATCATTAAATGGTTTATCGAAATACCCGTTGTATCAGTTTACCGATCTCCGCAAAATCCTGGTGATTGCTAATCGCGCGCTTTTCTGACACATCACTGTTATTTTCAGTAAAGGGATAAATCAGCAGATAATTGTTTTCGATCTGATTTTCGTTGAGGTATTGGGTAATGGTATGAATAGGCGATCTATACGAAAAACGGTTACGGTCGGCCATTAGCACGATTAACCCCTGATCAGATGTTAGTCCGCCGATAACCTGATCCACTTCTTTCCAGTCGGATATGTTAACAAATGAAGCTTCCACAGCAGACTTTTTGATAATCCGATGGAGAATTTCGATGATATCAGCTGTACTGTAGAATATAAGTGGGGCGCTCGAATTGCGGGCAATATTCCATATTTTTGATAGCGCTTCAAAAAAGCCGGATTCCCGGTATGCCAATGGCGGGATAAGCACAACATACTCTTTTACAGTTGAAATCGGTTGAACGGCACGGTACAAAATCAAATTGACATGCTCATTTTTTAAGTAGCCGTTGTACAGATTATACATAAAAGACGTTGAAAAGCCCTTATCTTTATCCAGGCCGATGATAAGATCCGAAATGGATTTTTCTTTGATCACATTATTTATTCCGTCAACTACTCCGTTGTCATGCCGGGTAATGGCCTGTACCTGGACATCAGCCGCTGCTCCCAGCTTCACTGCAGATTCAAGGATCCTTTCTGCATTTTTTACAGAAGACTCATTTTTATCCTCACTGATGATATTTAAAGCAAAAAGCTGGTCGTCTTTTGATTTTGTACGAATCAGCAGTCCCAAATTGACCATCTTTTCAGTCATCTGTTCCGTATTGATCGGCAATAGGATATGAGCATCGGGCAGCTTATCCCCTGCTATGGTATCTTCCCGATCTGCCTCCGCAATTCGCTGCGCACTGGACATCGACACAAAGGATGAAATGGTACAAGAAATTAGAATCAGCAAAATACTCCCGTTCAGCACATGCTCGTTGAGCAAACGAATAGGTTCACCGTCTGTCGTTTGCCCAAGGATAATATTATAACCAACCATAACCGCAGCCAATGTGGCGGCGGCAGAAGCCGAGCTCATCCCAAATATAAGCATCCCCTCTTCCCTGCTAAGGCAGAAGGTCTTTTGCGTCAGCAGGGCAGCTATATACTTACCACCAATAGAGGCCACCAGCATG
Source organism: Sphingobacterium sp. UBA1498 (assembly GCF_002325125.1). NCBI lineage: Bacteria > Pseudomonadati > Bacteroidota > Sphingobacteriia > Sphingobacteriales > Sphingobacteriaceae > Sphingobacterium > Sphingobacterium sp. UBA1498. The sequence continues at coordinate 13,399 of NZ_DCRG01000005.1, forward strand.
ATCGCTGCCACACCCAGGGTTTCCCAGCTTTTAAAAAAAGCCGAAAAGTCAATTAGCATTCCCACGCTGATCAGAAAGAATGGAATAAATATAGCGTTTCCAACAAATTCGATCCGATTCATCAAAGAGGAAGTAAGTGGAATCAGGCGATTCAGTGCCAGTCCAGCAAAAAAAGCACCAATAATGGATTCAATACCGGCCAGCTCCGCCAAAATCGAAGCCAGATAGATCATTACTACTACAAATATATATTGCGAGATCTTGTCCGATACATTTTTAAAAAACCAGCGCGCTATAATCGGGAACACTAACAGAACAACCAGCGCAAAAGCAACCATAGCAACACTTAAACGAATCCAAAAGGCAGTGCTCACATCGCCCTGAGAAAGGCCGACAATAACTGCCAATACCAAAAGCGAAAGTACATCTGTAATCATTGTCCCTCCAACCGTAATATTGACGGCAAGATTTTTTGTTATGCCCAAGCCACTGACCAATGGGTAAACGATCAGTGTATGCGACGAGAATAAACTGGCAAATAGAATCGACGTTGATAGCGAAAAATGTAATACATAATATCCCCCGATAAATCCGAGTATAAAGGGCGCCAAAAAAGTATAGATTGAGAACGTGATACTTTTCCATTTATTTTTCTTAAAGTCACCCATATCGATTTCTAGACCAGCTAGAAACATTATGTAAAGCAGCCCTGTCGTTCCCGTCACCACGACACTGCTGTCTCGAGAGAGCATGTTGAAGCCATAGGGCCCGACGATCGCACCTGCGACCAGTAAACCTAGCAGATGTGGAACTTTTATTTTATTGAGTAGCAGAGGCACCAGCAATATAATGAGCAACTCGATAAAGAACTTAAGTAAAGGGTCTTCAACCGGAAAAGTAATGTGGTGAATACTGGCTAGGATCATTTTTCAGTGGGTGTAAGTTCAATAGAAAAGTTTGCTTGGCAATCGCCTTTCGTGCCGACCGTCTGTGTTCCGCGCATGATCTTAGAACCAATCATATCAAGGTTCATTTGCACCCTCGCCCTACTTTCGTCCATACTGTCTTGTACTTGGACCAAGCTAATCCGATTATCCGATAAAGAACCTTTGAAGAGTCGCATCGTTTTATTTTTGGTATAGGTCTTTACATAAATACCTGTAGCATCAGCCACAAATTGCCATTGCTCGTTCCTTTGGTCACCAATTACATAATTGTTGCAGTTCGACGAACGGCAGACCAATCTACTGCTCCATTGTCCAGCGATCGAATCTGGCCAACGCTGAACGATGGTGTCGGGCTTAAGCTGCTTGGATTCTGCCGCTTGCAGACTATCTCGCATAGCTAACAATGCGTCGTATTCGGACTCTTTCTGCGCAAATTCGTGTTCTTTCTTGACAAGCTGTTCTTCACGATTTTGTAAATCTGCCCTTCCCTTCGAATCGCATGATATGATGAGAAGAGAAAACAATGTTAAATACAGTATCTTTTTCAATCTAATTACTTTTTAATATTTATAAATGTCAAGTAGTCTTGCGAGCTAAAAACACCCTAAATCCTTATAAAACCACTATTTTTTAAATAGACAAGATTTCTTTCGTTAAACATCATCGGAGGTTTTCATTGGCATTGCTACTGATAAAAATTTCATTTTTCTCTTCCGAGATAATTTCCAGAAAACGGTCGTAGTGCTTCAATACATCGCTGATTAATTCGTTTTTCGTAAAGTACTGAACGTCATAACCCTCACGTGCATCCCCAAAATAAGATTTGGGAAAATACGTTTTATTATCGTCGAAGTCTGGAAGATTCTCTTCTTCAACCACATAATCAGAAACCACTTTGACCTGGCTTTTTACACCATAGATAAAATTGTTGATTACGTCATGCCGGATTTCAATTTGTATCCGCTTGGGTTGCTCAAACTCGCGAATATTTGCTTCTATATGATTATGCTTGAATTCCGCCTGCAAATCCTCAAACGCTAACATCACGGTGTTCTTCATAAACTCTTCAACAGATTCACGACTTTTGAATGAGACAATCTGTTGGAGGCGATCTTTCCAAAATTCGCCCGACCAGGGAACCGTACTGACCGAAAAATCACGTTCATAATAACTTCGATCAATGGTCAATGCTTTGACCAAACTGACGCAAAAAAGCAACATAATCAGCGAAAAAGGCAAAGCTGTGATTAGTGTCATGGTTTGCAATGCCTGCAGTCCACCCGTATTTAACAACATAAGTGCTAAGATAGCCAACAAAGCACCCCAAAAAACCATTTGCCATTTCGGTGACTTCTCCGCATTCTTAGTAGAAATGCTATTCATCACAAAGATCCCAGAATCGGCTGAAGTCACAAAAAAGATAATGATAATCAAAATGACCATGTAGCTGACTATCTCGGAGAACGGTAAGTAGTCCAAAAACCTAAACATCAAGGCATCAGGATTATCAGCCAAGGCACTCAGTGCACCTTTGGCAAAATGCAGATCAAACCACATTGCACTGTTACCAAAAACAGACATCCATACAAAATTAAATATGGTGGGAATAATAAGTACGGCCGCAATAAATTCGCGAATGGTTCGCCCTTTGGATATCTTAGCAATGAATAATCCTACATAAGGCGACCATGATATCCACCAGGCCCAGTAAAGAATTGTCCAATTGTAGAACCACGGCAGCGTAGCTTCGTCATACACATGCGTATCGAAAGTCAAACTAAAGAAATTGTTCACATAATTACCGATTCCTTCCGTAAAACTTCCAATAAGGTAAACCGTTGGTCCTAAGAAAAGTACAAACAACAGCAGGACGACAACGGTGATTATATTAATTTTACTCAACAGCTTTACTCCCTTATCCACCCCTGAAGTTGCCGATAAGATGGATAGTAAAGTCAACACGCCGACAATCAAAATTTGATAAGCGAAATTATTTCCCGAGACAAGTCCTAAAGTTTGCAAGCCTGCATTGACCTGCACGACCCCAAAACCGAGCGTCGTCGTAATACCAAAAAACGTACTGCAGAGGGCAAATACATCAACGGCATTACCCCATTTTCCATTAATCTTGTTTTTCAACAAGGGATAGAAACAACTTCTTAGCGAAAGCGGTAGTCGATAACGATAAGCGAAATACGATAAAGAGAGTCCAACAACGCCATAGATCGCCCAAGCATGAATACCCCAATGAAAAAATGTATACAGCTGAGCAGTTTGAACCCGATTAATATTGTGATGTCCAGCAAATGCGTCCGTTGAAAAATGCTGCATCGGCTCAGCAACGCTGAAATACATCAAGCCAATTCCCATACCGGCAGCAAATAACATGGATATCCAGGAAAAGAATGTATACTCGGGCTTACTGTCGTTACTTCCCAACTTGATATTACCAAATTTACTAAACATCAGGTAGAGGAGGAAAATAACAAAGAGCGTAACGGCCCATACGTAAACCCAATTGAGGTTAACAAAGATAAATTGTTTGACCGTATCTAGCATACGGACAGCCAAAGTCGGAAAAAACGCCGACAATAGACAAACGCCTACAATGAAGATCAGACTTGGAATGACAATTCCTCTATTAAACGTCGATTTTGACAAGCTCACAAGAATTAAGTTTTGTTTATACTGCGGTCTTACAACCAATTAAGATTTTATGTTACGAATTAGTGCGCTTAACGATATTGCACTTCGGAAATAGATTGTAGTTTTAACAACTAACTGGCGAAATTGTTTGTAAACCATCTTAATCAACTGTAGTTGTTCGCCAAAAAAAATAGTAGATTGTCTTCTGTAGGTAAAAAAGGATTCCATTTTGAAAACTTTTCCTTAATACTTTATGGAAATTCATAGTGAAACCTATCGTAAGATAACGGAGTCAAGATTTTAAATTTTCAAATTGATTAAAACCAATTCGTGTCTTTACATCGTATATTAGAAAACAAGAACGGACAATCGCTATGAAAAAAGCATTTTTATTACTATTACTAGGGTTAGGCTTATTTATGCTTAGCAAATTTGGGTTTTCACAGAAATCGGATCCATCCAAACCGATTGAGAAACAATCGGCCGACCATAGACCCAAGCATGATCAGGTTATTTATTTTGCCGGCGGATGCTTTTGGGGTACCGAGCATTTTTTCAAACAGGTGCGCGGCGTTACGGGCACGGAAGTAGGCTATGCCAATGGTAATTTTAAAAATCCCAGCTATGAGCAGGTTTCCACCGGAAAAACAGGCTTTGCTGAAACGGTCAAAGTCACCTATGATCCACAAATAGTTGAGCTTAAGCTTCTCGTAGATCTGTTTTTAAAGACAATAGATCCCACGTCCCTCAATAAACAAGGGAACGATATCGGAACACAATACCGTACCGGTATTTTCTATACCGATAACGCAGTTATTCCTGTTATTAAGGAAAGCCTATCCGAACTGGACAAGAAATATCCGGCAAAAATAGTTGTTGAACTCGAGCCCTTACAGAATTACTACGATGCGGAAGCGTACCATCAAAAATATCTAGACAAAAACCCGGGTGGCTACTGCCATATCGTTCCAGAGATGTTTGATCTAGCGCGCAAAGCTAACCCTGCTCCCACAGATGTTACTGCTCCGAAAAGTTACCATAAAAAAGATAGAAGCACGCTCAAAAAGGAACTTACACCACTGCAATATGATGTAACGCAGAATCAGGCCACTGAACGGGCCTTTGACAACGCATACAATGATGAATTTAGAGATGGCATTTACGTGGATATTACCACAGGTGAACCGCTATTTGTTTCGACAGATAAATTTGAATCAGGTTGTGGGTGGCCCAGCTTTTCCAAACCGATCAATCCCGACTTAGTCGAAGAATTATCTGATAACTCCCACGGTATGCGCCGCACAGAGGTACGCAGCAAAACCGGAGATGCTCATTTGGGACATGTTTTTGATGATGGTCCGGCGGACAAAGGCGGTTTACGTTATTGCATTAATAGTGCATCGCTCCAATTTGTGCCCAAAGAAGAGATGAAAGCCAAAGGCTATGAAAAATATCTGCCTCTACTGGTCAAGAAGTAAAACGAATCACTCCAACGCTTCTTTAAAAAACTGGTGCAAGTCTGCATCAGTTTTTTTTTTGAAAAAAATAAAAAAAAAATTAGGATTTAGAAATCCAAGCTTTCCAAAAAGTCGTAAATGATGATAAGTACAGAAAAATATTATAAACTAAAAGACTTTTGTTATGGAAAAGATAACAACTCCCCACAACGATTCGCTATTGACTCCCAATGGTGAAATAGACCAAAAGGATCTCCGCAGAAGAGATTTTTTAAAGTTTGCAGGTGCCAGTGCAGCATCGCTGGCCATCCTCGGTTTGTCTAGCTGTAAAAAAGACCACGATGATAACATGGATAACGGCGGAAAAGGACTATATTTTGGTAGTGGCGATATCGCTATCCTCAATTATGCCTATGCCCTCGAGCAACTCGAAGCTGCTTTTTACATTCAATTGGTCAATAATCCCTACTCAGGCATGACCGATATGGAAAAGGCCTTCTTTACGGATATCCGTGATCACGAGATTGCACATCGTGAATTTTTTAAAGTTGCGCTGGGTACCAAAGCAATCTCCAGCCTCGAATTAAATCTTTCAGGTATTAATTTTAGCAGTCGGGAAAATGTCCTGGCAACCGCCAAAACATTTGAAGATCTCGGCGTATCTGCATACAATGGTGCTGGATGGCTTATCAAAGACCCTAATTACCTGCTGTTGGCCGGAAAGATTGTTTCGGTAGAAGCGCGGCATGCCGCTTGGGTAAGGGATATGATCGATAATGGCAGCTTCGCCAACCAGGAAGTTGTTGATTCCAATGGACTCGATGTTGCTAAAAGTCCCAGTGTCGTCCTGAGCGCCGCCGCACCCTTTATCAAATCTAAAATTGATGTATCGGATCTACCCACTTATTAATTCACCTAAATACGGATTATCATGAATCTTTTAAATGTTTTTGACCAAATAAATGCTGTAGATCCTGAGTTCAGCGATCGTATCAGCCCACGTCGCGAGGCTATTAAAAATCTAGCTTCCATGAGTAAAAAAGTAACCTTGGCAGCGCTGCCCTTTTTTGTCAGTGAACTTTTCAAAAAAGCGTACGGTGCAACCGCTCCTACGGATGTCAATGGCGTCCTTAATTATGCACTCACGCTCGAATATTTGGAGGCCGAATATTATACAATGGGGGTTGCTAAATCTGGACTTATTCCTTCGGGTAAACCACTTGGCGCTATTACGACCATACGGGATCATGAAGTCGCCCATGTCAACTTTTTGAAACAGGTATTGGGTAGTAAGGCTGTATCGAAGCCAACATTTGATTTTACAGCCGGTGGCACTTTTGGAAATGTCTTTAGCGATTATGACACATTTTTGGCGGTTGCACAGGCGTTTGAAGATACAGGTGTACGGGCTTACAAAGGCCAAGCAGGCATCTTAGTTGGCAATCGGGTTGTCCTTACTGCAGCACTGCAGATTCATTCGGTTGAAGCTAGGCATGCATCGCATATCCGTCAGATGCGTCGTGCACGCGGGGGCGCTGCTGCAAATCAAAAACCTTGGATCACTGGTGCAAATGATTCTGGTATCGGTACCGTGGTCGACGCTGTATACGCTGGTGAAGATAATGTAAAACAGGCAGGTGTTGATATTACGGCACTCACCAGTTCCATGGGAAAGATCTCCACAAATGCGGCTACACAATCTTTTGATGAACCATTATCTGCAGAAGCTGTACTTAACATTGCAGGTTTATTTATCAAAGCTTAATAGAAGTCAAGCTACCTGTAAAAACAGCCCTGGTCTGCTATTCAGATCAGGGTTTTTTATAATATACCTATAAAAAGTATGTTTCATATAAAATCATAAATCCCATTTTTCCAGCCTAATATTTTGTCAGAATCGGCATTAAGCCAGCTTTTAAGTAACGTAGCATACACCTTTCTGAAATCCTCGGTATACTGGAGATCACCCTCATTCAGTTGGGTAAGATCCGGCAAATCATTCAGTAATCCTTGCTTTTTTAATCCGCCCGAGAGAAAGAAGAGCTGATTGGCTGTACCGTGATCGGTACCATTGCTCGCGTTCTGTGCCACCCTCCGGCCAAATTCCGAAAAGGTCATGAGCATAACATGCCGGAAAAGTCCATTTTTCTTTAAATCCTCTACAAAAGCTTCTACTGCATCGTTGATCGTGCGGAATAGGCTCTCCTGCCGTTGATTTTGATTGATATGCGTATCAAAACTACCGATCTGCAAATAATAAACCTGCGTATTGATATCCGATTTAATCAACGAAGACACCGTCTTCAGGTCCTTCCCAAGCACCGAGTCTGGGTACGTCGCTGCAGTTTTCCTAGCTTTACTCTGTTCAAAGATATAATCGGCATTGTTGAGGGTTTCCCCCAGTGTCTGGTACAGGTAAGCAACTGTTTCGTCTTCATGTTGATGCTGATGTTCCTGATACAGCTTTTTAAAATACGCTTCACGACTGGTCTGATAAAGCTTTTTGGGGTCTTTAAACGCAAACGCTTTTTGTTGCCTTCCTTTGAGCGCGAGGCTAAGCATATCGTTCACCTCCAAAGCTTGCGTAGGATGGTCGCAGTCGTAACAGACCTGATCAAGATAGCGTCCTATCCAGCCGCTATCCAAGTATTCATCACTTCGGCTCGCACTATGCCAGATATCCATGCTACGAAAATGCGATTTGTTTGGATCGGGATAACCGACATTGTTAAGCACCGCCAGTTCGCCACGATCAAAAAGCGTTTTAAAAAATGGCAAAGCTGGATGAATACCCGCTTCATCCGTGAGCCGCAGCGCATCATTGATGGCAATCGTCTGTCGTTCCCGAAAGTAAATATCGTTACGGGTCGGAATTATCGTGTTAAGCCCGTCGTTGCCCCCGCTGAGCTGCACTATCACCAGTACCTTATGCCGACTTTCCAGCGCACTGGACGAAGATAGGGCTTTTAAGAAATTAGGCAACAGTAGCGATGCCGACGCGAGTGACCCCGCTTTGAGAAATTGCCGTCGTTTAAGGATCATAGTATTCGTTCTAACAGTTAACAAAGCTGATATTCGGGAATACTCATGGCTTCAATAATCGCCATTCGACTGTTTTCACGGTCATATTCATCCCGTAATGCTTTTTCAAAGGATATCTGCCGCTGCAACAAAATACGAAAAGGGTCTCTCTCCCCAAAACTATCTTCTACAGTGGACCAGTCAATGGAAATTTTTGGATTTTTATAGGCTTTTGCCAGCGCCCTTGACTGTTTCAGCCCCATGTCGAGGTCGTCGTCATTCTGGACATTAAGGTCGAGCGGGCGCAGTCCGCTCCATATCTGCGGTAGCTGCATGCGGAGCAACAAGGTAGAGCTGTCTATCCATGCTTTTTCCGAAGGCCAACCCGACACGTTCGGCGGATACAAAAGCATCTACCCCAATAATTTCTGATAGACAATAAGGTTTTCTGGGTACGCGATTTCCATGGGTAAAATGCGCATAATACCAGCCATAAGTTCTATAGGCGACTTTACTTTGTTGCCGATATGCTTGGAATCGTAAAACCAGTCTGCTGTAAATATGCTGTTGACCAGCTGTTTGATATCATAACCCGAATGATAGAAATCACGGCTCAGTAAAGAGACAATTTCCTCATCCACCTGTTCGTTGACCAAAAAACGATATAGCTTTCGGGTAATAAACCGGGCTGTAGCAGGCTGCTCCAATATACTATCCAAAATATCGTTTCCATCAAAATTTCCCGTCTTCCCCAAAAATGTTTTACTGCCGGTATCATGAAATTTTCTGCGCTCCAGAAACTGACCATCCTTATCGTAGGACCAACCTGTAAAGGCGCGCGCAGCCTCTCTGACATCCAATTCAGAATAATTACCTCTTCCCATTGTGAAGAGCTCCATCACTTCCCGCGCGAAGTTTTCGTTCGGATGCCCCTTTTTATTCTGCTGGTTATTCAGGAAGTTGAGCATGGCTGGCGCTTTAGAAACCGCAAATAGCAGGTCCCGAAAATTCCCTAGGGCATGCTTTCTGATTTCATTGAGGATGTGCGCACTAAAATTGGCATTAATGACCCTGCTGGCAAAATGTCCATGCCAAAAAAAAGCCATTTTCTCCCTGAGCTGGTCCTCACCATGCACCATTGCTTCCAGAAAATTAAGATTGATTTCAATATTACGCTTGCGGTTGAGCTGCTGTACCAGCTTTTTATCAGAAGCATTCAATTGAGATAGTGCTGTATAATCAACTTCCCTCTGCTCCGAACTGAAACTGATCGGATGGAATGGATGCGCATGCGCATATAGCTTCCATATTGCGGTGGGAGATTGCTGTTCAAAATCTGTAATCTGCTGAAGACTCATCCCAAATCCCGCTCGATTGGCCAGATGCTTATTTTTTATAAAATCAGAAATCATCATGCTTCCATTTATACCTAAATAACGAATTATTTATACATGTTAGCATAAAGCTGCAAAGATTTAACAAACATTAAGTTAAATTAACAGTTTAACTATCAATCACTTTCAAAACTTCTAATTTTTTATTAAATTTAATGAGATATGGGCATACGCTAATTCACCTTACCGTTTCATACATATTTTACAATCGACTAGTTGACAAAACCTTTAAAAACCGAATATCATATGCTAAAATTAACCAAGGTATGGGTATCATTATGGTTTCTTACAATTTTCATACAATGTGTGGGAAGTCAAAAGGAGCCGTCCGAAAATTTCGATTGGCTCGTAGGAGAATGGCAGCGCACCAACGAAGCCAAAGATAAAAAGACCTTTGAATATTGGAAGAAAATGAATGATTCTGAATATGCAGGCTTTGCATTTACATTGCAAAACATGGACACCATTCATCAGGAAACCATGCGCTTGCTGAAATCTGACGGCAACTGGAATTTAAGGGTTAAAGTACCTGAAGAGAAAGATTTTATCGCATTTACAATGACCATGATGAAAGATGGCCTGTTCGAATGCAATAATGATTCGCTTCCCTTTCCAAAAAAGATTTCTTACTGGCGCGACGGTGAGCAATTGAAAGCGAATGTAGCAGGCGATAGCCTCCAGATTCCTTTCGAGTTTAGCAAGATTTCCAAATAGAGGGCAGTCCAATCCTTTGACGAGCAAAGCCAACTGAAACATGTCAGTTGGCTTTCTACACTGATGCCGCCAGTTTCATCTTTTTTCGGAGCACCAAGGCAATCACCCAAACAAGTAGTAGTACACCCAAAATTGCGCCGCTTTTAGCGTTGATACCGGGAAAGAAATTATTGAGGGAATGAAATGCACTAACAGCAACCAGTGAACCCGTTGCATCGGCGACTTTACCTATCCCCCAACTTCCCAACACCAAAATGGCGAAAAACGAGAACTGAACCGGCGTAAAATCAAAATTGAGATGCCATAAAAACCAAAGTAATGACAGCAGCAATATGTTGTAGATAGGCTTCAATGCTTTGAATTCCTGATAGAGAAAGCCCCGCCATCCAATTTCTTCCAGCAGACCGTAGATCAGGACAGTAAAAACAGTCAGATATGGAATAGTACCTTTTGAAAAATAAGACACCGTGCTGATCAAAGCTACCGGAAATACCCAATATAATGTAATCGGATAAAGGAGACTCTTATAGTTTCCTTTGAGGGAGAGTATAGGTTTTATCTTGAAAGCCACAAACACAAGCCCAGCTCCAAGCGCAGGCCCCATTCCTGTAAGAATGGATTTTAAATACGGATTGTCGATGGAATGTAGTAATTCAGTTTTGTTGGTCAAATAGCGGCATGCGATGGCAATAATATAATAAACAATAACGGCCCAATAATTGATTTTTCTTTTCATCCTATTTGTATAGCTTTTTTGCAATGCCTAAAAATAACTGCATTAAAACAAAAAACACTTGACGAAAGTTAAGAAATCTTTTTTCTTATTCTGCTCAGGCTCTCCGGTGCTATACCCAGATAGGAGGCGATAATTTTAAGCGGTGTACGCTGAAAGATATATGGTCGCTCTTTTATCAGTTTCAGGTATCTTTCGGTAGGTGGCAAAGTAAGCAGATTGATCTGCTCAGACTGTTTAGCCGTAAACATGATATCCGAAATGGCCTTACCGATAAGGAGCGATCGGTCGGACTTTCCATAAAGCTCCTGTAAATTCTGATGGCTTACCGACCAAAGTTCTGTATCTTCGAGGCATTCCGTTTTGATGACAGTCGGCCGCTGTGATACGAAAGAGAGGTAGTCGCTGAATAGCTGGTTTTCGTAATATAAATTGATACATATATCTTTATGCTGATAAGGCACAAAATGTCCTACCGAACCTGAAACGAGAATGTTGATAAACTTTTCGGTCTTATCGTATGCCTTCACGATTTCGTTTTTTGCAAAACTCCGACATTCTACCACTTTTGCAAATTCAACCCAAAATTTAATGTCGACGGGATAATACGTATCAAATACTGCTTTGATGTTTTCAGGAGATGGAGTCTTCATATTGCTTTGCTTTTATAATACGAAGTGTCGCTCATCCGCCTAATGATTCTCTTTCCCATTTCTGTTTGGTACAAAAAAGAAACGCCACCACTGACTCCGTATAGATCCATTGTTTGAAGGCTTTCCACCGGCAATCCAAGCCACATGACATTGAAGATACTTAAGCTATCGCCGTGCGAAACAAGGATGATATTCTCTTTGTTACCAGACATTACTGTTTCATAAAAGGGAATCATCCTTTGCCAGACGTCAAATCTGGATTCTGCATCACTAAAACATTTGTCGTAGATTGATCGTTCTTCCGCCTCGATATTGTCTTTAAGCCATTGAACCGATTGCCCCACCGCTCGTCCAAGGTAACGTTCTTTTAGTGCAGTTGCCCCTTGGGGAACGACATTAAACTGTTTTCCAATGATCTCAGCGGTCTGGGTTGTTCTGCTAAGCGGTGATGTATACACGGAAAACTTCGTATCCCGAAACTCCGACTTTAAATTAGCAGCGATATTTTCCGCTTGTTGTATCCCTTTTTCCGTTAATGGCCAATCGTTCCAAGAGCCAATCATGCCGTTTGTATGATGCACGGATTCCGGATGTTGTATCGTAATGATATTTTTCTTTTGAGACATACGTATATAAGCAGGCAATTAAGAAAAGCTGACGGCAACTTGGTTGCCGTCAGCTTACACTGCATGCTGTCCACAATGGATAGCGTGTGGTTCAAAAATACCGAAACTTTAGTATAACGACAAATTGTCGCTGGTTTCCAATAGCGCATTGATACACCACATGTAGGCAGCCTGTCCATGATAATCGCCTGTATGTCGAGGACGATCGTAATAATACTGCTTATCGTTCTTTTTATTGGTACCCACACAGATTTCCGATACCGCTCCTTGCCCGTCAACATATTTTGCAAGCGCGAGCCAAGCTCTTCGAGCAACGGGACCATATTGCTTTTCATTTAACCAGCCGTGCTTTACCCCGGTTATGATCGCATAAGCAAACATTGCCGAGCCCGAAGTTTCTGCCCAACAGTCGGCTTCATCAATCAGCTGATTCCACATGCCACTTTTGCGCTGCTCTTTTTTCAAACTCTCCATCATGGTAAGATAGCCCTTCAAAATACGGGGCCGGTCAGCATGATCTTTCGGAAGCATGCGCAGTAATTCGGTCATACCCGCGGCCATCCAGCCATTACCACGACCCCAATAGTAAGGAACATCAGGTGCATGGTAAAACAATCCGTTGGGGCGTTGTAATTTATCTAAATAAAGCACCATCTCTTTAGCCGCGCGGTCGAGATATTTTGATTCACCAGTTGCTTTAAATGCAGCCGTCTGTACAATGGTAATCATGTACATATCGTCAATCCACATCCGGGTCTGCCAGGAGTATCCTTGCTGCGCCCAGTTTTTAGCCTCCTGCCCCGCATTTTCTGGTACCTGCCATTGCGTATCCGCGTAGGGCAAGCCCAAGTTGAGGTAACTTTCCTCCTTGGTCAGTTGGTAAAGACGCAAAGGTAGACTTCCAAACATATTTAAGTCTACGTGGTTTTTCGGTGGCAGCAACTGCGGCTCGCTGGATACGAGTTTGGAAAATCGATCTTTCATTGCCTGCATCAGCTTTGCATCATTTGTTACACGCGCATAGTTAATTGCACCCGTCCAATAAAAGGTCTCCGGATAGCTGATCCATTTACCCGCATGTAGCATATGTTTGCCCGCAGTAAAACGATGCGCGATGCGATGTCCTACCTCCATTGGGTCTGCCTCGGCCGGAAAATTTACCAGATTCGACTGTGCGATTAACAGTTGAACTGGAAGTATCAATAAAAACAAAAGGGTCTTCTTTATCATATGAATTAGTTTTATGTACTTATAAACTGATTTTAAATTATCAAATATGGTATTAAAGAATCCCGAACTTATTGCGCGCATGCGCAAGGGCTCGGGACCTCTTGGGGGCTATTCCACTTTAGACTCATCCGCAACAGCATCCTCCCATTGATCCCATACTGGGGTAGCCGGATTATAACCATCGTAGCCATAGTTTTGCTTTAACTGGCCTTTAATATTTGAGGTAATAGCTACATTGGGTATTGGCCAATACATATTCTTCTTATCCATGGTATAATTGATATCACTTAGCCCTGTTGCATTGACATGAATGATGCCTTTGTTGTATAAGCTATAATGCACAATGCGTTGATACCAGTAGCTACCCCCGATGGCATCTGTACCACTTTGCTTATCAAAATTATCCAGATGGTATACATTTCCCCATTCATCCGGTTTACCACTACGTGCCAGGCAAAGCGATACCCGTTTCAATTCCACATTACGCCATTCCTCCCAGTAGAGCTCGCGAGCCCTTTCATTCATGATATCTCCAATGGTAACGGCCCCATCATAGAGCTCGGTACATTTTGCCCGTTTACGAATGGCATTTAAGTCGTCTTTAATTGTCCCATCAGACGGACTGATATAATATTTTGCTTCGGCGCGCAAGAGATAAGCTTCAGCCAGGCGATAGAGGTACCAGTCTGCGATGCTACCGTTGGTAGCCCCCCGTGAACCGTCTGAACCGCTGATATTGGCCTCACTTACCGGGTCGTCCAGAAAAAATTTATAATGTGGCACATCGTACCAGCGACGGATGGTATCGCTACAAAGGAGTTTGCCTGTAGCTGGATCGTTGAGTAAAAGTGGTTTACCAAAATCTTTGGATGCCTTATTGTTGACCTTGTAATCTGCCATGCGCACCCAGTTTCCCACTTTGGAACTGTGGCGCAGGTCGCCCTCATCTTGCTTTCCATTGACAGCCCATACCCCCTGGGACTGGAAAGAAGTGGGGCGAAAAGTTCCTATACCGCGACCAAAGGCCCGCATGTAATCATATTTAGCATTGTAATCCCCGCTGTTACGTTTGATGTTCAACAAAGCCTGTTTCCCGTCTGTCGTTTGTATCCGCGAGTCGAATACAAAGGGATATAAGATCCGCATGGTGAGCATTTTTACAAAAGACTCCGCATCGGCACCACGGTTGGGCATCCCCATGATTACCTCACGGTTGCTGGCGATCAGTTTATTTTCGGGGCGGTGCATATCCCAGATCACATTACGCGTAATAGGCCAGGTCTGCGCTTCCCCGCCATCGTTAAATGTACCGAAGCTTTCAGTCATCAAAGCATAGCCCGACTGGTCAATCAGGATATCGGTTTGCTCTTTGGCCTTTTGGTACTCCCCTATGGCCAGATAACATTTTGCCAGCAACATACGGCAGGCCCCTTTGTTGATCATACCGATCAGGCTCATATTTTTCTGATCCGGTACCCATTGGACGGCAAATTCCATGTCCTTGGTCATCATCTGCAAAATGGCATCGCGCTTGGTACTTCGGTAATTCTGTTTGGGCACATCGATGATTGTCGTTACTAAGGGGACATCTCCGTACTCAAACACCAATGCCATATAGCGGAAAGCCCTATGGAAATAAGCCCGTCCTTTGTAAGCATTCCGATCTTGCTCGCTCAGGGTCTGAACCTGATCCACGTACTTGATAATGGTATTGGCATAACTGATCCCTTTATACGTTTCCTGCCACAGATACCATAGGCTGTTGGATCGGTCGAGATTCTGTAAGCTGGAGTTGTCACTGGTCGGCGTCAGCATATTGGCCACATCCGCCATCATGCTGCGTTTGTCGGTATTGCTGGCCACCATCAGTTCAGAAAAGATGTATTCTGTACCCAGGGTCAGCATCTCGTTATGATCTGTGGCCCAATACCCCTTTAGATGGCGGTCGCAGATAGCCATTGCAGAAAGTAAACCAGACTCGGTATTAAAAGTTTCGTTTGGTAAATAAATTGACAGCGGATCGGGCTGCAGAAATTCCTTCGAGCAGCTGCTTATCGCTAGCGTACTGGCAAGCAAAAAGGCGATGCCTCTGCCTGCGGATCTGGATTTGTTTCGTATATCGTTCATGTACATCACAATTAATCAGGTTATAAAGATAAATTAACACCGAAGGTAAATACCCTTGAGGCCCAGGATTCCGTCTCTGGATCGCCGTATTCCCAGTCCTTTGCCCAGGTCGCCACATTGCGCACCGTACCATACAGCTTCACCCGGTTGAGGTTGTATCTGGAGGTCAGATTTCTTGGCAGCGTATAGCCTACCGAGATGTTGTCGAGCCGGATAAACGAGCGGTCGTATAGCCGCGCTGCACCCTCGGCACCGATCGGTCCCTTGGCCTCGATACGGCCATAGCGATCGGTGGGATTGTCCGGCGTCCAGTATTCCTTTGCGGGCAGATTAGCCAGCCCATAGGCCATACGGCCGCCATCATCATCGTTATTCAGGTAATTGCCCGACAAACTTTTGTGTCCCATGGCCGAATAGATATTAAACGAAAAACTAAGGTCGTTCCATAGGATAAACTCATTGCGCATCGACCAACGGAAACGGGGATCCGTCTGCCCTAAAAAAACCTTGTCATTATTATTATATACAGGTTTTGTTACATCGCCGTTCACAACATCATCTGCGGTATACACATTGGCTACTTTCGGATCACCAGGAGCCTGCCCATATTGAGCAGCCTCTGCCACTTCATTGGCCTGCCAGATCCCCGTCACGTGATAATTCCAGATGGCACCAATAGGCTGTCCGATAAACCAATTGTTCGAAATCTCATCCATTTCCTTACGGCCGACCACATTTCCATTGGCATCCAGCACATCTTGGTAGTTTTTATAAAGATGTACGATCTGATTTTTATTATAGGCGAAATTGAAGCTGGTAGACCATTGTAGTTTTTCTTTCTTCAGGTTGACGGTGTTTAAGGTCAGTTCAATTCCTTTGTTGTCCACCTGCCCCAAGTTGGTGGTGATACTTCCAAATCCGGTAAAATTGGGCAACTTCTGCTCCATGATCATGTCGTGGGTTTGCATCAGATAATACTCCAGTGTTCCTGAGATGCGATTTTTAAAAAATCCGAAGTCCAGACCAAAATTCCATGCTGTGGTCTTTTCCCACTGCAGGTTTGGATTGGCCAGCCGATCCACCATCAGGTAGCGGTATTGGACCAGCTCACCGGCCGAGTTGAGGTAACCATGCATTTTGCCACTACCCGAATACAGGTTGGCCAACGCCAGATTCGGATCGGCCAGTTGCCTGTTTCCATTTTTACCATAGGAAACGCGCAACTTACCATAATCCATTACATCGCCCCATTTAAAGAATTTTTCTTTGGTAAAGTTCCAGGCTAAGGCCACGGAAGGAAAAGTTGCATAGGGGTTGGAAGTACCGAAAGCCGAATAACCATCCCGTCGGATAGACGTCGTGAGCATATAGCGGTCATCGTAGGCATAAAATAAACGGGCCAATAAGGCATCTGCTGTCTGATGGGTATCGTAGCTATCAAAGCTGCTGTTTTCTTTCGAGCCATTTTTGGTATTGTGAAAGCCGAGGGCATCCGACGGTAAGATATTGCGTGCCTCAATGCGATCTTTCCAGGACTGCTGTTCTTCTGCTTCCTGCACCAAAGTTACCATCAGGCGATGCCTATCCGCAAAGGTCTGTTCCCAGCTGATGGTGTTATTGAGCGACCAGTCGAACCGTTTGGTTTGTTCGCGGTTTGCACCTCGATCGGCCGGATTGGATCCGGGTAGTTCGGCCGACATAAAGTAACGGTCATGGAAATACTGCAAGCGTGGCGACGCATTAAATGAATACGTAATATTAAAGGGCAGTTTAATTTTCGCATTGAAAATGGAGTTAACCACCGAATACCCTTTGTCCAGCTCAAGGTATTTCTTCTGAAAATCATAATTGTACCCCCGCTGGCTGAACTGTTCGCTGAGCGGATATTGCAGCGGATTGCCGTTGGCATCAGCGTAATCTGCGTACGGGCTGTTGCGCAGGATTTGATCCATATCGATATCAATATTTCCGTCCGAACGGTCCTGGAAATTTACGTTTGCCCCCAGCTCCAGCCAGTTGGTCACCTTTGCATTGATTTTCATATTGGCCCGCACAGCCTTGTAGGTATCGCTCACGACAGCGCCCTCATTTTTGAGGTAGCCCATAGACAGGTAATAGTTTACCCTATCGCTCGCTCCGCTGATGCTAGCATTATAATCCTGATTAAGACCAGTACGAAAGGTATGATCGGCCCAGTCGACCGTTTTTCCATCCAGAAAGTTCTGCAGGGCATTCCCTTGCAGACCCAAACGGCGGCCCCAGATGCTCCGGTCAGACTCGCCACTTTCATTGGTCGACTGTGCGCGCCAAGCATCGAGCGACAACGAGCCCGGTAGCTGTCCCGGATTGAGATAAAAGCCATAAGGCACCGTGAGGTTACCGTTAGCATCCCGCGTCTGATAAGCCTCGTATAAGCCCGTTGTGGGGTTAATGCCGTAGGTATTTTTGGTATACCAGTCTTCACGGTGCTGCAAGTAAGCATCGGGACTGAATCTTTTGCGGTATTCGCTCAACTGTGTTGCACCGGCATTCATCGTCATATTGATGGTCGGTTTGCCCTGCTTCCCTTTTTTCGTGCTGATGATAATTACGCCACTAGCCGCTTTTGAGCCGTAGATAGCTGCAGCGGAAGCATCCTTCAGGACATCAATCTGCTCAATGTCATCCGGATTGATTTCAGAAAGTTCACCATAGAAAATCATACCATCAAGCACCAGCAAAGGGTTGTTGTGACCGCTGTTGCTATCGTATACCGACCGCTTACCCCTTACCTCAATGGAGCCGCCCCCTTTTGCCGAGGCGTCATAGCCAATATTCAGTCCTGCCGAGCCACGCAGAATATCCTGTACGGTTTTTGGGTTTTCATTGGCGATGCGATCCGGATGGATTTGTGTAACCGAGCCCGTCAGGTCTTTTTTGCGCATGGTACCATACCCCACCACCACAACTTCATCCAGCTCGCCCGTGGTAGATGTCAGCTCCACATTGACGACCTTGGTTGCTGTTAGGTCAATTTCCTGGCTCTTGTATCCCAACCGCGTAAAAACTAACTTTTTGCTTCCGACAGGTATGGTAATGGTATAGGTTCCATCCGCCTTTGAGGCAGTACTTACGTTGCTACCAGCCACGTTGACGGTCACGGCAGCTAGCGGCTGGCCGGTATCATCTGTTATTTTACCTGTAATCTCACGATTTTGGATAGCCCCGTCCAAGGTCTTTAAAACCGGGACATTCGCCCTTAGTATCGCAGCAGGACTCGTGAAAGCAACAAGACACCACAGGCAGGAACAGGGTATCCATTTGCTAGTGGCAAAACCATAAAATGGATTTTGTTTTAGTTTACAATTGTTTCCCATAAAGAAATACTCACTTTAGATGATTCAGTAATTTTATAATTGGCTCCCTTTATTCAAGGAATCTTAATTGTAAAAGTGAAGATTAGGAATTAGAAAAACAGGACGATATTGTATCAAAAAATTGCGACTTTGTCTCAATAACAGACATTTCAATCAAAAACGTGCTTGGAGCTATACTCCCCACCGTTAGCAATGTGTGCAAAAACATCTGACTTTGAAGTTATCAATATTTAACTACAACGTTTTCGTTCTTTAACTATAACGTTTTCGTATTTTTAGTATGACAAAGTGATTTCTACAAATCGATGATGCTGCGCCAGCACAAAACAAGTTGACGTGTATTTTAAATAAAACCCTAGTTTTCGTGGATTGATTTAAAATCATCAAGCGTGTAATTTTGGATTATACCAAAAGAAAAGAACAATGAAAAAGTTATTTTGCATAGCCGCACAGCTATTTACTTTATTGATTGTCAGCTCTTGCTCAAAGGATAGTGTAGACAATGGTAGCGGATCGAGCACTTACCCCGCTGCATTGAAGGGAACGATTTATTACGATTGGGCGACTGAAGGGGTGCTGAAGATGAGCTTACCCGATGGCATCGGCGGATCTTTTATACCAGATGATTCAAAGCTCAATAATTTTGATATTTCGCGCGATGGAAAATGGAAACTAACCGCAGTAAATGCCAGCACATTCGGCCAATACGATGTGAAGTTTACGATCAGTGATATGAACAGTGGCAACATCGTTGAAGAATTTATTTATAACAGTCCTGCTGGCAACACCTACTGCAAAGGCTACTTGTCCCCCGACAACAGCTTGATCATGGTTACGTCAAATGACTTTCAGGACGGGGTGACCATTTTAAAGCGAAACGGCGAATTTGTCGCACGTATTGTAGATATCAATGGTGAACGGCTGGGTTTCAACGAATCCCGGGTATGGCTACCAGGAAATAACATTGTCTTGACACATGGAAAGTATATTATAAAGATCGCTCCCCCTTATAACTCGGGAGCCTTGGTGAAGGAAATGAACTATCAGGACTGGGGCAAGCTGACGGTCAACCAGGCGGGAACCCAATTTGCACTCAACATCGGTAATCATATCTACACCATGGATGTAGACGGAAATAACCTAAAGCAGGTCACTTCAAGCAATTTTAAAGAGTCGATGCCAGAATTCTCACCCGATGGAAAACACCTATTGATTGGCACCAACTATCGGTCTACGGGAACACTTGGATACCTATGGGATCTGCAAATTATTCCGAATGATGGTAAGCAACATGATGTTGGTTTAGAAATCAATAGTGCTTCCGAAGTCCTTCCTGTCATTTGGAAAGGAAAAGACAGAATTGAAAGCGCTGATGGACAGATGATTTGGCGGTAATAAGAATTATTTTGTATTTTGAGAAATCAATATTCTGTTTCCCGTGCATGCATAAAATGTTACTATTTATCGCAGTGCTCTGTGCACTACCCCGCTTCAATGCCCTTGGCCAGCAAAAGAATCAACTTGAGCAGTATAGCGATAGCCTTTATCAACAACTACTGCGTGTGGACGATCAGGCGAGCAAGGCCCAAGCCCTGTATGAATTGAGCTTTTTTTGGTGCGATTACGATAGTACCCAAGCGCTCAAGTATATCGCAGAAGCCGAACAGGTATTAGGGCCCATGCGAAAATCCACCTACTATAGGGGCTTATCTTATTTCTACCGCGCTGCAGTCTACTTTGACTCAGCACCTTTACAGGCAAAACAGCTTTACTTACAGGCCGAAGATCAGCTTAAAAAGATCGATCAGAAAAATAATGTCTCCGCCCAAAAGCACCGTGCAAGGCTTTGGGGAAGTTATGGCGCATTACTTCAGCGCGAGGGAAAGTCGGATGAATATGTACATGTGCTGCTCAATAAAGTGATACCGATAGCGGAACAGCTCCAGGATACTATCCTGCTGGGCAATAATTACCAGAATGTTGCCATGGTGTTGATGAACCTCCAGGCATATGGCAAGTCCGAACAATACTATGAGAAGGCTTTTCATCTGCTACAGGGGAGAAAAGATTCCGATGAACAGCTTTTGACATTATACGTCAATGCTGCCCGCAATGCGTTGTTTCGGCAGGATGGTATAGAAGCAAAAAAACGGCTCGATAAGGCTGAGAAAATAAGCCTCCGTATTCCCAATTCATCCTATATACCCATTTACCACACTGTTACAGGAAGCTATTGGGCAGCAAAAAAGAACATGTCCAAGGCTAACATCCATTTTGAGCATGGTCTTGCTGATGCTAAAAGACAGCAAAATAAGGATATGACGGCATCCATTATTTTTGATCAATTCACTGCGTTAAAAGAAGCGGGACAATATCAGGCTGCCCTGGACAAGCTGTTGGCCGTACTTCCTTATGTACAAAACAAAGAGTCCCTCAGAAACAAGCAAATGGTGTATGATAACCTCGCGACCACAGCCGTTAAATTGGGACGATGGCGAGAAGCTACCCACTGGTACGAAGCGCACAAAAAACTATCCGATACCCTCTATCGGGATAAGGGCAATGCGCGAATCATGGAACTGGAAAAAATATATCAGACGGCAGAAAAAGAAAAGGAACTATTGCGTATAAAAACAGAGAACCAAGGGCATCAGCTCGCCCTTCAAAAGACGCGCATGTGGGTCGGTGTTCTTGCTTTCGCTATGCTTATTTTATCCTTTTTATCTTTCACCTGGTACACCGCCTTCCTCAACAAGAAAAAGTTAGCCACCCACAAAGAGATGCTCTTAGAGGAGGAAATTAAAAATCGTAAGCAACAAGAAAAATTGAATCTTTATAATGCGATGTTACAGGGACAGGAAAGAGAGCGAAGCCGCATCGCACGGGATCTGCACGACGGATTGGGCGGAATATTGGCGAGTACCAAACTAAAACTTTCGGCGGTTGCGGCAAATGCCAATCCTCAGCAAGAAGCTGCAAAAACGACGGATCTCCATGTAATCATTGAACAACTGGATCATTCCGTTGACGAACTCCGGCGGATAGCACGCAATATGATGCCAGAGTCTTTGCTATACATGGGTCTGGAAGTCGCCCTCAGGGATCTTTGCAATGCTATGTCACATCCCGACCTTCAGGTCGATTTTCAGGCTTCAAATCTACGAGAACACTACCGGCAAGATTTTCTGATCGCGGCGTACCGGATTCTGCAGGAATTACTGACCAATGCCATAAAGCATAGCGGAGCTTCGCAGGTGTGGGTACAATGTAGTCAGGTGGCGGATAAATTCCACATGAACGTAGAGGACAACGGCAAGGGTTTTGATCCCCAGCATGCAACAATGACCAAGGAAGGGATTGGTATTTCCAACATTCGCAACCGGGTCGACATCTTAAATGGACAATTAGAGATTGATGCAGCAGTAGGAAACGGCGCATCATTCCATATTCAACTTAATATACATGGATAAGATTATTTCAGTTATTATCGTAGACGATCATCCACTCGTACTGAATGGATTTGAATTTATTTTAAAGAACAGCGCAGACATCGTTTTACTGGGCACATTTACCTCGTCGTCTGATGCTTTAGCTTTTCTTCAAACCCAATCTGTCGATATTGTTTTGGTCGACATCAACATGCCCGGCATGAATGGTATCGATGCCACTGCAATCATAAAAAAGGATTTTCCTAACACACAGGTTATTGCAATCAGCAACCTAAATGAAGGCAGCATCGCCCTTCGTATGCTTCAGGCGGGCGCCTTGGGTTATCTTCTCAAAAATGTATCTGCCGAAGACTTAATTCAAGGTATACATTCCGTTCATCAGGGCGAACAGGTGCTCAGCCGAGAAATGAACTTCATATTAAAAGGGAATCAGCAAGATTCTGTTCCAAAGATTACAGAAAGAGAGCGCGAGGTACTCAAATGGATGGCGCAAGGTTATACCACGCCCAAAATTGGGGAATTGATGTTTATCAGCCCACTGACTGTCGAAAGTCACCGTCGAAATCTGCTACAAAAATTTTCCGTCAGCAATTCGGCTTCCTTGATCCACAAGGCTACTGAAATGAAGTTTATCTAATAAGCAACGCGCTGTCGTTAGACAGTGCAACCATCAGTGGCACACCGGCACATAAATCAGGTTTACACCGCCTTCATAGACATTGAATACCGGCCGTGATTCCCATACAATGGTGCAGCCCTGTTGCCCATTGCCCCCCTGTTGGCCGCCCGATCTAAGAAGCTCAAAATGTGTATTTAAGATAGATTCTGCAGGTACACCGCCACCGGATTTAAGATATTTAATTTTGACGTCCAGCATCATCTTGTCGTCAAAAAGTCGTCCCTTCCACATGATCTCCTTAGCACTGGCGGTCAGCGATCCATTGACTTCTCCGTTGTCGGCAACGGATAACTCGCCCGATTCGGCGGTAAACCGCCACGAGCGCCCGGTTTGCTTCCCTGGAATAGCAAAAGAAAATCCCTCTTGGCCAGACAGTTCCATGACAAGTACCAAGGTGGAGCTATCACCTTTTATTTTATCGATGCTGAAAGACCCTTTTCCCTTTACCGGCGCTAAACGATCGTATCCATGTAAATACATGGTCGACTCGGTACTGCCCAGATAGGCCTGTCTATTCATGCGTTCATTGAACGTCTGCTGATACGAACCAGAATCTTGGGATTTACCACAGGCTATCGTTGTAAACAATAGCGGGAGGACTAACGCTTTTGTGCTGTATTTCATATCTAAATATTTCATAAAACTTTCGTTCGTTGTAAGCTGATTTGCGAAGAAAAATTCGCTGCATTACTCAGCTCTATTACAAAACTAATCGTTAGTCCATTTGAAGACAATCCACGAAAACCATGAAAATTAAATCATGAATACTGGCACATCAATATGCAAGTTGGCCTGCAAAGCGTTCTAAAATTGGGGACTTCGTTAGATAAACTTCTTAATGCTCATCATATAGCCCAGGTGGAGCCCTTCATGAAAATTATTCCATTCGAAGGCATCGTATATTGAAGTGACATGGAAGCCCGTCCCCGTGGTACGGGCGTTGTAATGGAGAAATACTTTGTTGTTAAAATCCAGGATAGTCGGCTCAATCTGTTCAACAAGCAAACTTTTAAGCAGATCCGCTTCCTGTTGGGATACCGGTACTGTGGGTTTTGTACCCGACTGGTACTTCAGGAAAACTTCTTCTGGAATATGCCCTTTTACATCCGATCCGATATAAATTAATTTATGCTGTGTGGCAATGATATGACCGATATTCCAGATCAGGTTGTTGCCAAAGCCAGTAGGAATGCGGTTGAGCTCTTCTAGGGAATAGTGCTCAAAAAATTTGAGGTATGCCATACGGCTGGTTTTCCAGGCATTAAAGAGTGATTCCATGTTGTAAAGCTATTTGTAGTACACTTAAAAGATGTTTATAGCACATTTATACGAGATCAATCCGGCCAAACCGTGCGAGTTTATCTGCCCATTTTGAACTGTATGAGTTGTTCAGCTGATGCAGTTCGCCCATGGCGGATGTTCGCACAGGCGAAATATGACAGCGTTCGAAGACATCCTTCTTCACGCTCATAAAGTTTGTCTTTTTGTAAAGGTTATATTCAGCAAAGAGATCTTGATCCAATATACTTACTATTCGGGCAGATTTACCATAGAAATTGTTATCAATGCGGTTAACATCCAGACTGCTTTGATAGGGCAAGAACAGGCGATCAAAAAAGCCTTTGATCTTGGAGGGGATATATGAACGGTAAACGGGACAGAACAATACGATATGTTTGGCCCAATGAAGACGACGCAAAGCAAACTGCAGATCGGCTTCCAAAGATGTCGAATGCAACGAAGGAAGTTGAATATTGTAATTAAAAAGTAGATCTGCGATCCGCAGATCATGTACAATGCCATCCGCCTGCATTACACCTGTTCGGTAAGCATCCATCAGGAAGTCAGTAGACGCTGTTTTAAAAAGATCCCCATTGATTAATAAAACGTTCTTCATCTTTTGCTAACATAAGCAAAAAAAATGAAACGCAAACCGATCTCACCCAATAAATCTACTAATCCAGCAAAGACCAGGTTCGCTTCGTCTGTACCTCCTGCACAACCTTTTGCTCAGCAACGACTATATTTTCCCGTCGTTGACCAATATATTCCAACGTCGCCAATTTACCCCATAACGAAACCATTACCTGCATAAAATCAGCCACGCATTCCATCGCTTCTGCAATTTCCAGATGATCGTAACGCAATTCAATAAGGTTTGATAAACGTTCCTCAAAATTTCCGGGTGTCACATCTTTCCACTCATAAAAATATTTTAGCATTTCCTCCCGTTCAGCAGATTCGATCAGCCGTACAGCATTAAAAAATACATGTGCAAAATCCGAAAAATATTTTAAAAGATAAATGGGTGCCTTTTGCGGAAGGATAGATCGGTATTCAAAAAATGAAGTGGCCATATACGCTAAGATACGTTCAGTAATAAAGCGGATATTAAGCCCCAGCTCGGTGATCTTAGGCTTATTCACTGTTTTATCCATGATGCGATATGCGGCTGACTGAAACTCATTCAATGCTCGGTAAAAGCGGTTGTGAAAATCCATCAATTGCGGATGGCTTTCGATATAAACGCAAGGCATAATGTATTGCGAAAGCAATAAAGTTTCCTGTCCGTCGTTTACAAGCTTGCCGATAGGCAGAAAAGAACCACTCACCTGCCGTTGCTGTACTGCGGACTTCGTCACAATGTCGATCGTATATTCTTTTTTTACAAACGGGTAACGAAGGGGTGATTCCTCCGGATTAGGTTCGCCAAAAGCCGATTTTCTAAATGAATGTACATATAAAACTACATAATGCTCGCCGACAGCAATTTTCGACACATCCATAAAGGCACTAAAATTCGCCTCTACCGCACCTTGCTGATAGGCAATATTGATTCGGTTCCCATCACTGGTGACCGCATTGCAAAACCGAACTTCAACCTCCAGATAATTTGTATTTTTTTTCAGCAGCGAAATATCAAAAGAACGATCATACCCCGCAAAGGCTGGCAACAATCCAAAATTCGCATGATGGAGCCCCACTGATATGCCGTCGCGGACGAGATCTTGGGTATAGAGATCCGTATGAACAAAATCACCACTGGAGAGTTTCATCCCATCCACCCAATTGATACCTTCGTAATTTAATGGTTTTTGCATAAGCTTAATGTTATCCTATAGTTTCTGAAACACGCTTGGCGTGAATAGTCATTTTTTCTGTAATCTGATTGCCTGAAATGTCTGCATTGGGGTCTATATATACATTTCTTCTAAAGATAGACCTCTTCACAACAAATATCCAGCGCTGGTATTCTCCCTGATCGTCCACGAAGCGAACCGGGGCGCTTGGAAATTTGGCATTATAATCTTCAATAAATTTTTGGAACCACAGTCCGAAGTTCATTTTTTCTGGCGCTTTAACCTTCACGCGCAACGGCTCCACATCTTTGCTGTCCTTATAGAGTTCCAGTTCTAATACCAGTAGTTTATCAAAATCCAGATGATCCAGACTGATTTCTTCGGGAAACCGGGGGTATTCCCATACCCGATGTATTTCCATAGGGATAGATAAAAGCGCGATGTAGGTCCACCAAAAGAACATAGGAACCATAAAAATGGAAATACTGGTGGCTGCCCACCAGCCCAATCGGAATGGGCTCATCCAATCGAAAAACAGTTTATATATATATATCCCCAGCAACAGCATGACCAGCATGACGAAAAACACAAATACCTTTTTGTTCTCCAACGTGTTGAGATCCCATTTACTCAGCAGATACACCCAAAGCACCCCTAGTCCCAACGCGTACATCATGGTCATAAAATAGCCCCAGGGCATATAGCCAAAGCCCAAAAACCCGAAAAAACCGGGCAATGCCAGCGCTAGTCCTCCTAGAAGGATCGAAATAATTAACTTCTTATTGCTAAGAAGAGAATTCTTCTTATTCCAGACCGACAATACAATTGTCGAAATAAATACTAATAAAGGCGCAAGTATGTACCTCAAAAAAACTGTTTGTACTTCCATTTCAGCTGTTGCAGTATTCACAAACTAATATACTATCTTTAAATAAACAATTTATAATTAAAATCCCCGGTCAGCTTGAAAACAATCTACTGGGTTAAAACAATCTATTGGGCTTATATGTTCAAGGAAAAATGATTTCTATGAAAAAAAAGGACGGTTTATTCACCAGCAATAGCATGACATCAGATATCAAGGCCAGCCAAAAGGCGGCTGATCTTATTCAGCACGGCGTAGATCCAGATCATATTATCTTTACCTGTGACGGTTCAAGCCGTCGCCCATTCTCCACAGAAATTCAATCTGTCAGCCCTTATATCTCCGAGACGAGCAATGAAGAATTTGTACGCATCCATATGAACCGTGAAGGCTTTTATGATATGCTTCCCGAAGGCCTCTTTCATACCCTACATGCTGGCAGTGAAATTCTTGACGAAGATGTGATGATCCAGGATGTTCGAAACAAGCGTCGCCAGGAGCAAAATGCCCGTCAGTTCTTCGCTCCATTCGAAAACGAACTGTTCTATTTACGGACGCAACTGGATCAATATGAAAGCCGTCTTGATATGCAGACAACGTATCAGGATATGAGCAACCTACTACTCTCCAATTTTCCCGAACTACACCGCCTGAGCCCGCGCCAGCGTGTGATCTGGATGCATTTTATCCCTGAAATCCACAATCATAAAAACGATATGGCTTATGCTCAACAGCTGTTGCGCAACCTGCTCAACATGCCCATTGAAATCCATCGTGCAACACATGACCGCAAAATCGACTGGCAAGAAATCGGGCTTCCACCCAGTACATTGGGCTATTGCCAGCTCGGAGTCGACAGTTTGACCACGATGAACTTTGAGCGCAATGAGAGCTATCTTAACATCACAATAGGGCCGTCTTATCCCCAACTTTTAAAGAACTATCTGCCCAACGCCAAAGACGAATATATCATTCATCTGGTGCTGGACAACCTTTTCCCGGCTCATTTAAACCGACAATTGCGCTATGACCTCCTTCCAGAGGTGAAACATAGCTATTTAAGCGATGAGCAGGGCAACAACCACACTGTATTGGGACACACCTCATACCTGTAGTCAATATACTGTAGTCGACATAACTGTAGTCTACTTCATTGTAGCCTACGCGACGGGCCAGCCTACTTGCTATACAACAACTTATAGCGTCTTCAGTAGCAGACGATAGTGCACCTCCATGCTGCTGCGCACCTGTAGCTTACTCATCACCTGTTCCAATAACTCATTCCACTCGGAGTCTTCCAGATCAAAGCTTCCATCAGGCTCCACGTAGATATCAGTAGTTTTCTGAAACCCTTTTCTTGGATCGGCATCCATCATTACTCCAGACTTAATTTCAATACGTTTAACCACCTGTCCGAGTTCCAGTTTAATGAAATTGATAATATCATTCTTACTAACGATGCGATCTCCGGTGGTCACATTGTATTTAAAAGCTTGCAAACTATCCCTTCGGTTGAGACGCGAACGTCCGCCTCTACTTGTGGTAAGAAACACAAGCTGTTCATAATTTTTTACCGCACCCAACTGGATCTGCAAAGGCGTACCGACAGCAATGCCGTTCGCTAGCTCCGCTTGGGTCATCCACATCTTTGTAAAAAGAAGGTCGCCATCATTTTTTGGATTCATCACAATGTATTGCTTGAAATCATTCTGCCGGAGATGCAGGGCCTTTCCCTTCTGCTGTATCATTGCTAAGTTTTTGTCCAACTCACGCAATATAGCATTCAAGAAATCAGCATTATAAGATGCAAAAGCAGCTTTTTCATCCCGTATCAGTTCAAACAGGTAATCCAGCAAATCTTTGGCAGTGCGATTATCAAGCCTTTCGACTCCACCCTGCCGCACGGTGTAAAACCCTGCTTCGGCGTGTACACCAGATCTGTTGTAAGGCACTTCACTATATTTTTCCCCCTCCTGATCCAATACCTCTTCCACCGTCAGTAGTTGTTCAAGCTGTGCGGTTTCGATACCAACAATGTTTTTAAGGGCTTTCACCCGATGCTTACCTTCGACCAAGCGCTTATTGACAACGGGAAATGCATTTATTTGTACATGGAGTTCATCAAGCAGCTGCACCGGCATGGAAGTCGGCATGTCAATACGAATCCAATCCAGATCCTGCTCGAGGTGATCCGTCATCTGCTGTTCAAAATGCGCTACAATTTCCTCCGGTAGCGAACTAGTTTTCCCAAAACAAGCCGCATCCGGCTCATCGTCCAAGGTCAGAAAATGCTGCTGATAATAGCCCTCTATGTCCTGACTTAAGTTAAAGAGGTAATTTTTTCGGTCAAACAGTTCATCCACTAAGCGATCCGACCGTTTTAAAAATCTATTTTGATGGTGTTTTATGGGAATTCCATTCAGGTGCCATTTTCCAAGGTTTAGCACTTTGTAGATCTCCCGGTTGACCTGATAATTGCCCCAGTCGAAATAGAAATTTAAACCCGCAAAGGCTTTCCTACGGTCGTACTCCAAACATTTTATACCCAGAAAGATGGAATGCCCAGTATTGATGTGCAGCGATTTTCCTAATGAACGTTTTACATTGGGCTGTATTTCAAACAGGTGCATAGGGGTAGCCATATAACGGATCTTTCCATGAAATAGATGCACTTCTTCCAAACTGGAAAAATTCATTTCCACCATTTTTTCCTCTTTTGAAGCGCCTACAGAAGAAATTTTTTTCTTCATGTTCATATGCAGGTAAGGGCTTATACGCGCCTCAGCTTCACTAGGTTGGTACAGCAAGATCGCATGAGCTGGTAGTGGCGCTACCAGATAGTCCGGTGCCAAGAGACGACCGATCTTATCAAAAATCCGATTCTCAAAATCGCGCACATCATTCGACACCTGAAAGATCTCACTGCTCAGCACTTCCATCAATAAAAGGACCACCGGATCAAAGTCAAATACCTTTTGGATTCCCCAAAGCTCCTGGGCCTTCTTAATGATCCTATTGCGAATCTCTTCCTTACTGGAGTAAAAAATATCGTTCATCTGCTCTTTGCTCACTACTTAGCTAAAGGACTTAAAAATAACGAAGTACTGAATGCATAGCGCTCCCCAGTCTCCACCATCTTACCCTCCACATAAATCATTACTTTCTTTTTGATCTCCGCTACCTTCCGCTTTGGAAAGAATGTTTCCACTTCAGAAATATTGACCTTGACCGCCACCTGTGCGATGCGCCACTCATAACGCGTAATGCAATCGAGCAGTGATTTTCTAAACTTTTCTTCCCATAGACTCTCGCTGACGATCAATTCAAAATCCAGGTCCCAAATGGCACATCCAAAATCGGCGTTAAAGCGGTGCTCTCCCTTTCGGGTAAATATGATCAGCTCCAAATAGTTTGAAATGGATTTACCCAGATCAGACTCTTTCAACCGCTGATTCTCCACTGGGAGGTTTAACTGTAAAGGTTTATCCAGGTAAAATTCCATATAAACTCATTTATTGCTGATTGTACTCACTAGCCCATGTTGTGCTTTCATCTTCCCCCTTGTAGCCATCCAATTTGACCATAAAACTTTTGGCAGGAAAGAATGGAGTAATATGGATATCAAGATGAATTTTATCTTTTTGCTGATCATCACGTTCAAATCGCATGATTTTGAAGCGCTCAATCAATCTATCTGGTCCTTGAATACTGTCCAAAAATTTTACAATCTGCGCACGCAAATCTTTTTCCGTCTTGGTCGTCCAATTTTCAAACGCTCTGCGGTTCAGAAAATCAAAGAGGACTTTGGTCACATAATCAAATACACGCACCACAGAGTAAGTCTGCAAGCCAATATTATCACCATTAAATAACGTTTTGGCGGAGAATGCCATCACCTTTCCATATTCATTCACCATTGGAACCAATCCAATACGTTCGAGATGCGAAATTTCACTTTTCTTAAGGTCAAACTTTACGCCATCAACCTCATTGATTGTACCGTGTTTCTTTCCTGCGGTTACCTGCGACATCAATGTATAATACATTTTTCCCGCCAGCGCAGCAGAGCCCGGTACAGTCAGATCTTCCTCCTCGCCTACAGTGGTATTTTTCTCCCGTCCAATCAACCAGTTGGTCGTCATGATGACGTTGGATTTATACGCTTCCGCGCTGGTGTAATTACCAGATGTGAAGAGGTCAATCACATCATCCGGCTGTTCGAGATCCGCAAAATCGGTGACGAGCATCGCTTTATTCGCATTGGCAATTTTCGCCCATCGATCCAATACCTTGTTGGATCCTAGATAGCCTGGCAACACCAATAGCGAATAGTTGTCGCGCAGGTCGAGCCTATCATAATTCTGTTTAAACTCTTCAGACACATATTCGATAAAACGCGGGTTGTCCAGGTCTGTCAGCTGGTCCATACTGGCATTCATGAGGACCACATTGTCCACTTTATCAGCTTCTGTGTTCTTATAGAACAAGTGGACAGAGCGATAAGCCTGCTCCAGCTCACGGGTTGCTTCCAAAGCCGTTCCCAAATTGCGGTTCAATGTCTCTTCGGCTACCTTCAGCTTTTCAGCGCTTTTATCCACCATAGAAGCAACGGAATCCGAATTTTCCAACAGATCTACCCAAAGTTCCATCTTCTTCTTAAGTTGTTCACGTTCCTTCTTTTTTTGGTCATCGCTCAAAAAAATCTGCTTGCGTGCTTTACGTTCCGGATTTAAATTTTGGATACCATCCACCGATGCTTCCAATAGATCAAAGCCCCCCACACGCACCAGCTTATCCAAACTTTCTTGCAAGCTTTCGGTAGCTGCACGATCCTTTACCTCTTTATATCCGGCAGCGCTACCCGCTTGTGCCGCCTTTTCTTCTTGTGTATTTGCCATAGGTCCTATTTATTAGCTTCTAATTCAGCGATAAAATTTTTCAGCACATTGATAAATGCAGCCTTTGTTTCGGCATTCTCAATGGCAGATTTCAAAGTTTTATTCGATTTCAGCTGTTTAATCACACTTGCAGAAAGATCTTTTTGAACACTTAGATTAGACAAAAAATCACTTTGCATCGTTAGATTCTTTGCTGAAAAATCCCCCAGATTTTGAAATTTCAGCTGTTCATGAACGCTGCTACCGTCTTCATCTTCAAAGGATACGCCCACACTTGGCTTGAAATGCGCAAATACATCCTCCACTTTCTTTAGTCCTTCTACTTTCTCTGGACGCAAAGGTTCATTATCGGTCAATTTCTGAATAAACATCGTTTTATTGAACGAGATGTCCACAATGGATTCCGAAGTCTCAACTTTCCTTTCGTTTCCACCAATTTCGTACTCAAACATATATCTAAAAATTAAGTTTATACTCTAATTAATTTGTCCTATTCTAATTACAATATACTAAAATATCAACAGAATACCGCCAGCCAACGCGTTAGTACACTGTATTAAAACAACATACAGCTATTTCTGTTTTATTTCCCATGTGAGAATTTCCTGACTTGCATCCCAGCCGACCGTCAGTATGTCCCATTTATTCAACTCGCCTGCAATAAGCATTTTTGAAATCGGACGCCGCAGTTCATTGCGAATACCTGCGGCCAGCTGCCTTGCACCGTATTTGGGCGTAAAGCCCTTCATCGCAATAGCTTGCTTGGCTTCGGCAGTTACGAGCAGATCAACCCCCTGCTTGTCGAGCAGCTGAATGAGCTGTTGGAGTTGAATATCAAAGATTTTAACGACATTATCTTTAGATATTGGCGCGAAAGGCACAATTTCAGCAATACGCGCCAAAAACTCAGGCCTAAAATGGGCGGTCATGATTTCCATCAACTGATTATGCGTTGGGAAGCCCTTACCCGCATCGATTTGTCCAGCAATCCACTCACTCCCAATGTTAGAAGTAAATAAAATCAGGGAATTGCTAAAATCACCAGCTTTTCCTAAGCGGTCGTGCATCATGCCTTCGTCCAGTATCTGTAAGAATGTATCAAATACCGAAGGATGTGCTTTTTCGATTTCGTCAAAAAGCAAAACCGAATAAGGTTGCTGTCTGATTTTGTTGACCAGCAGTCCACCTTCCTCATACCCTACATAACCCGGCGGAGCTCCATAGAGCAATGCCGCACTATGTTCCTCCTTAAATTCCGACATATCAAAGCGGATCATTGCTTTCTCATCATTGAATAGAAACTCGGCTATGGATTTTGCAAGTTCTGTTTTCCCGGTACCTGTAGGTCCCAAAAGGAAGAAAGAGCCAATGGGCTGGCCTTTTTTATTCAAACCACTTCTCGACTCCAGTATGGCCTCCGACACTGCTTTGATAGCCTGATCCTGCCCTACGACACGCTTCTGTAGGTAACTTTCAATCTGCAGCAGCTTTTCTTTTTCTCCGGCCTGTAGTTTTCCCATCGGAATTCCAGTTTTATGCGCCATCACCGCAACAACATCCTGCTTGGTGAGCGTATCGGACAACTGTTCCGCATGCATTTTCAACTGTGGTATGATGTGTACAAGAAAGTCAGCATAGTGTTGAGCAGATTCCAGGTCTTCATAACGTTCCTCTTCATTTAACATTCCCAAGAGAATGGGGCTCAACCTATTAAACAGCGCTTCAGTAAGCCACTTATATGCATCAAACTGCTCCCGCTCGCTCTTCTGTTGCAGTTCAGCTCTGAGATGCTGAAATTCGTCGTCTATCTGCTCAAGGATGCTGAGCGAACCACTTTGCGCAAGCTTTAGTGCCGCCATACTACGGTCCATAAGATCGAATGCCGAATCAGGCAGATGGCGATCCTTTAAGTATCTTTTTGCCAGCGACACTGTTACGGGAAGTGCGGCGCTGTCTACCTTCAATTCATGGTGCTGTTCATACCTATCCAATACCTTTTCAAGCATTTTAATAGCTTTCTCTTCCGTTGGCTCGGCAATTTGCAGCAATTCAAAACGTCTACTGAAGGCCTGTTCAGGCTCAATAATCTTTCGATACTCTTCTAGCGTGGTGGCACCGATTACGGTAATCTCACCACGGGCCAATTCAGGTTTCAGCAAATTTCCCGCGCCAGAACCGATGGGCCCCTTGCTATCCAAAAGCGTATGTATTTCATCAATAAATAAGATCGCCTTATCGAATCGCTTAATTTCTGCGATAATTTTCTTCAGCCGGTCTTCTATCTCACCTTTGTAACTTGCCCCTGCGATGAGAGCTCCGAGGTCAAGCTCAAAAAGTTGTGCTGCCTTGAGCTGTTCAGGCACATGTCCACTCACGATATCGATGGCAAAGCCGTCCACAAGCGCTGTTTTACCCACGCCTGCTTCGCCAGCAATAATTACGTTGGGTTTGTTGCGGCGGCAGAGGATTTCGAGCATCATGCGAATCTCCCGATCGCGACCTACTATCGGATCGGATTTTCCTTCACGCACGAGCTGCAGACGATCAATACAGTACTGATGCAAGGCATTATGCAAGCCGCTTGGCTCGCCGCTCTGGGTGCTACTGCTTTCAGCAGCACCCGATACCGCCTGTGACAGCTGATTTTGATCAATATAAAGATCATAGATCTCCTTTTCTTTGATCGGAAAAGATTTCAACTGATTGACGTCAAAAGCAATACCCGCTTTTGATATGGCAGTCAATACACATATGGGTGTGATAAGATCGAGTCCCAGTTTAATGCGTACCAGGTCGGCTTCGTCCAGCAGCCGCACCACAGCTTCATTCCCTCTGATTTCCTCGGCAGGTGGCACGTTGCTGGATCGCTCCAGTTCATCCATACGCACTTCGGCCCATTCGGAGATGTATTGGTCGTCTTTGTCAATCGATTGTACAAATTGTCTCAAGCCGACATCTTTGTGCATTAAAGCTTTTAACAGATGCGCTGGGCCGAACTGGTTTTGATGGTATTCTTCCGCCAAGGCCTGTGCAATATGAATTGCCAATTTTACAGATTCACTAAAATTACTAATCGTCATTAATTTGCCGTTTGAATGGTGTTCATATTAAAAAAGCTGCCACGTACCCGGTAATATTGCTCGCCGTTGGAGAAGAATTTACCTTGATTTTGAGCATAAGTGCGCGTCATGGCCATCACCTTCTGTAAATAGACGATGTACTCTTCGAATGACGGTAGCGACATCTCTTTCTTATTTTTTAATGCTTCCACTTTCATGTCGGTAAATGTATTGTGGAGCAATGGAATACCCAACATGACGGAGAAGTACTTTCCTAATGTCCATTTGTCTACATCACGGGCAGAATACATCGGCCATTTTTTCTTATATTCGTCGATATAGTTATCATATAGTTTTTTACGGAAAGAATTGTCATCCTTCACTAAGTTATCTCCACTCATAACCGACAGCATACTGCTGAATTCGTTGAACTCGCCTGCGTTCAGGATCAAATCAAAATCGAGCCCTTTGGTAAGCTGATATTGTAAATCCGGACTGAATTTCAGGGTAGACGCAAATTTGAATGCATTGTGCGGCATCCCTTCACCGACATCCCTATTGAATTTTCCTCCTAATAATTTGGCCACGGTCGGATTAACATTCGCATTTTCAATACCAGTCAGTCTAAAAGCACTATCTAAGCTATGGATATGCGAGCGTATATCCTGCCGGGTTTCGTCCATAAAACGATAGAATGCTACATTGAAACTTTTATTATTTAATGCCGAACCCCTTGTTGGGAACACCACACCACCCTGAATAAGGCTATTTTTCGGAAAATCAAGGTAGTAGGAAATCGAATCTGTCAAGTTAAAATCATAAGACTGATTACCGAAAGCTTCTCCACGTACCAATTGAAATTTTCGCCTTTCAGCCGCATAATAGGCTTCACTGGAGACCAGCTTTCGAGATTGAACAATAAAATCGTTAAATGTTGTTGGTGTGCTATTGTAAGCTTGTAAGATCACCATTCGACCCTCTACATCGGCTACACGGCGTGCTATTGAAGACAGTTGACTGTTGTTTGCGCCCCCTAAATTGCCGGTAGCACCAACAATCACGAAAAGATTTGTTTGCTGCGCCACATCCTTAACCAAGTTGGTGGCCTGTGCGATCCCATCAAAAAGGGGCTGCTCCGCATTTCCACGATCACATTCGCTGGTTATTTTGGATTGGTCACGTAAAAATCCCACCAGCTTACGAAAATCATCGGTCAGCTCCAACGAGGCGCTTCTTCCACCGCATGACGATGGGTTGCGGAACACCACACTTCCATATTTTACATTCTGCTTGTTAAAGACCTGTTCGACACTATTTTCAAACCCTAGAATGGTATTGGTAAGACTGGCAAAATGGTTACGCATGGCATTTCCGCCATCGATTACAAAAATAATATTGACTTTCGACCTGTTTTTGATCAGATTGATTAATCCAGGATAAGTCAGTTCAGCCCCATTAATGGTAAGCACCTTGTTATTCGATTTATTGAACACATCAACCGCGTAATGTGTAGCAATGCCCGAATCATCAACGGTGCGCACAGGCAAACCGAGCATGGTGATATTCGCAGTATCTATCAATGGGTCCACCTTATAAGGCTCAAATCCATCGATACGATTCTTATTGATCTTTGCCACCACGGTATCGGCCTGCGGTGATTCGAATGTGTAGGGCGCAAAATACAGGCGATGACCCCAATTTTGTACGACCGATGCTGACACCCAGCCTTTGATATATTTTGCTGCCTCGCGGGGAACAAACTGATCCGCCGACCCAATTAAAAACTGCTTGCCGTCATCAGATTTCTTGAAGATATACACGTAATTATGAAGGGCAACTTTAGATTTCCCATTTTTAAGATCAGGTCCGTCAAAAACAAAAATAGAATCTTTTTTATCGAAATAATACTGTCCATTCAGTAAAGGCTCTACGTCATTGATAATGGTGAGTGCTTTATTGGGAAATCGGGTTGCTACATCGACAAAAGAACGCTGCCAAAGCAATAACTTATCCTTTGCTATCCAACCCACACTTTCCACACGTTTTTTATCTTTCAGCTTAAGCCCGCGTACCATATTATCGCTAAACCGCAGCAGTTTAACATAACCATCCTTCTCTTCAGACACATAAAATGGCTGCATAAAAGAAAGTTTTTCCATCATGAGCGTACCACCCGGCGAAGTGCTGGTATGATTGTCGTTTCTATCCGAAAAAACAATCCAAGGGAGATTAGATTTATCGAAAGATTCTTTGGTCGATGTCGAAGCATTAGGCTCAAGGTACGGAATAGGCAGTCCGACCACAGATCCGCCAAATGAGGTCGCAGACTGCGCGAGGAGGTCATTTGCGCTAAGGGCACCCCACAGCAGGCCCAGGCATAAGGTACAAAACCGAAAAGAGTTAACTATTTTCATACAACGCTTGGCTTTATTTTGATTGTTTAACTTTAATTAAAGTAGGACATTCTTTTGTAGCGTTTGGCGTCGAAGCGCTTTCCACTGTGACTTCATTGATAGTAACCCCTTTTGAAAAAGTGAGTCCCATCAGATACGCGTAAATATCCATCTGCTTTTTCTGCCCATCCATTTCGACATTCACTTTCACTTTTTCGTCCCCACAGAGGTATTTCGATAAGATGTAACTATATTTTGAATTAAAATCGGCTCCATTGGCGATATCCTGAATTTTTTCTTTTAGATCGTTAAGAGCATCCTGCGCTCCTTTGCCCGGGGTCACCAGCTGATTAATGTCTGCTGCTGGGTCAACAATACGGATGTTGTGTGTAGCAAATTTCGAACTTTTATCCGAGCGCAGCCGCACCTGATAAACACCAGGTTTCGTATAGGTATACAAAGCCGATTTACCGATTGCATCCACCTTTCCGGTTTCACCAAACCACCATTCGAATATTTCACCAGGGCCATTTGCTTCCAAACGGATCTCTTCGAGCACGATACCGTTTGTAGAACCACTGATAAACAATGTGGTATCCTGTGCAATCGAATGCACCACACTGTCTTTTACCGAAACGAAAAACTGTTCACGCAAATTCTCATTCACGGTAAGTCTGACCACATAAGACCCAACCTTATTAAAGCGGTAAGTACCTTGCTGCTTTGTCGACTTATCGCCGTTTCCAAATTCCCAGAGCCATTTTTTAGCGCCATTGGTGTTGTCGGCATAAATCAGATCTTCATTTAGGTAGATTTCAGTTTTATTAATTTTGGCGCTAATCTTCTCTTCCGATCGCGTATAGACCTTGAAGAAATAAATCAACCCTGCTAAAAGAGCGACGACCAAAAAGATAATGATAAACAAGTAAATACGAGGGTTGCTTTTTGAGACATTCCTTTCGTCGCCCTCTTCAATAAAATTCCTATCCATTTAGTTACAATTGATTAATTAAAAAATGACTTTCAAAATTTGCAATTAGCGTGAATTCATCATATTGATCGTTTGCTGCAATTGTTTCCGGTTCACAATGCAGTCGTCGAGATTTTTGGAAATGCGCTCGATATCATTGAGATTACCTTTCAACTCCCGCCTGTCGACGTAATAATTCTCGTAAAACAATGCCCCTTGTGCAAAAATACTATATCGACTGTCGAAGCTATTTTGTGCGTACAAAGCATTAATGTCCGAGAAGGTCTTTTTAATATCATTTTCAATAAAAACGGCCTGTACGGTCGGATCAAATCTTTTGATCTGTGCCGAAGCGCTATCAACATATTTTAAAGCCAAATTAGCTGATTCCTCAAACTTTTGATCGTCACGTATACGGAGGGCAAGATCTTCTTTAGAGATGGCAAATCGCGGACCGTCGCTGTAAAATAAAACGTACCCCAATAATGTCATTGCCAATACAAACGCGGCCACCAGCAGCAAAAAATGTTCACGTCGTTCGACTAAGCTTAGTTTAATCATACTTTATCTTCCTACTATAGAACCTTGGTTTACAACTTTGTTAATCTGATTATTCATGGTAATACAACTTTGAAGCTGCATTCGTTTGCTTTCAATGACGTTTTTAGTGGAAAATAAAGAATCCTGTAGGCGCGATACCAATAGGATATCTTTATTCAATCTGCGATAAAGCTTTAGGCTTGCTCTGCTGCTATCCACTTTCAGGCCATCGATGACTCTTCCGATATGTCCCGATCCTTTTGCAATTTCATTTTGGAGCACCCGCTTTCGTGCTACGGCAGACATATCGGCATCACCTTGACCAATATCTCTGAAATATTGATTGATCTGCGCAAATTGTCTATTGATATCCGTGCGGGCGTTCATTAAATTTTCCACTTCTTCATATTGCTCTTTTAAGATCACATATTCTTTTTCAGAAGCTTTTAAATAGAGGAATAAGCTGGATAATGCTATCAGCAGTAGGAAGGTGAATGAAATGATAAATTTGCGGTATGCCGCATTTATCTCTTTTTGGTTTATAGGCTTCATGGATCACAATTTATTCTAAAATCACATTACTTCACAATTTGGATAATTAATAAAACTACACGAGGATAAGATAATCTTAATGACAAGACCATCCTTTCCATTGGGGTATTCAAACTAGCACGATAGTTAAATTACCCACGATCATAAAAAGCAAAAAACAGGCCACAAATCTTTAAACTATTGGGTTTAATCGGATTATCGTTACAGCACTAGGGTTTACTTTCCGTTTCACAAGCGTGTCGCTGTACGCATTCTATATGAGCTAATGGAAAAAATACGCAATAAAACACTCATTTTCAACAATCTATTTATAATAAGATTTTACATTTGCTATCAGCTATGTTTATAACTCTTTGACAGGCAATTCCTCTTAATTCAATATTAAGTTTATATTAATTAGATAACGTATTAACTGCCTTACTAGTTTTCATTGCCTCTTTAGTAAAGTGTTTTAAAAGGGTTACGCCTACCTATTTTCTTTACCAAATTTCAAATGTATCTTTTCCTTTCGGTAGATAAAGTAGTATCCGCAGAAAGCGCACACGTACCCCACCCTCTTCGGCATTATATTTTCCCCAGATGGAAGACCTTCCCTGAAGTCTTGTATCCATTGAGGTATGCTCCAAACATACCAGCTTTCCATTTCCATAGATTTTCATCGCATAATCCGCTAATGGCTCAATCTTAAAAGATGGAGTATTAAAATAGAATAAATCATCATTACCATTTTCTTTCAAATGCTCGGATGTATAGTACGCTGACTGTAATTGCCGCATATCACTATTGAACACCAGTGAAAAGTACTGATCTTTGTTCTTATCGCTTATTAATTTTCCCAAATAGCGGTAGGCCTCCACTGTCTTCTTTTCTAATAGTTCTTTATCCATAAATTTTAAGTCAACAGCTGTTTCTAGCGATGGCGATTGTTCGTAGGGTACGTTGGCATCAAATTCTAAAGTGTATTCGTAAAATCAAATTAGTTTAGCATTTGCTATCGCTATATTTGCATTAATAATGGTTATTATACCAATCAAAGGATCGCACACTTATAAATTGTTTTGCAAATTTTTCATCTGGATCTAAAATAGTCAGTTCCGTCACTTTCGCTCCACCGTCGCTGTGCTGTAAAACAAAATAACTTTTTTTATTGTCGCTCTTTTCCCAAACCATAAAGTTTTGCTTGGGATAATTAGCGCTAGAGATTGCGTTTCCATTTTCGTCAACCCCCATTCCATTGTCCTTGTCTGTATTCTGTTCAAAACTTGGTTTTCCGAAACTACGATTTAATGCTACCAATAAAGATTTCCCAATCTTTTCATCACTAATTTTGACTTCAACGAATTTCAAGACAGCAGAGCCTTTTTCAAAATGAAAAATTATTTCAGT
Organism: Sphingobacterium sp. UBA1498; assembly: GCF_002325125.1. Taxonomy (NCBI): domain Bacteria; kingdom Pseudomonadati; phylum Bacteroidota; class Sphingobacteriia; order Sphingobacteriales; family Sphingobacteriaceae; genus Sphingobacterium; species Sphingobacterium sp. UBA1498. The sequence continues at coordinate 54,174 of NZ_DCRG01000005.1, forward strand.
TGGATGTTCTGACGAACTCAAAATTACATTATCGAATGTGAAAACAGCATTTGCATTGTACCCAACCGCTTGTAACCCACTCATGGTTTCATATTTCTTCCCATTTGATTTCAGCGTGGATCCATCTGAATTTTTAATATCTTCAAACGGCTCTAACAATTTTATATCAATTAGATCTACTACTTTCAAATCTGTTCTTTCGGGTATACTAACGTTAGTTTTATTCGTGGTGTCTAGAACTCCTTTCGATTGGTTGCTCGAAGGTTTACACGATAACGTTAGCACTAACACGAGAAATAATGCACCTATAAACTTTAGTTGTTTCATCGTTTATTATTATAATTTTCCATCAATTATCCTTTTTTAGCACCGTGATTAAAGACTCTGCAGTCGAAAATTTTTAGATATTTATAGGTCGAAAAGATTACATCACCTAATTTTAATCCTTCCCTTAACATATCCATTACGTCTACCTATTTTTCTTTACCAAATTTCAAAGGAGTCTTTTCCTTTAGGGATGTATAAATACAGGCTTAAAAAACGCGCAAAGGTACCACCTGTATCTCCTTTATACTTACCCCAAATCGCAGAACCACCCCGGAGGCGTAAGTCCAATGAACTATGCTCCAGGCAAACGAGCTTCCCATCTCCATAAAGTTTTAAGGTAAAATCCTTTATAGGCTCGACTTTAAAAGTAGGGTTGTCAAAATAAAACATATCTTCATTCCCACCTTCACGGACATCATTTTCATCCTGATATAAGCTTACAATCTGCCTCACATCACTATTAAAAACTAGTGCACTATAGACATCTTTATTTTTATTTGCTATCAAATCCCTAAAATAGTTATAAGCTTCAAGTGTTTTCTCTTCAAGCACATCTTTCGGTAATTTGCTTAAATCCGTTGCGTTAGCTAGCGCAGGGACTTCATACGGTACTGAAGCATCGAAAGTAACTGTATACTCATAGTATGGTAAACCTGCTCCTATAAAGGTTTTACCATCTTCTTTTTTTAAATTAGCATGGTCTATCAACTGAACTTGGTGATCAAAACCAGCAACTGTATCCCTATTATCTCTCGAGAAAAGTGTCAAATTAAATCGGGTAAACGGTGTCAATTGTTGAAACCCTTCGCCATGTTCACGTTCCGTCTGCGGGTAGAGACGATAAGTTATTTTCTGTTTTCCGGATTTAGCTATATAATTATTCAAAGTTATGGGCGACATAATACCACCATCCTGAAAATATTGAAATGCTGGGATATCATTCACAAGGATTTCGAAAAAACACTGCTCGTGATCGATGTAAATGTAGTATAAAGGCTGTATCGGAAAATGCTTGATCATCTTTTCTTTGACGGACAGGGCATTACCCACCGAAACAGTCGTCGGATTTGATTCTGTAATTGGTGGGCGGGCAATTTTCTCACCAGTACCGACACAAGATATTTCCAGCATGATGGTAAGCAACATAGAAAAACTGAAATTAGTGCTATAATAATTTTTACCCATAATTTTAAACTACCAAAAATTGACGACTAAAAAATACTCAACGTTTTATTCGTATTTTCACAGAGCCAGAGGTCAATGATAAGTTCTTCCTATGTTTTTTTATTTTCCAAAACCATGGCGGAGATACAATTTTGATCCAGTTCCATCATCTTAAATCCAGCTTCAATATCAGCTTTGATTGAATCAATTCCAATTTCCGGTATTGACGTCAACAGCCTTTACCTGATAATGAAAATTCGCCTGTGGATGGAGCGTTTGCTCACCATCTAATGGTAACGCCCTTATTTCAAGCTGCTGTTCTCCGCTTCCAAATCTCCCACCATTTAGCGGTATTTCAGATACAACAATACCTTCAATATTCAACATAAAAACCGCAAAATTATTTACCTTATTTTGAAATTCGCACATCGTCGCTCCAAAATCCAAGTTGTAATATGATTTTTGCATACCTTCTAATCTTTAGGATATAAGCCATCTATCTGTTGCCAAATCGTAGGGATTGAACTGTCTTTTGAGTCGTCCAGACGAGTCCCTTTCTTCACATAAAAGAAATTTGAATTCAGGAAATCTTTACCATTACCATCAACAGAATGATTCGGATAGTAAAACAACCAGGCATTCAGTGACTTTAAGTCCCACAGATAAACGTCACCTGCAGAATCTTTTCTTTGTTCAAATTCAGGATAATTTTTTTTAAGAGAGGCAATCAATTCCTGAATCTCATCCTGTCTTACTGTTGTATACCTGAAGCCTAAGTATTTCTTGGACGTCCGACTGTCTACATATATTTGTATTCTATTAAAATCTGCTACTGGCCCATTTGGATATTTATAGGTTGAAAGATCTATGTCTGCAATTTTAAAACCATCCAATTGATCTGTTTTATAGGTATAAATCCCATAATTCGGATCTTGAAACTGTTCTAATTTATGTTCGCCGATCAATACAGTTATAGGTTGATCAAAATGCATGGACAATAAATCATTTCTGTTTTGAGAATTACATGATGTAACACCAATAACACATAATAGCATTAATAAATTTATTTTCATAGTTGCATTATTGTGATTCATTATCATAACCATTATGCCTACCTATTTTCTTTACCAAATTTCAAATGTATCTTTTCCTTTCGGTAGGTAAAGTAATATCCGCAGAAAGCGCACACGTACCCCACCCTCTTCCGCATTATATTTTCCCCAGATGGAAGACCTTCCCTGAAGTCTTGTATCCATTGAAGTATGCTCCAAACATACAAGCTTTCCATTTCCATAGATTTTCATCGCATAATCCGCTAATGGCTCGATCTTAAAAGATGGAGTATTAAAATAAAATAAATCATCATTACCATTTTCTTTCAAATGCTCGGATGTATAGTACTCTGATTGTAATTGCCGCATATCACTATTGAACACCAGTGAAAAGTACTGATCCTTGTTTTTATCGCTTATTAATTTTCCCAAATAGCGGTAGGCCTCCACTGTCTTCTTTTCCAATAGTTCTTTATCCATAGATTTTAAGTCAACAGCTGTTTCGAGCGATGGCGATTGTTCGTACGGTACGTTGGCATCAAATTCTAAGGTGTATTCGTAAAATGGTAAACCTGCTCCAATAAAAGTTTTGCCGTCTTCCTTTTTTAGATTGGGCTGTTCCAATATTTTCATCCGTTTATCAAAACTCGTCAGGGTATCTGCGTTATCCCGAGAATAAAGTGTTAAATTAAATCGGGTATAAGGTGTTAAAGTCTCAAATCCTTCCCCATTTTCGCGTGACGTCTGTGGGTAAAGGCGATAAGTGATTTTCTGCTTGCCCGATTTAGCGATATAATTGTTTAAAATCACAGGAGACATAATCCCACCATCCTGAAAATAACGAAATGCCGGAATATCATTGACCAATATCTCGAAAAAACACTGCTCATGATCCATGTAGACATAGTATAAAGGTTCTTTCGGAAAATGTTTAATCAATTTTTCTTTTACGGACAAGGCATTATCAGCCGTAATCACCGTTGGATTGGATTCGGTTATGGGTGCTGTAATCATATTATTAACTGTATTTTGGCATGACAAAGTCACAAGGAGGATTAATATAAACAAGTTCTTCATGTTATAAAAATTGAATTTTTGGCATTTTAAATGTGTGTTCACCAAACAAATTAAATTCAGTATTGATGAGATTAGCCTTTTTATTGGCAACATCCCATGTGTCATCATCTCCACGATTGGAATCCACACCCAACTGCACACTGCCTTTAATACCCGAAAAATAAATCGTATCTTGGTAATAAAGCCCCTCGCGATCGCCTGCACTCCAAGTGCGTGTATGATTAAAATGAGATTCCATACTTGCAGAAAGAAAAGCATCGATACGGGTAGCGAAATTCCCAAAATAACGCTGGGCAGAAAAAGGATCTATAGGTACGCAGCCGACCAAGTAAACTCTACCTTTTGCTTCTAATTCGCCTTTCATTTTAATGGAAGATTCACCGATCGACTTACCGGCACTGTTATTAAAACCAGAAACGAGCTGATTTTTCACCTCGACCTTGCCATCATATTGCTCGTAGCTAGCAGGTGCGGACACTTTTAGCTGGTATTCCTGTTTAATTTCTCCTGAAAAGAAAATACTGATTTTAGCGTCTACACCTGCTTCATCTAATAATGTCTGAAATCCTTCACCTATACCATCCGTTAGTTTACCAGCTAATTTATTTCGAGCAGTTTTTTTCAAATTATCTTTTAACAAATCATCGCGATTTATTTTTTCTTTTTCTAAAGAATCGGCTAGATCTTTATCATTTTGTATAAAGGAGTTTGCCAATAAATCTTTTAATTCCAATTTCTTAGCAAACTTTATTCCGATCACAGGGTCTGCTTTGATATTAAATTGTGTGACAAAATGAACAATTTTGTTCACTTTTTCGAGGTATGAGCCATAGGTAAATGCAACTTTCGGAAATATAAAATCAAATCCGAGGTCGGTGACTTTCTTTCCGGCATCTTGCACCTTCTTAATTCCCTTAGCCAATTTTTTAAGCTTTGGAAGTTTTGTCGCTGCAGATTCTCCCATTGTCAATACCGCTATAATTATTTCGACAATCATAACCAAAATGGTGAGCGTCAATATCCCTTTTTCAACCAGATCCTGATTACCTTGCGCATAGCTTTCTTCTTTCCCAAATTTACCTCCGCTAAAGTTCCATTTTTTTCCATAGCCTAAACCGTACATCTCAGCCTCGGACTTAAAGTACTCGATCACCAATTTCAAAAGTTCACCATGCAGGGGTCCCATCATTGGAAAATACGCCAGCACCTTAAGATAGAGATCGATATACGGCTGTGCCTTTTCCATCAACCCCGCTACACCGCGAACAATCGGCGTATCCACTGCAGTCCCGCGGCAGTTCAAAGGATATTTCCCGGTATAATCATATACTGCGTGTATAATCCATACCGCGTCCGTAAATGCATTTACGACAACAGTAGTCTGCGATTTGTCTGGAAAATAAGCACAGGAATTGATGCGTAATTCATACCGATTTGGAGTCAATGCGATCTGAGTAGGAAACATACCTGCTTCAAACGAAAACACTTTTATATTCAGCTTTTCACCTAAAATACTGATATCCTTAACCGCTTCGCGGCTTTGATTGACGTTGACTAATTCAAGGTATTTGGCTTTATTCTTATCATGCTTTTTATCGCCCTTAAATAAGCATCCCGCCGTATCGAAGCCTTTTATATAAATAGACAGATCGGTCTGCTGCTCCATATTAGGGAGAATAGTATTATAAAAAATACGTTTGAGATTTTTCAGATCAAAGGAAATCGCCGTCTTACGGTTAATTTTATGTATCGGGCGGTCTTCATTCGTCAAATACTGGAACTGTTTGGCTTTTGATTCACCATACGAACCTACTGTCAAACGATTGCTTACTCCATTGGTATACAGGTAGCTCAAGATGCGGTTAGCACGCTTATCGGTTAAGTTTTGATTATATTCATGGGTATTACGTATATCTGCAAAGGACTCAACCTTCGCGGATATCTGGGGATTATTTTTTAAGAATTTTACAATATTATTCAATATAGCTTTTGATTCCTGCGGCACTTCATACTGATCCGTGCCGTAAAAAAGATCAAATGAAAAGCGATAATTCTTTTCCGCTACAGCGAAAGTCTTCGGGTCTTTCTCGTTAAATAAAATCGTCACCTTTTCGCGATCATGAACACTGATTGTCTGAAATTTACAGTGGTCATTCTTCTGCGGCTTGGCTTCATTCTCATTTACTGTGACAACTTTATTGGTCTTTGGCATCACGGGTTCTAGCCAAACGCCGACCTGGTTGAGAATATACAGATGTACTGCATGCCGTATATCTTCTTTAGGTGTGGTATCTTTAATATATCCCTTCTGCCCTTTAACCCTGATCATAATGTAAAAGCGTTCTTTGGGTTTCTTAAATCCCATTTTTGTTTTCCATCGCATGGTTTCCGAAGCAGCAATCTCCAGATTTAACTCGCCATTTTTTACAGTTCGTGTGTAGGTACCTACGAGCTGATCATCGGTGGCTGAAAACAGGTTTGCCTCACAATTATAAATCTCCACGATACATTCATAATCATTGACACCTTCCATAACAAGATTGAGCAGTAGCGGACGGTTGAATTGTGTGGGATTGCCATTATGAATCTGTAGATTGTTGCTCGGTGTGTTTTCCTTCCAATAGGATTTCACCACGCGATAGGGCGCGTAAGCGCGAACAAATACCCCAGTAATTTCCTTATCTTTAAAGCCGGTTAAACTCGCTTCCAAATAAAACCGCGTACCCCCCGCCAAGCTCTTTGGAATTGATAAACTATAGTCGTTGAATTTTTTCTTTTGCTTAAAATAATCCACACCTCTATTTTCCGATTGCCTGATCCAGAATACTTCACCTTTTTTTTCGGCTTCAGATGTTCCCGGAAACCATTCTGCTACCTGAAACTTGATAGCTGTAGCGGCGGGTATCACAATGACCGAACTGTTCTTGCTTATTAGCGGAGTTCCGGGGAGTACATCAATTCTCTTTACACCTTTCTTTGCCATAAATACGAATTAAGCATCAATAACCTCTTCTTGACTTGTTGTAGAAAGCTCATCAGGTATCTCCATTGGATTTAACTGGCTCTGTACATTCTCGTTTGCATTTTTTTTGTTCTCATCAGACGGTTCAGCCTTCTGTCCATGTTGCACAATAGATATACAGTCTTTTCCACCTATAGGGCAAGCCCCTTTGGAATCTTCCAAAAGTATCTTTCCTCCATTTTTTAAAATAATATCTTGGTAATAATTGGACCATTCGGATACCACTGCATTGCAAGGTTTGTTATTCAGCTTGGAACAAGATCCAAACATATTCTTTTCAAACGTGGCACCTAGATCTACCGTACTCGCGATACTCTTTTTTGTGGCATTTTTATCGTTTACAAATTCCTTGGAATTCTTCAATACTTTTAATTTATCAGGGCTGGTACCGAATTTACACATACATTCGGCACCCTGTACGACTACATGTTTTTCTGCCATAGTTAATCAAATAATTTCTTTAAAAAACTCCCTTGTCTTTCTTTTTCAGGTTCTGCAGCCTGAGATTGATTTGCTATAGTCCAATTATTTTTTGAAAAAAGAGCTGGATTGTCCAATTCAAAATATTTTATTCCTACAGCTATATCTTTATCATGCTCTCTAATGTTCCACTGCCCTTTGTAAGCCACTATATGATTGTGAAAAGGGTTCAATCTGATTAGTGCTTCATAATTACCTTTATATTTCTGAATTGTTAAACCTTCGTCTTCTTTTAGCTCGCCCTGGTGGATTAACTCAATTGCTCCTTGATCGGTTGTGTGTCCGACAATAGTCTGTTGGGTAAAAAATCCCGGATTTGCGAAACTTGCAGGCAACGGAAATTTCAAATAATCCCGCCGCGTTTTATCTTCGCCATAGTTTTTAAAAATCGGAAGAAAATAGCTTTGCATAAACCAGTCCCGATAGAGCACAGCAAAAGTAAAACGGTCGAGATCGAATAAGACAGCTTCAGTTTTGAAAATATATTTGTCAAAAAATTCACCTTCAAAATAACTCGATAGATTCTTTTTCGTCTCTGTCCAGCGTTTAACTATCGCTGGGTGATTTTCTATAGCTATCGCTTCCCCAAGAGCGTTCACCCTTAGCTGAAGTGGGTAAATCACCTTTCCGGTTTCGTGTGCCAATTTGTCCATCACCAAATCGGGTTCCTTCTCATTGATCCATATATCCTCAGAACGGTTGATCTCAACAACACGATCGCCCGTAGAATGGTCATCCAAACGCGTAATTACCGTTTCAAATTTAATTTCGTTTTTTTCATCTCCCTCCGAGAAATCTATTTGCACGCCATATTTTCGCCAACTATTGATCGGCCATTGTAGGTTCAGTTGCTGGAATTTGATTTGCTTCAATATTGGAATACTGTTCTGCTCATTATTAGCTTCCAGCAAAGGCGATTGGTAACCAACGCCCTGGGAATCATCATCAACCAACAAACTGAATCTCTTTGTCATATTTCGCCCTCCTTGTTTCCACGACCATGCACCCTTTTATTACTCGCCAATATCAAATTTCCTTCACGCGCTTCCGCATTGAGCTTATCAGCAAGCTTCTGTACCTTCCCAGTAACCTGTAAGTTATATTTTGCTTGCACATTTATTTTAATATTCGTTGCTTGTTTTAAAATTGCCATATTACCTCCTCTCCCGGATTTCAAAAAATGATATAACGTTTCTATTTTAACTCCACCCGTTGCCAGTTGTTATTTGGATCCATTCCGATACCTTCTCTACGCGCCGATCGATGGAAATAACCATAACGTAGCGCTTTTAGTTCATTCAAATTAGCACTTGTTAACTGTTTGCCACCGTACGGATAAGCTGCGCCGTTAAAGACATAAGCACTCAATTTGGACTTTGTGCTCTGCAGTACCGCATGTCCGCTGATCGAATATTTAGCCTCCATTTTGCCGCGGTCCAACGCGGCATTGTTGTCTTTACCAAACTGTCCCATAAAATGTAGCGGTATAAAGCTATATTCTTTGTGAACCATACGTTTCTCACCCCGCAATGCCCAGTACCAGCCATCGGTAATAGTCAATTCACCGGGCTTATACCAACCGTCGGCAATCAATCTATCGCGCAGTCGCTCCAATGTACCTCTTAACATGGCCGTCTCAATTTCCTGTTTGATTTCTGGCCCACTGAGGTAGCTTCCACCGATATCGGAGTGCACTCCTGGCAGATCCTTTTCAATTCCTTTCGGCGTACGCGTAAGCGAGAAGTTCTCCCGCATCTCATCGCGGGCCGTAAAATGCACCACATGTTGTGCCTTTCCAAGCGTATTGAGATTGAGTTCTGCGATATCGTTAGAAAAGCGCGGTATCGGAAGTTCAGAATAGGAAGCAACGGTATCAAAAATGCCGAGGAAATTAACAATCACATGAGCAGGGTTTAAATTAATCCCTTTAAGCTTCAAGGCATAGCCAAGGTGCCCTCCTGCAGGCATTTCCTCGCGGGCAGGCATATTATCACCGTCGTAATAAGCCGTTATTCCCTCGGCCTCTACCTTTCGGCCCTTATAGGCTGCCTTGCCGATCTCGTAGACAAAATTGCGGGCTGCCGCCGCACCGCGGCTAAAGCCGTACACATTAAAAATAATCTGCCGAAGCACTTTACCCGCATTTTCTTCGAACACTCTTTTGATAATATCAGCGGACTGTTCACATCCTTTACGCACCTTAAAACGGATACCCGTAAAACCCGAACCAAACGCATAGCCCATAGTCGAATCCTTTTGGCGGTCGGTGGTTCCTATTCCCTCAATGTAGAGCCGGTTGGCATTGGTACAATTCTCCCAAAGCCGCGCTACATTAGACCAGTCATTCTGGTAGCTGGACTCATCGTCTGACTTTCCATATTTGGCGAAGGAACTATGCCCCGTCCGGCGCGCATCGGTATTGTTCTTGTTATTTTTTGTGCCGTCAAAAAATATATCAATCGTCACGCTGTATTGCTTAGGCGTATTCCTTGGCGGTGGATTATATTCCTTAAATTCAACGTTTGCCATACGATCTAATTATCGACCCGGACCAAAGCCGGTTCGTAGCCCACAATTTTTATCTTTTTGGAAGATGAGCGCAAATAGGTATTCAGCACATTGGCCGAAGGATCTATTTCAAAGAGCAAGTCGATCTTTTCCGTCGGCTCAAATTCCTCAAATGCTTTTTTGACAATCTCATACTTAAATTTTACGTCAGCAACCCCATACTTTTTATCCCCATCTGCCCATTTTACATATACATGCTCCGGAATCGCTTTCGGCAGATTCGTATTGGCACTGTCTGTATTCAAAGGCATATCCCGCTCGCCGTTGAAGCACTGATAAAAAAAATAATCTTTAGGGCCTATTTTAATGCCGTCTACAGCAAATTTCCATGCATATTTTTTATTATATTCCATATACAGCTGTGGCTTTGGCCAACCCTGGCCTTCCAAAGTGGCATACAGTTCATCACCATATAATTTTTGAGGTTTATAGGCTGCGTCGCGATATTCCTTCCTGAAGAAGTGTTCGAAATCCTCATGTGCCGTTTCCTGTGTTATGGTGGTGTCATGTGCCTGAAACATGGCTAACAATACCTGCCGCTGCCCGTCCGCCCAAAGAGCCAGTCTCCCTTCTGGAGCAAGGCCAACAATCAAAGTTTTAAAATCATCTTTTTTTTGTGTGCGGACGTCTATCGCTCCTTCTTCCCAGATGGTGGTAAGCTGCTGTTTATCCAGCTTCCATTTTCCAGTATAGAATTTTTCCTCCTGAATAGCATACCAGGTCATCTGCAGTTCGTCCGGAAGCGCTACGGGCTCATCCGGCGATCCCATCCCCTTAGACTGTACGCTCCAGCCTTGCTGTATAATTCCATAGATCGGACCAAAACGATAGGTATAATCTTCACTAATCAAAGCCCCATCATATATTTCCACCGGGTATTCTTTGGGCGCGACAAGAGCCCCACTCCATATGTATTTTTTTTCACTCATTTTTGATTCCTGACAACTCGAAATCATACTCATCAGCATGGACAGGAGTAAAAAGATCTTATCTATGTCGTTCCTTTTACGCATGTGCTAAAAAAGTTTAGATTTCTCGACACTGTTTATCTCAATTGTTTTTCCGCTCTGCAAGGTCATGTTTTCCTTATTGCTAAAGATCGTCATTTCCGATGCCAGCTCGTTTGATGTTTCGGATTGTCGATTAAAATCTTTGCTGGCAATTTCTGTGCGATTGTCCGAATCTTCACTAATATCTCCGGTAGCGGTGAGCGAATAGTTATTGCCTGCAGTAGTTGCGATATCTTTAGACACAGATACGGTCTGATTGTTGCCAACAGCCGTACTTTGGTCATTACCTACCTGCACATCCATATTTTCAGTGACGTTAATCTGCATATTCTTACAGTTCAACGTCATATTTTCCAGTGCGGTGATCGTTACATTGCTACCCTGGCTATCGATATGAACAATATTTCCTTTAATATCCGTTATCTTAATACCCTGTGTAGACTGGCTATCGTCAAACTCGATCAGATGACCCGATCGCGTAGTGATGCTCTTAAGGTGGTTCTGAATCTGCGGTGTACTATCGGCCGTGCTCTGGTTGTATAAGCTCCCCATTACCACGGGCCGCGCTACGCTGCCCTCTTCAAAAGCCACGATGACGTGATCACCAATTTCGGGTATCGAAAGGAACCCCCTATTGACACCCCGGTCACCCGTACCTGCATTTGGGGTGATGATGCGCAACCATTCTGTTTCGTCATTATTGGCACACTGCCACTTGAAACGCACCCGTATCCTTCCCTGACCACTGGGGTCGTTGTTGTCCACGACATCTGCCATCTGCATATCTGGCTGTGGCCGTATATATTCGCGCACCGGTATACGTTCTGTACTCGCTAAAATGCCATTAAACCGATTGGTATAGCGGCCCACATCATCAAAGTGGTGTTCCACTTCGGTAATCAGGAATTTACCGAGGGTATCGGTTACAAAGCTCAGGTCCTGACGCAGGCTTGTCTCAATTTCTATCTGCGCACCAAGACGGATAGCCGGTGAATCACTGTCGCACGACACCTGGAGCAGCTGCCCTACATTGGCCTCTTCCTGATGTTGCACGATACGCTGCAGTTCACCTTGTGTATCCACACGGATGTCCAGGGGTTGACTAAACACTTTACTAAAGGTTTCGGAAGCCCGCTGCATGGCAAAAACCTGATCCGGATGACCATCCGATTTGACGTTGCTCGTACTTTCCAACAACTGGTCATGCTGCGGCAAATAGCTAAAGCGGCGGTGGTTTACAGGGCGGATTTGTATACCATAATCAAGCCGGCTCACCTCACGTCCATAGGTCACCTTTCCAGTGGGTAAGTCCGATGGTTTGCCAAAATGAAGGCGCTCACCATCGTAGTAAAACCATTCGAGGTACTCTGCAGATAGGCGGTTGAGAAATTCAAAATCGCTTTCACGGTATTGGATCAGGTAATCAATCGGTTCAGATCGGCTCGGGTTAACATGCATATGTAGATCGTTCTGTACGACATCCTGGGTTGCCAGCTTGACAATATCGCCGAGCGATTTCCCATAATAAGACCCCAGGTCTTTGCCACGATCGATCAATATGGTAGGACTGTAGCCTTTAATTTGCAACACCCCTTGGTAACCATGGTTTTGCGTCAAGGAGACTTCGGTAATGATGCCCGAAAAATTTTGCATGTTTCCCTGCGCATAGCCAAAAGAAATCGCCAGTGTACGCCCTACATAAGCGCGGCTATCCTGTAAATTAATCAATCCCGGAATACCGAGCTTACCGTGCTCTATTCGGAGTTCAAACTCGTGGTGGGCATTAAAACGCTGACGAATATTGAACGAAAGGAAATGCGACACTTCCTTTCCGTCAATATGCATCTCAATCAATAATTTTGGCTTATCAAAATACATAAATTAGCTGTTCATAGAGTTTACAAAAAAAGACGGTCTTTCTTGCGATAGACCGTCTTTCCAAATTTCATGGTCTATTGCAGCTTTTTAAGCTTTAGGCCAATCATTTTCCAGTGATGCATTTTGCATTTCCAGCACCCGCGATGACAGTACCAGGGATAGTGTCATGGGTTTATCGTTGGTGACCGAAATTCCTTCGTTGTATTGGATGATATAGGCGTCCTGAAATTTGAGTTCTTTCATAGTCGCATCTTCCTCACTCTTTTTAAACGTGATCTTGCCGTTTACAGTTTTATACTGATTGTTTACCATCGCTTCAATGACCGAGGTATCTTCGGTCGATTCGACCTCAACCGTAATTGTACCGCCATATACAGACGATGACGGACGTCCTTTAGAGTCCACATCACGGTGCAGGGAAAACCTGCACTGGATCACATCGTATTCTTTACTTCCTAATGTTAATCTTGTTTTAAATGACATAATCGTAATTTTTAATGGTTTAAAATTTAATTTTACTTACCTAAGCTTGCCTTATCAATACACCTACGGATGTTTGTAAGGGTTACGCTTTTGGCCAGTCTTGTTCGCTTGTCGCTTCACCAATGCTGATGGAGCGCGCAGAAATCACAAATTTGTAGGTCATTGCATGCGATCCTACTATGTTGATTCCTTCCTCGTAGCGAATAATGTAACCATCTTCAAATCTGATTTCTTTCATTTTGGCATCTTCGTCTGGTTTTTTGATCAGCAATGTACCTGCAATAGGCTTGTATTGGTTGTTGACCATAGCTTCGATGACGGAAGTATCTTCTGTAGATTCTACTTCGACATTGATTGTACCACCATAAACTGAAGATGAAGGACGTCCCTTTGAATCGACGTCGCGGGTGAAGGAGTAGTCAGCATTCAGCACGTCATATTCGTTGCCTGAAAACTGAAGTCTTGCTTTGAAAGCCATAACTTTTGGTTTTAAGTTTAAAATAAATGTTGCGGTCTCTCCATGACCGTATGTCTCTAATTTACATCAAACTAAATACCAATTGAAAAAGTTTCGAATTAATAAATTGTTAAATACCGCAAAACAATCCCGTCAACAGTGTTTTAAAAGCAAAAAAAACGTATAAATACTGAAATTATTTTTTACACACAAAACAAACAAAGTGTAACAAAAGCAATACACAGTAGATAATGTACTTTGAAAACTGACACCCAAATAGATCGCTAAAAAAAAACCGCCAAAAGTTGCTATCCTTCTGGCGGCTTCTACATTCCGTGCAGCGTGGTCTTAATGCATTGAAAAGTTCTGCGTACAGCCTAATAATTCGGTTGATTGGCTTATTCTATTTATCCTCCAATTCTTTGAGGTATTCGATCATGGCATCCAAGCTCTGCAGTAGCTTTTCACCTTCAAATCCCACTTTCCGAAAGCGGATGTTCCCCTTTTTGTCCAGGATCAATGTTGTCGGAATCGATGTGATATCCAGCTTGCTACTGAGCTTTTTATCCTGATTGTAATAAAATGTAAAGTCAAATTCGGGATTGGCCTTTGCCCATTTGTACGCATCGTCCCAGCTGTTTCCACTGCCCGAATTGAGGACAACGAACTTCACCTGCGGATCATCCGCATATTTTTTGTATACCTGATGCAAATAGGGAAATGAGGCGATGCAGGGCTTGCACCAGGTTGCCCAAAAATCAATGATGACAATCTTGCCCTTCAGTTCCGTTTTGAGCAACGGTTTCTTTTCCATATCGACAATGCTGATATCCTCTGGAAATGGCGTACTGCCGATGATTTTCTGAAACTCCTTGTAATATGCTTGTTTCCATTGCTTGTCAAGCTTGCTAAAATAAGCCTGCCGTTCGGCAGCATTGTCCGTTCCGTTTTTAATGATCGCTTTGTCGAGAAGCTGACGCGTCGCCGCATCAAAAGGAGCATAACGATAGGCTGCCTCCAATGCGGGTATTGCACTGTTTGGATCATTCCACTGCTGATACTGCATGGCCACTGCGCGGAGCAATGCCGCCGATTTGAGTGTAGGGATACTTTTAGTAAACCAGTCACGGGCCGCTTCGGGCTGGTTTAACTGCGCAAGGATAAGTCCCTGATTGGCCATAATTTCTGCTTTTACGGCAGCAATCTTATCCGCCCTGGCCGGATCATGGGCCACCAGATAGCCCGTTTCGGGGAAATAGCGTATTAAACTTACCGGATAGGCCGCAACACTGTCGAGTAGATACAAATTGAGTTTGGCGGCATCTTGGAGCATCAGCTTATGATCCAATAGCAGTTGTACGTACTGGTTGTAAGCGCGCCATTTGTAGGGATCTTGTTCCCATCGGGTGATCAGGGGCAGGTATTTCTTGGCTTGTACGCTGTCGGCATGCTGTACATAGTAGCTAAAAAGATACTCGTACGCGCTACCATAAGCCGCCTCGTTTTCGGCCGTCTTGCGGGAAAGAAGCTGCCCGATCTTGGCAACCACTGCCGTGGAATCCTGCTCGCGAAACAATTTATTGAGCCGATAGGCTATGCCGATCTTCTTGTTGGGAAACTCGTCGATCACCACCTGGCGGATCGAATCTACTTTTTGATTTTGGCCGAGTATCAGATAACCCATGGTCACCTTGTTGAGGTTCCCTTCAAAGAGCGGATTGCTTCTAAATTTTTGTTCCACCACTGCCAAGCCTTTTTTTAACAGCTGCGCCTGTTGGTCGGCACTAGCGTTTTTCATATGTAGCACAATCAGGCGGAGCTTTGCCTCATAATTGTCGGGATATAAGCTCAGCTCCTTATTGAGGTAATATTCCTGTGTAGCAAGAATATGATCCGACGTCTTATCTTGGACCGGTACGCTATACGATTTACCCAGGTAATTACCGGAAATCAACCGACCATCCTTGTAAATATAGATCTCATATTGACTGCTATCGCTTGGCCGCTGTACAAATTTCTTTTCTTTGTCGGCGATGGTAAAACAGGAAAAGTTGGCGTAGGGCGGCAGTTTAAAGCGTACCCGCCACTTACCGCTTTCCCTTTGCATCGGCAAACGGCTCGGAAATTCATAAAAATTGGAATAGTTGAAGTCCACGAAAAATGGTCCGGCATTCTTAATTGCTGCAGATTGACTGGGGTCAAAGCTTATCGTCACCGTATCTCCAGCTGCTGCTTGCTGCGGAAGAACCGTCACCTGTGCCTGCGCGACGATGGTTGCCTGCAGTAAAATAAGCCACAAAGCATGTTTATATAGTCTAATCATTCTGTTGGAGGTTAGCATTGGTGATTAGAATAGCACTGGCGATCGGTATTTTGGTATCGCTTTCAGTAAAGTCTGTTTTGACCTTCGAAAGTACAGGCAGGGCCCTGTTTGTTCGCACCAGGTCAAACCAACGGTGTCCCCATTCGCCGAGCAGTTCCAGCTGACGCTCTTTTTCAAGTGCCAGGGCGATGCCCGCTTTGTCCAGGGTTTGTGGCAATGCAGCAAGGCCTGCACGCTCGCGGATTTGATTGATATCCTGTAATGCCGCCGGCAACTTATTCTGGTTTAGCCGCGCTTCGGCACGGATCAGATACTGCTCGGCAAGGCGCAGCACGGTATTGTATTCGGTCACAGGTGCGCCTGTGCGCACCTTATACTTATACGGCATATAAAGCGTCTTATTATTGACCACATAAGGTTTTAACCACATCGCTTTACGTAAATCGTTCTCCTCATAGGCCGCTACCGTGGCATCATACACCTGATAGTAACTCCTTGCTGTAGCTACTGCCGGAACGATGCTGAAGCCTTCCCAGGTGTTGACCCCGGCAGTGGAAAGATTTACCGTCTGCAGTTGCCAGATCGCTTCTTTGCTCGTTTTCAAAAAAACCGTATTGAGGTCCCGCGACAGTTCATACCGATTATCAGCAATGACTTGGTCGGCCATCGCTTCGGCATTGGCCCAGTCGCCATGATACAGATAGACCCTGGCCAATAGCGCGTCAACTGCTTTTCTATTAGGGCGGGTACGCTCATTGCCCTGATAGGCATCCGCAATATCAACAGCAGCTTTCTGTAGATCATCCACCATGAAAGCATAGAGCTCTTCCCTGGAGGCCGGACCTTTTCGGTTGTTGGCTTCCAGATCCTTCGTATCGGTGATGAGGGGCACTTTATTGAAGAGGTTGCTCAGGTAAAAGTAATTGAACACGCGCGTAAAACGGGCCTCTGCCGATAACTGCGCTTTCACGGAGCTGCTGAGTGCCGACGCTTCGACACCTTCTATAATCTTATTGCTGTGATTGATATAGCTATAAGGTTGCGACCAAAGTCGGTCGAGATAAGACGTGGCCGGACTTAGTTTATTGTATTTGTATTCATCGTAGCTTGTAAAGGCTGAGTTATAATCGTCGGCCAGGCTGGACAGTGCAATGGTCATCAGTCCACTGGCAAACTGGTTATTGTAGTTGTTCATACTGGTATAGAGTCCGCCCACGGTTGCTGTGGCCGTCTTTTCGTCACTGAAAGCCGACGCTGCCGCCACTTCCGTCTTGGGTGGGTCCACGGCCAGAAATTTATTGCAGGAGATGTTAAGCAGTGGTGTCGCAAAAAGGCTGTAGATGAGATATTTGTTCATAGGATAAGTCTTTAGTTTTATGATCATTAAAAAGTGAGCTGAACCGCAAATGTATACGTGCGCATGGATGGCGTGGCGCTGTTCCGTACCGAACCAAAGGGATTGACATCCGAAACATAAGCGCGGTCAAAACCAGGCATCTCGGGATCCATACCTCTGAAGCTTGTCCAGGTAAAGAGGTTCTGTGCATTGAACTGTACCACAGCGCGGCTCATATTGATCTTCTTTGCCCATTTGGAGATATCGTAACTGAGCGATACATTTTTTAAGCGGATGAACGACGCATCGTCCCATACTGCCGATGAATAGCGGTAGTAATTTCGGTAAGCCAGATTGGCTTCGTTGGCGCTGTTGGCTGTGGCGCGTGGTACATCCGTCACATCTCCGGGCTGCTGCCAACGGTTTAACACATATTCATCCAGGTTGCCCAATCCGCCAATGGTTGTTGCCTGAGGCCCATAACCAATGGACGGCCCTTCCTGCTTGACAAATTGAAATAGAAATCCAAGGCTCACATCGCCATAAGTCAGATTATTGCCCATACCACCATAGTACCTTGGCAGCAGGGATCCCAGCGTCACATAATCGTTGAAATCCGTAATTTTCCCGTCACCATCCACATCCCGGAATTGGGCGACCCCGGTTTGCGGATCGACCCCTGTAAACTCAAATCCACGGACGATACGCGTAGACTCGCCAATGACGTATCGTCGTGCATCGCTGCTGCTCTCCAAGCCGGGATATTTTAGCAGGGTATTGGAAGGGAAAGTGATATTGAAATTGGTTTTCCAGCTGAACTTTTCCTTCTGGATATTCACGCTGCTCAGCTCTAACTCAAAGCCCTTATTTTCAATCAGTGCGGGTGTATTACCAAAATAAGAATTATAGCCGGTCTGCGGTGCGAGCACGATATTGATCAGCTGATTATCCGATCTATTGTTGTAATAATTGGCCGTAAGGAATATACGATCTCTGATGAAACCCAAGTCGAGACCCAGTTCTTTCTTTTTAATTTCTTCCCATCCAAAATTGGGATTAAACACCCGGGTTGGATAAAGCCCCGTGATGCCCTGGTAGGCGAAGCCCGTTCCCCAGGTATCGAGGTACTGGTAATCGCCGATCTGGTCATTGCCCGTCACTCCCCAGCTGGCACGTAACTTTCCGAAGCTCAAGATAGACTGATCCTGGAGAAATTCTTCGCTGCTGAACACCCAGGCTGCCCCGATCGACCCAAAATTACCGTACTTATTGTTGGGCCCAAAGCGGGAAGAGCCATCCCTTCGGTAGCTGAAATTCAACAGATATTTGTCGGCATAGGCATAATTGATCCGGCCAAATGCAGACTGGTAACGGTAATCGGCATACTGATTGTTGCGGTTCACAAGGATACCTGCAGCGCCGATATTGTTTAGCTGCGAATCACTCGGGTAACTGCTGCCATCGAAATATTTCCCTTCGCTGACCCTTTGCTGCCAGGTTCCCCCCAAAAGTAGTTTAAAATCATGTTTACCAAAGGTTTTGCTGTAGTTTAATTGCGGTTCAATGATATAGGACTGATAATCCGAATTCCCGTAAGAGGCCATTGAACCCGTGCTCGTCAATGGATTAAATCCCGCATTGGGCAGCAGGCGTGTCTGGTCCATGCTTTTGAGGTTGTAGCCCACATTGACTTTTGCGACCAGTTCGGGTAAGATCGCATATTCGGCAGAAAAGTTGGCCAAAAGGGATTTTGATTTCGAAACACTCGAGCGCTCCATATAGGCGGCGGGATTCTGTAAACTCTGTTGGAACCAATAATAGCCGCCCTTTTCATCATATAAAGGATAGTTGGGCGCCAGGTTATAAAACTGCGCAATATCGGTCGGTACGGTATTATTACGGTCCAGGTTAAGGTTGAAACTGCTGTTGAGCTTAAATCGCTGATCTTTGGACTGCGTAGACAAGTTCAACAGCGCACCACCGCGCTGATAATTCTTATTGCCCGGCAAGGGATCCCCCTGACGATTGAAATTGGCACTGGCCAGGTATTGGGTATTTTCGTTACCTCCGGAAAATGACAGCTGATAGGTCGAGAAAGGAGAAGATGCACCATAAAACTCCTTTTGCCAGTCGCTGTAGGCGGACTGATCCCAAGTGAGCAGATCCGGTGCATTATCTGCTGTCGCTTTCAAGTTATCGTTTTTAAAGCCTTCTTTCCGGATTTCCAAATATTGCTCGGTATTGAGCATCTTCAGGTTTCGAATGGCTTTACCGGAGCCCACATTGGCATTAAAGTCTATTTTAAGACCGCTCTTATTTCCCTTTTTCGTTGTGATCAGGATCACTCCATTACCACCGCGGGAGCCATAAATGGCTGTTGCATCTGCATCCTTCAGCACATCGATGCGTTCAATATCCCTTGGATTGATCAGGCTGAGCGGACTTTGGTTGCCATTGGCTGCGGTAAACTGGTTCATGCTTTCGTCCGAAAATGGGATTCCGTCGATAATGTAAAGCGGACTGCTGCCATTAGTCAAAGAGTTGACGCCACGCAGCTGCACCTGAAAGGAGCTGCCCGGCAAGCCCGAATTGGAGGCGATATTGAGTCCGGCAACGCGCCCCTGCAAGGCCGCCAAGGGGTCTAGTACCGGTTGTGTTTCGATCTCCCTGCTCGTGACGCTAGATACCGAACCCGTATTTTTGCGTATCGAAGACGTCCCGTAACCGATTACCACTACCTCATCCAGGTTACCGGGATCTACCTCGAGACTGATGTCGATGATACCCTTAGCCAGAACCGTGACTTCCTTGCTGCGGTAGCCCACATAACTCAAAAGTAGTATATCATCCTGCTGCAGGCCATTTAAACTAAAACCACCGTTAGCATCGGTCATCGTACTAGCTACCTTATTTTTAACGCGTACACTAACCCCTTCAAGCGCTGCACCGGATCCATTGCTGACCCGACCGGAAATGGTCATCTGGACCGCCTTTGCAGCCTCCTTCCCCTGGAGTACAATGGTATTTTTGACAATTTGGTAGCGTATGCCTTTAGCTGAGAACGCCTGCCTGAGGAGTTCAGGAATATTGGCGTTGTTTAAATTGACATCTACTGGTAGATCCGGATTGATCTCATTGGGATCATACACAAAGCGATAATCACTGCGTTGCTCGATGGATTTGACGAGCTGTTTAAATCGGACATGGTCAATTGACTTGTCTGCCTGCTGGGTCAAAGCATAGCCATTCACATGCATCAGCATCAATAGCAGGGTTTTTACGGACTTTTTCATAAGGTATTTAGATTGAAAATTCGTTTGTTACGATTTTAGTTAGGGAATAAGCAAGAGTTCGTTTTTCTCAATGGTATAATTGATACCGGCGAAGCGTAAAATCTTCAGCACTTCTTCAAAGGATTCTTTTTTGCTGATTTTTCCACTAAGGACTTTATTTTTATAGGCAGGCGACAGGCTATAGGTGAAATTGTACCAACGCGCCAGATCCGCTAAAATCTCAGGCAACGGTGTCTGGTCAAATTCAAAGTACCCGTCTTTCCAGTTGGCTATATCGGGCTGGCTGTTTTCCGCCAGCCGCTGGAAGGCTCCATTCAGCACATTCAGCTGGATCCGCTGTCCGGGCAGCAGAATCTCGTCCAGGCCAGCATTGCTGACCCGTATTTTCCCTTCGTCAAGCTGGGTCGTTAAAAGTGCGTTGTCCTTTGGATACAACTTCACGTTGAAAGCTGTCCCCAGTGCTTCGATACGGGTGTTCCCCACGTGCACAATAAAAGGTTTCGCTTTATTTTTGGCCACCTTAAAATAAGCCTCACCTTCCAGAAATACCGAACGTTTATGTTCATTATACCCCGGTTCAATTTTGAGCTTGCTGTCGGCATTTAACCACACCAGCGTACCATCCGGAAGTTCCATTTTAAATTCCTGTCCCCTTTTGGTTTGAAGCGCCACGTTGCTATCCTTATGCCGATCGAGCCACTCGGGGCTAAACGGCTTTTCCTTACTCAGGCTCACCACCTCATTTCCGATCAAAAGATCGGCCTGAAATTGACCAATACTAAAGGGCAATGGCTTCGGAGCTTGCTGCCGTGGGGAAAAGAAGTATATCGCCGCACCGGCCATCAAGAAAAACACCATACTGGCCGCAACCTTTAAATAGGCTTTTTTATGGCGTTTAGCCCGCCATTCGGGACCAAAAATATGCTGTTGGAAAAACTGGTCTTCGGCAGCCAGATCCAGTTCGGGAATGTCTTTTGCATTATTTTGCCGGCTGAGCTGATTGTACCAACTTTCGACAAGTGCATTTTCTTCAGTGCTGCACGTGCCCTGCTGGTACTTTTGCAGTAATTGTTTTGATATGCGTTGTTTCATAGGTGCTATCCTGTTTACCGTTTAGAAGACAGGATAGTGCGCGTTTAGTGGTAGAAAAAAATGAAAATAGTTCGTATTTTTTTTCTCAAAACCGTCAACGCATTGTAAATCTGCTTTTTGACTGTCTGCTCAGAGATCTCAAGTTCTGCGGCGATCTCCCGATAACTCCGCTGCTCGAATCGACTTTTTTTGAAGATCAAAGCCATTTTGCGGGGCAGCTTTTCAATCGCTTGATCAATTTGCTCCGCTAATTCTTTTTCCCGCAACAGATCGTCGGGCATCACTTCAAATGTTGGGGCTGCGTGCTCGAGGTAAGTCTCATATTTCCGACCCACATCCTGGCTGGCAATGCGGTTAATGACCAGGTTACGTGCAGAGCGATAAAGATAAGCCTGATACGAGTGCACGATTTCCAGATGCTCCATGCGATCCCAGAGATTGGTAAAAATTTCCTGCACAATATCACGGGCCTCGTCTTGGTCGTCCAACATGCGGAAAACATGCACATACAGCTTGCCCCAATTTTCCTCATAAAGTTGGGTAAACAATTGTCTGACATGCGTTACGTTCATTCTCGATGGTTTAGCTATAGTTGATAAGTCAAAATTAGGCTTTATTTTTAGCAAAGTCAATTGATGATGGATTTCTAATAAAACCTGTAAAATAATGCAATTTCAACATTGCTTTATTGGAGCGGTGACCGCTGCACCACCATTTAACCATACAATCGGTCATTAAATGGGTTAGCATCTCTTGTTAATAGGCAGAGATGTCCTAAATACGTTGTCTACGTATAAGTCCCCTATCGGTAAAATAGGCAAACGAATGGATCACCACATTCCTTCCCTTAGTAAGTGTCTTTGGACGGGCGCTGTTTTTACGATCATTAATTAATTGAATATTATGCTTGCAATGAATTACCGGGGGCCCTATCGCGTACGTGCCGATAAAAATGCCCCCATGCCAGAGATCCTCCATCCGCAGGATGCCATCGTACGGGTATTGCGCTCCTGTATCTGCGGGTCTGACTTGCATCTTTACCATGGTCTTGTACCAGACACCCGGGTGGGTTCTACCTTTGGACACGAGTTTATCGGTGAAGTGGTTGAGGTAGGCGCTGGAATAGAAAATTTACACGTTGGCGACCGGGTGATGGTGCCTTTCAATATTGCCTGTGGTAAATGTGCCTTCTGTCGGCAGGAGCTGTATGGTAACTGCCATGAATCCAATCCTGAAGCGACTGCGGTAGGCGGTATCTTTGGCTATTCCCATACTGCGGGTGGTTATGCCGGTGGGCAAGCCGAATATGTTCGGGTGCCCTACGCAGATGTTGGTCCGGTCGTCATTCCCGACTGGATGGATCCCGACGATGCGGTTTTGCTGACCGATGTTGTACCGACAGGTTATCAGGCGGCCGAAATGGCGGGAATTCAACCCGGAGATACGGTGGTGGTCTTTGGTGCCGGTCCAATTGGTATTATGGCTGCCAAGTGCTCCTGGCTGTTCGGGGCTGCCCGCGTGATTATAATCGACCATGTCGACTATCGGCTCGAATTTGCCGAACGCTACGCCCAGTGTGAGGCAGTCAATTTCCGCTCCATCGGCGATCCCGTCGTTTTTATCAAAACGGTCACCGATTCACTCGGCGCTGATGTGTGCATCGATGCGGTAGGCTGTGAGGCGGCAGGTAACACCATGAATAGTCTTTTGGGACGATACTTAATGTTACAGGGTGGATCGACCACGGCATTACATTGGGCGATTAATAGCGTAAAAAAAGGGGGTATTGTGTCTATTGTAGGCGTCTATGGCCCTACAAATAGTTTGGTGCCTATTGGTAATGTGTTAAATAAAGGAATCACCATACGGGCTAATCAAGCTTCGGTGAAGCGGCTGCTGCCCAAATTGATCCAACATGTAAAGGATGGCGTTATCAATCCCAAAGAGCTGATTACACATCGGGTTCCGCTCGAAGAAGTCGGTGATGCATATCACCTCTTCTCTTCCAAATTGGATCATTGTATCAAAACTGTGTTAATTCCACCATCGGCTTCGATTTAAGATATTTTACTATGATAACAGATCAAACTACACCCGAAGATTTTATCAACGATAGACAATCGGAATATGGGCATATCAAGGGCTGGGGAATCGATTTTGACCCCAAAAACGACCCCACCTATCCCATCAAAAAACGAAACAACCAAGAACATCAGGGCTATTCGTGGCAGCGCCCCCCATTGCAGGAAGAAACGGTTGAGATACTGCATTCTGTTGAACGCCCCAACCTAACAGCAGTTTACGGAACGGGCAATCCGCCCAAAGGACTGAGTGGCGCCATTCGACGGATTGCCTTTAAATATAGCGAATCCAGCTACGGCCGCTGGCTCCCGCTGGTACTGGCAGACCGTGTCGATATGCTGGAAGGTGTTGTTGAAGACATCGCGAAAGGCCATCTTCCCAATATCGCCAAAGAACTTGGACTAGGTGCCGAATGGAAGTATAATAAAAAAGCTTTCATAGGGAAAACTGTTGTCGCTGGGCTATTGATTGGATTAGTAGCTTTTCAGCTTTGTTCGAAAAGGGAAAAAAAGTAATATGATGCGCCGAATAAACCCCTCACCGTTTATTCGGCGTTTTTAAAGTTTAACGAATACACTTTTCACATCCATTTAGCTTTTTAATCAATAATTGTGCAATCTCCTAGCTACCCTACTGCTCGTACCGCCCTGAGATTTGTATTCGAACTGTCCGTTTTCGAACAAATACCGTTCGCGTCCGAACAAGCCCTCTATTCAAAACCAATATGAACACCTCATTTACAGCATTTTCTATTATTGGCAAATAAATTGGTTAGCATAAATGCACAACACGTTATTATGCTTTCAAATTATCTCAAAATTGCCTTTCGCCATCTTTCAAAGAATAGTGGTTTTACCGCAATAAATAGTATCGGACTAGCTTCAGGAATGACAGCTGCCCTGCTGATCATGCTATGGGTAAAGAGCGAATTTAGCTTTGACCGATTTTATACCGACAACGATCAGATCTATGCTGTCGGGATGAACGATGTGTGGGAAGATGAAGCCGTGGAGCATTTTTATACCCCTAAACCGATGGCTCGGGCTTTAAAAACTGACTTTCCAGCAATACATACCATTACACGCGTGGATAAGGGGACCGGATTTTTATTAACCTGTCAGGATATAAAGCTTGCAAAAGAACCCGGTGTCTTCGTAGATAGTACCTTCCTAAACATATTTGATTATAAAGTGATTGCGGGCAATCCACAGGAGGCATTAAAAAACCCCAATCAGATTGTCTTGACAAAATCTTTGGCGGAACGATTATTTGGGCATTCAAACCCTATCAATCAGACGATCCGATTGGACAGCACGCAAGTGTCAACGGTGTCTGCAATTATCGAAGACATTCCAGATCATTCGTTTATGAAAGGAAGCACCTATCTGGTGCCTTGGACATTAATGGAAAAAATAGGTTATTCGGATGATTATTGGGGAAATAATTCTATACAGACGTACATCAAGTTACATCAAAACGTCAATATCGATCAATTCCAAAAAACTATACAATATTATTTAAGAAAGCACACAGACACCAAAGTTGCCAATTTTATTCAACCCATTGGCGACCAGTGGCTGTATAGCAAATTTACAGCGCAAGGAAAGCCGACTTCACCACGCATTATCATGGTCCGCTCTTTCATTGCTATTGCCTTTTTGATCCTTCTTATTGCCAGCATTAATTTCATGAATCTGAGCACGGCGCAGAGCGAAAAAAGGGCGAAGGAAGTAGGTGTCCGAAAAGTTGTGGGTGCAAGTAAGAAACTGCTGATCGGACAGTTCCTTACAGAATCAATGGTGATTTCCTTTATTTCGGGCCTATTATCGCTATTGATTACGCTAATCACACTTCCCTATTTTAATGAATTGGTTTCGAGAGAACTCGTTATTCCTTTTGACGATCTTCTTTTCTGGGCCGCTTTTGCAGGTTTTATTTTCGTTTCCGGAATTCTTTCAGGAAGCTATCCCGCATTTTATTTGTCTTCCTTCCTCCCAACAAAAGTACTCAAAGGTAAATACCTCCATATTCAACAGACATTCAACCCGCGCAAAATCCTTGTTGTTTCCCAATTCTGTATTGCAATCATACTGATCGTCACAACGTTATCAATTCAGCGCCAAATAAAATATGCTCAAAATAGAGCAATCGGCTATAACAAGGAAAGCCTGGTCAGTATTATCGATCAAGGAGACATCCGCAAAAATAGCTTACTGATAAAAAATGAATTGCTGTCATCCGGTATTGCCAAGCAGGTTTCAAGGACATCCGCACCACTGACGAAAACGATGAGTTTCAACTACATGGAATGGGATGGTAAGCCCAAAGACGACAACACTATTTTTGCCCGAATGGGAGCCGATGAAAATTTGGTCAAGACCGCCGAGCTCGAACTCGTTGCAGGGAGGGATTTTGACCTAACTCAATTTCCAACCGACTCTGGGGCAATGATTATTAACGAATCGGCGGCTAAAGTATTTAATTTCGACGATCCGATCGGCAAAACGGTTGTTGATGGCAGAAAATGGCATATTGTAGGCGTCGTGAAAGATTTTATTCAAGAATCGCCTTTCAGCGCCATTTCTCCACTCGTCATTCAGGGCGCTTTCTCAGGCACTCAGGTCACCAACATACGCCTAAACGATCATGTAAGCACTTCCGAGGCACTTACGGCTATGGAGAAGATCTTTAAAGCTTATAATCCCGACTATCCCTTTGAATACTCTTTTGTAGACCGCAATTATGCAGAAAAATTCAAAGACTTTCAACAGTTGGGCACACTTTCCAGCCTTTTCGCACTGTTGACCATTTTTATTTCCTGTCTCGGTTTATATGGGCTGACAGCTTACATGGCAGAGAACAGAACGAAAGAGATCGGCATCCATAAAGTACTGGGGGCTTCAATTTTTAAGATCATGCGGATGCTGTCGCAGGATTTTGTACTGCTGGTTGTTCTGTCCTGCTTGGTAGCCTTTCCGATCGCCTATTATATTGCCGATCACCTCCTCAGCGAATACACGTATCGCATTGCTATCACCTGGGACATATTTGTTACTGCAGGAATGGGCGCGCTGCTAATAGCATTGCTCACCATCAGTTATCACGCGATCAAAGCAGCCCTCATCAATCCGGTTGTCAGTTTGAGAGACGAGTAAAATCATTTATATTTGTGTGACGAACAATTATTAATATTTCTGCTAAAACAATGAAAAGAAGCGTGCTATTTTTATGGATACTCTTAAGTTTGCCGATTTTGAACTTTGCTCAAAACTGCAATTGTGAATCCAATTTTTTGTGGGTAAAAAAAACGTTTGAAGAGAATGATGCTGGCTTTCAATACATCATTAGCAAAAAGGGACTGGATGCCTATGCTATACACAATGCCCTGTATCTTGAAAAAGTTAAAAAATTGTCCAACAATCAGGAATGTGCCCGACTGCTCAATCAGTGGGTCCGTTTCTTTCGTAATGGACATATTGGCGTAAATTATGTTGGAAAAACAACGGAAGTTAATAATCAGGCTAAAAAACAAAGCGAGCAGCCTATTGAAAAGGTCCAAAATCCATTGAACGCCAAAAAGCCATTTTTCGAAAAAATCAATGAAAGCACTGCTTACATTCGGGTTCCAGATTTTGAAATAACCGAAAAGGATGCGATCGACAGCGTGATATTAGCCAACCGGAAGATCATCTTATCGACAGAAAATTTTATTATTGACGTTAGAAATAATCCAGGGGGAAGCGATGCGAGCTATAGCAGCTTGATTCCGTTGCTGTACACGCAACCAATAAGAACAGTAGGTGCCTTGTTTTATTCGACCGACTTAAACAATCAACGTATGCTGGAGCTGAGCCAAAACCCAGATTTTGATGAAGAATCGAAGCAGACATTCAAAAAATACTACGAGAAGTTGGCGGCACATAAAGGCGAGTATATTGATTTGTTCGATAAAAAAGTTAACATCACCAAGCAGGATACGGCCTACCCTTATCCCAAAAACATCGGGATCCTCATCAATGAAAATAACGGGAGCACAACGGAGCAGTTTTTATTGTCCGCCATGCAAAGTAAAAAGGTAAAATTGTATGGTCGAACAACCAAAGGAATGCTCGATATCTCTAATGTCAATATTGTGACATCACCCTGTGGGGATATTGAACTGTACTATGGCTTATCTAAAAGTTTCCGTATTCCAGAATTCCCTGTAGACGACATTGGATTACAGCCCGACGTATTTATTGATAAGACCATCGATGCCAACGAATGGATAAATTTTGTGAGCGATCATCTTAATGGCAAATTTTAAACGGATGAGCAATTTAAAAAAATAATGTGTATTCGACATGTTTAAGTTACGCACAGAAAACGAAATTTTTGATAGCTTGGAACGGAAAGAAAGGTCGCTTATGCGACTGGATAAGTTAGCAATTTCAGATGCCATCTATCTTGACTTTTTAGCTCACTATGAAGGAATCGGGCTCACAGCTGATCTTGAAATTTTTGGTTACGAAGAAGCCCTAAAAGAAAATCGTTATTTATCAGAAATCAATTCAGATATTGCCGCAGCGCTGTGGAAAATCGGGAGAACAGGACAGGGAGACGAATGGTTTATCCATAAGGAAGAAGGAAATATTCTATTTTACAATCATGATGGCGGTGAATATTCGAGCACTATATATTTTCAAGATCTGAAAATATCTTTTTTCAACTTCCTTCAAATGGCTCTTTTGTATCGCGATCTCGAAGAGCTCCTAAACCAAAACGATGATGAAATCGAGGAAAGTGCTCAGACGGATTTTGAAGAGCGAATCAATTCCATTCAACCCGGTCTTTATACGCTATACCCATTTCAGTATTTTTAAAGCCTTTTAAGCAAGCCCTGTGTAACCCTAGCAGGTCGTATGAAACACTGTACCTGCGATGGTTACAGGGCCCTAAACTTCATCAAATTGCTATTTCTGTGCTGCGGGCTCGGCATGCACCCAATAGCTAAAAGCCTCATCTTCATCGTTTTTAAGGTGCAATAATGCAATATTTGACTTGGGGGTTTTCCAGATTTTGAGCACCTCATCTTTTGCCACATCGGCCTTAAAAAGTTGCTTAAACTGTTCATTCAACAGCTCTTTATCGCCTTCAAAATTCGCATTTCCATATAATTTTGTCATATATGCAGACAGCGCATCCCTTTCTTTCTTTCCCAGATTAATTATGTTTTGTCTATAATCGATCGAATCAAAAGCAACTGTCAGTCCTGAATAAACCGTATTTCCTGATTTTCTATTCAGAATGCGAAATTGATAGCCTAGTGTACCATTGGTTGTATAGCCTGTATTTTGATTGATATTGTCTATTCTGTTCCAGTCCACATTCAAGAAATCTGCATTCGCATTTATCTTGATATAGGTAGAATCCTTTACAACCCTCTTGTTGTCTTTATAACCTGACAGATAAGTTTTATAGGTACCGGGCAAATAAAAGTAGTGTCCCCATGCTGATTTCAAAGAAAGCGAACCTGTGCCCTTCGCTAAAAGATTGACTCGACTGGGACTTCCCTCTACTTCCCAAAAAAGAGAATCAAGTTCACTATACTTAACCGGAAGGCCAATCCATTCTTTTAGCTCATCAATGGTGCTGTCTTTCATGGTAAAGACCACCATATTAAATATATTGGCTGTTTTAACATCCGTTTCGAGGCGCAGTGGCATCATTGTTAACGATTCTTTGGGAATTTCTTCGTCCGTATCCAATTCGTTGTATTTATCAGAACAGCTGGCCATGAGCAGAAGGGAAAAAGCAAGTAAACTTAAATAGTTGAACATTGTAAACGAGTTAAAGAGATAAATTATGTGGTTGTAAACACGCAAATATACAAAATATTTAATTAATTAAATAAAAAGCACAACAATTTTCTATTTCCTTTAATTACCCACTGTATATCGTTCAAAGACACTTTGCAAGGCATAAACACGTTTACCCAGGTTTGCTATTTGTAGCTAAAGCGCACCTTTCGAATGCGCTTTAGTCTTCCAAAATAGAGCTTTTTATTTTCGCTGCCTGTCAGTCCATCGGCCGATCAATCGGCTCGTCACAAAACTGACCAGTGTGCCTACCGCAGCCGTCAATGCCGTCTGCAGCACGTCGCCCAGCGAAATACTGGCCCAGATGGAACAGATCGTTCCACCGAGTGCTGAGATGCGCATATCATTCCACCTCATCCGCTCCACTCCTTTCTTTGGGTAACATGGCGTGTTTCGATTCGTCAGCCGGGGGCCTTGGAGCGCCCTGAAATGTGCCACTCGATTTATTCCGTCCGTCATCCGCATCCTTATCCTCCTCCATGACGGTCTTCACAATACCCAGACCTAACGCAATATATTTCAATATATTTCCAGCCTTTGCAGGCAATTTAACAGGCGCCGCAAGAACCACCTGCAGCACCAGTCCTATTTTGTTTAAGATTTTTTTCATACTTACAGCTTTTTAAAATCATTCCCTTATTTATTCGAGCACTATAGGAGGACAAAGAATTGAAAGCATGGCATTACAACTACCAATCCACCAATACCAACTTCGATAAATCAGCAGGTAAAGGAATAGAAAATATAGCGTTCTGACTGTCAAGATCTGACGGGATCTGGCGTACATATGAATCACTGTCTGAGCACAGCGAGTTTGATTCATATAGCCAGAGAACTAAAAAGATGACACAAAAGAAAGAATGCAGCGCAAATTCATGTCCTCCAAATTTCTACCGAATATTCAAATACACTTCATCACCTTGATCCCACAGGCTATACACCAACGCTTTAAGCTTTGCTAAAGCTTTTCCACTATAATCTCCTCGGCCTTCACCAGTTAAAGTCGTCACAGGCGCGATGCAGCCCTGCAATTCTTTCCATGCATTGTTAGCGGCATGGATCAGAATAGCTTCCCGTCCGAGCACGATTGGAATGCCAATCTGTTCCCCATGCTTGGGGTAGCGCCGCTTTTCGAGTTTGTACTGGCCTATGGGGATGCAACTGATCCGTGGAATGTTATTTCGGTCGGGCAGCTCAATCGTATGGCAGATCACCTCGCCCTGATAGGTGATGGTACCGTTGGTTCCCTGTGCGCCATATTTCCGTTGGAGCAGCAGGACATGTTTGTTTTTCATTTCGTGGAGTACCCTAGATAACGTGACCGTGAATACTTTTTACCTTTTCTGTCGCAGAACAGCAAGTAAACGTGAAAACTGTCGGCTTCGAAGCCTGCAGGGAGGAGCAAGATGACCTGCCCATCGTATCGTCTCCAGACCTTTTCGTTTATAAAAGCATATCCCTTTTCAACCTGATAAGCACAAAGGATAATCTGATCGTCCAATGGATATAGGTTATCGCTAGGAACTGTATACGTGACTATTATGCGATCTTTTTCGCGTGTTAGTATAGGCATATTTGCTGGTGCAATGGAACCGTCGCTCAAAAGAACCAGTGCTGGGTCTACCACAGGCCCTTCGGCCTCATGCCTGATTGCGATACGCAACGTGTGACTCAAGGCCTGCCCGAATGGAAGCGACCTTTTTCGCTTGGCCTGTTCAGCAAAGCCTTTTTTGATCAATCCATTGAGCGGAGCCAAAAAGGCACACGCAATTTTAAATGTTTCCCGAACGCGCAGCTGCGCAGGAGTCGGCGCTTTTTTTACCATAATAAAAAGAGATAAAAAGGCTGAGCCAGATCGACTCAGCCCGTTAACATTAGATCAACTGTAGCTCGCCTAGATATACGCTTTTAGACACCTTCGTTTTTGAACGGTTGGACAAAAATAACCAGGTGTGTACCGAACCAGTCGTGAGATGGTCAGGCACCATAAAGGATACCACCCCCGTCTCCCGCGTACTTGGCTTGGTGGAAGAGATAAACTCATCCTTTTCGGGGTGGTAAGCGAGCACATAGACGAGATCGTCACCAAAGGTTTCGAAAACGTCGCTACCGCCCGTGGACCAGCTGTAGGTCAATTCGCCCGAATCGTAGGCAACTGCTACCGTTCCACCACCGTACAGGCCCCCGTCTGCAATGCTGATGTTGCCATAGTCGAGCGCATAGTTTGGATAAACGCCCGTAATGGCCCTGTTCAGATTAAATTGAAATGCCGCATTGATCGGTGTCAATTTTTCTGTGTTTTTAAGGCCGAAGCCAATTTTTAAAAAGAAGTTGATGGGCAGTAGGAAACGCATCAGCGTTTTGAATTTTTCCTGCTGCATCATCTGTGCTTCCGATGCGGGCTTCGTTCTTTTTTTGTAAAGCCCTTTAATGTAGTTGATACTCTTCCAGCTACTTCCGATTACTGAGCCGGCTTTACCCTTAAAGCCTCCATTTGCTCCATGTACAATAGTTCCCATGTGTTATCGTCAACCCTTTTTTCATACCGGTATTTCTGATTGACATAACAAACATAAAACACTTTAAATCAATAACAAATACCATAAAAATGAATGACCGAACACTGACCGATAGGCTTCGTATTTTTGACTGATCATAGACTGGCTGCACAATCGGCTGCACAACTGGCTGCACACTAGAAATGTATTGTGCCGGAGGAATCCGGCAATCAAAATGAAGCGCATGGTGCGGGTAAGCAGGATAGTCTATGTCATTTTAGTACTGCATGGTAAAATGTTCTGCTGTTGTTTAGAAGAAGGATATGTTCTGATTGACAAAATTTGTTGAAATCTCCTGCTGCCGGATGATCTTTGGTAGGTACATAATAATGGGTCGCAATATCGTCTGCATTCCGCCAGAGCATACAGTATGCCATTGGCCATTTCGTTAAGATGGGTTGCAAAATCGTAGTAAACCAGTTTGGATCGGTAATCCGTTCGAGACCCGTTTCGGTCAATGCCGCAATCTTACCTTTTTCCACTGCTAAAGCCGAAACAATTTCCATCTTCATTCCGGCTGCTGCTGGATCATTGGCACCATCAGGTCGAAAATCCCAATAATTGTCCATGCCTAGAATATCCACATATTCATCACCTGGAAATTGGGTAAGATATTCCGCCCGGGTGTAAAACTTACAGTCGGGGGAAAACGCATAGAGCAATTGGTGAACGCCCAGCTCTTCTCGCAGATAGTGAACGGTATAGCGCCATAACTGAACAAATTCTTCCTTAGTAGCATGCCCCTTTCCCCACCAAAACCAATCGCCATCAAACTCATGAAAAGGTCTGAAAATAATCGGAATAGCTTCTCCATTCGGCCCCTTACACTGCGCCAAGAAATCAGCTATCCGATCAAGATAAGATTGATAAACAGCATTCGAAGTGCCCCCTGGCAAAATTTGGCTCACGGCAAGCTGCGGATTACTTTTCCATTCGTAGGATCCACCGTTTACAGGATTTGACATGTGCCATGAAAAGGTAATAATCCCTCCTCTTCGATACATATCCTTCACCACCTTTACAAGCCTTTTGGTTTCACTTTCCCGATAGCCCTTATCCTCATGTGTGAGTTGTTGAAAATCGAGCCCCAGCAGTGCTGGGTGACTGCCTGTTATTTCTTTTATATCACTCCGGTTGGAGTCTCCCCTCCAATATCGGCCATAACAAAGTGCATCCTGTTGGCCCAGAAGGACTTTTCCTTTTGATTGAACTGCTTTTAAGTAGTTGTACAACGCTACGGTTTCACTTGTGGCCATACGATCAATAGGTCCATTGGATTGCGCCAAAAGATTATTGAAGAGCATTGCGAACAGGATCAAGTAGAAAGTAACTTTTCTTTTCATCATATCATTCTAAAATTTTCGATCATTTCCAAACACATGCGCCCATTGTGGTAAGGGCACTTCCAGAACCCAGCTTTATCTTCTTTATCATTTACCTTTGCATTTTCAAGCCTACTCCAATACCATTCGCCCCTCTCCTTATCGATTAAATTTGACTTGATATAGGACCATATATTTTTCGCTTTTTCGGTGTAGGACAAGTCATCCAATAGCCGTCCTAAATATGAAAAACCGACTACAGCTTCCGCCTGTACCCACCAGTGGCGCTCACGGTCCCAATGTCCGTTATTTCTTTCATAAGCTAAGCTATTATCTGGCAAAATACCCTCCACTGCCGCACGACCGATATGGATAACCACAGCTTTCACTTTCTCCAGCAGATCCGGATCACCGAGAACCTTGGCTGCTTCCAACAATAGCCAAACCGCTTCAATATCGTGTCCAAATGATTGCGCTTCGCCTTTTACCTGCCATGTTTCATCAAAAAAGAGCTGGAGATGTCCCGTAGCTTCGCTATATATCCTTTCCAGGAATAAGGTTATCAAATCAGCCTGTGCCTTCATCAGGTCTTCATCCATCCATACACGGAGTAGGTTGGTATAAGGTTCCAAAATATGCAGGTGCGTATTCATGGTCTTTGCTTCGTTTTCATCTTTCGCGCTGAGACGCATATCGGCAATGGGTTGCCAGTCTTCAGTAAAAGCTTCCCTGTACCCGCCTAATTCATCATCTTTGCAGCGTTCGATCTGATAAAATTGTTTTTTTGCATAGTCCAGTGCCTCCGGATAGCCCGTTGCACGGTAATATTCGGAAAACGCATAGAGTGCAAATCCCTGGGCGTAAGTTTGTTTTTTACGGTTCACTGGATGCCCTCGGAAATCAAGTTCCCAATACACGCCACCATACTGTTTATCCAGAAAGTAGTCCCTAAGATAGCAGTACGCTCTTTCTGCAATCTGCCGGTAGGCATCGCGCCGTAGAACACGGTAAGCAGCGGAAAATGTCCACAGGATTCTCGCATGCATCACCACTCCTTTGTTGGCATACCTATGCAATACATTGTTCCCGTCAATGCGGCCAAAAAAGCCACCATTCTCCGAGTCCACCATTTTGTCCATCCAATAGGGAAGGATATTATTTTCAATTTCTTCTTTAAAACCTCTCATTGTTTCGAACTTTTCTCTTTGGATCACGTGCGACGCGCTGCAAGCTGTGCAGCAATCCCTTGCATCCTTTTCTCTGTCAGCGGATAAAGACTGATAAACACAATGGACAATACTGTTCCTATGGCTGGAAATAGGCTCAAAAACATTTTTATTCCACTCAGCGTCTCCTCCGACTGCAGCTGGTTGGCCTGAAAGCCAAAATAGCCAAGCAACCAGCCGGTTACTGCTGTCCCGAGCGCCCAGCCCAATTTTTGGCTCATCGACGACGAACTAAAGATTAGACCTGTTGCCCTATTGCCTGTCTTCAACTCCGAATAATCCGCACAGTCGGCATA
Organism: Sphingobacterium sp. UBA1498; assembly: GCF_002325125.1. Lineage (NCBI taxonomy): Bacteria > Pseudomonadati > Bacteroidota > Sphingobacteriia > Sphingobacteriales > Sphingobacteriaceae > Sphingobacterium > Sphingobacterium sp. UBA1498. The sequence continues at coordinate 89,078 of NZ_DCRG01000005.1, forward strand.
CATAGACCACAGTAATGGAAACACTGTTCCAGCGCAGCTACTGATCACGATCTGCAGGCCAAAAATTCCCCAAATCTGGCTCTCATCGAGCCAATAGAATACGATACTACCTCCTGTTGCCACGAGCATAGCTAACATAAATGTATTTTTCTTCCCGATTTTATTGCTCAATGGAGCCGCCAAAACTACGCCTATGATATTGGCGATCTGACCCAATGCCAGGTAAAGGCCACTCAACACAAAGGGAATATTCAGCAACACAATTTTACCATAATGCGCTTCGTGGACATAATACTTGAAATAATAAAGTGCTGCCCCATCGCGAACCGAATTGAATACCAATGTTGAAACTCCTGCTCCCAATAAAATCCACCAGGGACTGTTGTTCAATAAATCTTTGATATCCTGCTTGAGACTACTTTTGGTATCCGTTACCGGCTGAACCCGTTCACGCGTCCAAGCAAAGCAGAGCAGAAATAGAACGACGGCGCAGAGCGCAATAACCGCTGCAGCCATCACCCATCCCTGCTGCTGCGCTTCTATGTGCGTGTTGTAGCCACTAAAAAAATTGACCATTGGATTGAAGAGCAATAGCGTCACGAAACTTCCGAGATAGGCAAAAGTCATTCGGAAAGTGGCCAATACACTTCTGGTTTTGGGCGACGCACTCATTACCCCTAACAAAGAAGCATAAGGTACATTGATGGCTGAATAGACCATCATCATGATCGAATATGTCACATATGCATACAGCAGCTTGCCGCTTTCCGCCAGTGCTGGCGTGTAGAACGTAAACACCCCAATGACGCCAAAGGGTACCGCTACATACAGCAGGTAGGGTCTGAATTTTCCCCATTTAGACTGCGTACGATCTGCCAGCACACCAATAACAGGGTCAAACAAAGAATCCCAGACACGTGTAACCAGAAACATGGTGCCCACCACTTTTGCTTCCATCCCGAAGATATCGGTATAGAAAAACATCAGGTACATGCTAAACAATTTCCAGAACATGGACGAAGCGGCATCCCCTAGCCCATAACCGATTTTTTCCTTTAATGTAATATGTTCCGTTTTACTCATTATTCTCGTTTTGCGATAAATTTAAACATTTTATTGGTTTAAGTTTTTCGAAATAATCTTTACCAGCGTCTCGACAGATGTTTTTGACCGCATGCCATCCGCTGTTGTAGACAAGCAATAATCCACTAGTTTTTCGATTGAAGATACGGCCACGTGCATGCGGGTATCACTAGAGGCATAATAAAGATAAACTGTTCCATCGTCATCGGCTATCCAGCCATTGCTAAAAAGTACATTTGAAACATCACCGACGCGTTCCTCGCCCATTGGTGCCATCAGATGGCCGGCAGGTTCAGCAATGAGTTTGTCCGGAGCAGCGAGATCTGTCAGATAAACATACAGGACATAGCGAAGACCAGCAGCACATGCGCGGACGCCATGCGCGAGGTGCAACCAGCCTTTCGGCGTTTTTATGGGTGCGGGCCCTTCGCCATTTTTTAACTCCTTGATGGTGTGATAATACCGATGATTTATAATTTTTTCTTCGCTTACAATCGCATTCTCCATCGTATCCACCAGTGCCCATCCGATTCCACCACCACTTCCAGTATCGATAAACCCATCCTGAGGGCGGGTATATAAGGCATATTTTCCGTCGACAAATTCGGGGTGCAGCACCACATTGCGCTGCTGGCTCTTGGCGATCAAATCGGGTAGCCTTTGCCAGTGCTTTAGATCTTTTGTCCGTACAATTCCCGCTGCCGCCACGGCCGAAGATAAATCGCCGGAAGGTGCTGCCGGATCTTTCCGTTCCGAACAGAAAATACCATAAATCCAGCCGTCTTCGTGCAGCGTCAAACGCATGTCGTAGACATTGGTATCAGGATTGTCCGTCTCGGGAAGATCGACCGGAAAATCCCAGAACTTAAAATTGTCGATTCCATTTGGGCTTTCTGCTATGGCAAAGAAAGACTTGCGGTCATTTCCTTCGACCCGTACGACCAACAGGTATTTATCGTTCCATTTGATCGCACCGGCATTAAAGGTTCCATTGATACCAAATCGTTCCATCAAAAATGGATTGCGCTGTTCGTTTAAGTCGTATCGCCAGAACAGCGGTGTATGCGCCGCCGTAATGACCGGATTCTGATAGCGTTGATAAATGCCGTTGCTGTCCTTCACTGGGTAGTTTTTTCTTTCCAATAGGGCAAAGTAATCTGCTTCAACGTCTTTAAGACGTTGTTCAAATAATGTACTCATGATTCGAATTAAATATAAAGTAAGTTCTTCTGTATGTTTGATTTATCTTTCTTTTCCAACTTGGAGGGTGCGTCTAAACAGGTCCAATCCAGCCTCGTAAAATGCATTCCCGGTGCTATGTCCATGCTGCGGAAAAGCCATCCATGATTTTTCACTTTTCACCTGATTGTAAGCGGCAAAATTGATGTGTGGCGGACAAACGTTGTCCTGCACGCCAATGCCCATGACCAATGGTACACGGATTCGGCTGGCCAGATTTTTAATATCGAAATAGGAAAGCGTCTGGTACACCTTTTTCCAGCTTACCTCCGGATGTTGTGCCCGGTAATGATCCACATCCGATTTTGGCCAGGGTGCGATTTTGAAATAATCCTGAAAATCGGATAAAAAAGGAATACCAATGGCCAATGCCTTTACACGAGTATCCAGCGATGCGGCTACGACCGACAATGCGCCTCCCTGACTTGATCCGCGCACAGCAATACGCTCCCCATCGATTTCATCCCTTGAGCTGACAAAATCCAGCGCACGCAGCACATCCATAAATGCCCCGCGATAGTAATACGTATTTTTATTGTCTATCCCGTAGGTAAACCAGGTACCGAAATGATTGGACTTCTCATTCAATGCCTGTCCGCGGATGGAAAGTACAAAATAGGCAAACCCATCCCAGCTTTGATTCGGAAAATAGGGTTTTGACCCATAGCCCATATACTCCACAATGACGGGGTGCTTTCCTGCTTTTTTAGGTTTAGCGTAGTAGCCCATGATCAGTTCATTATCCAGCGAGCGCATGGATACGTGGTACATCTCATAATCGAGCTTGGACTGCTCTGGAATCAGCATCAGTTGATAATCTGGCTGTACGCTAGCGAGCTGCGCTTTATTGGCCTTCCAGAATGTATCAAAATCTGCTGCTTCATCGTTCGGCGAAGCAATCTTTTCGGGCTCATAACCTACGTTCACCTGCTCTTCCAGCTTTTGGCCCCCATCCATCTCCACAGACACCTTGTAGCGGTAAAATCCCGGCTCGGCATTTTTTAACCCAAAGGTACCCATGGTAGCTGTCGCATGTGCGGGAATATCGATCTTCAACTCTTGCGATTTGACCGGTTTATACGCATCCGTGGTCACTACAATCCTGACGGTTGCACGCAGTGATTTTTTACCTTTGTTTTCTATGGTCGGTGCTATGGCGATACTATCCTCACCCAGAAAAATATAATCGTCATCCTGTACGTTAACTTTCAGCTTAAGTTTATCGACTGTTGAAGCGGGCTCTACCGTCATTACAGCTGCATTCAAGAAGCCGCCATTGGGGCTCCACCCATCAAAAAATTTGATGGCAATCACATTGTCACCGGTAAGATCAAGTGCTTCCAGGGGAACAAAATACCGACGTTGCTGATCAAAGTAGCCGGCAAAATTAGGCGGAAACTCCCCCGTTTTACCGACTAATATTCCATTGACATACACTTCTTCACAGGCTGCAAATTGACCGAGGTCGATTTGCACGCCTTCTGCCTCGGCAATTTTTTGCTGCATCGGCGCCGGAAAGACCAGTTGCTTGCGGTACCAGCCAAAACCCAGTTGTAACAGTTGCCCCTGCTCTTTGAGCGGTTTATCAGAAACCACGCTTGCCCAATGTTGATCCCGATAGTTTTTTGCGTTCCAGCTGCTGTCCTTGCCTTCACCTGCATGAAACTTCCAATTGGCACCAACATTATGGGCCATACTATTCTTAGCCTGCTGCTGCGCGTGACCTTTTAATGCTGCCGTACCATACAGCAGCATTAGCAGTGCAGTTTTTACAACGTTGCTCATTTATTGTTTCTTTTTAAATCTTGTCGCACCATTTTTCCCCAGGGTTTGAGCTGGCTTTCCGACCAGCCATATGCTGGCACCTGTTCATCCGCAATCATGGAGCAGCTTTCATTTTTGTCCGCGATAGACCAGGCTATCCAGCTGAGTTTATGGCGATGCATCCATTCCCTCCAGATTGCCCATTCCTCTTGGTCTATCGGTCCGTTACCGTCGGCATTCATCCCCGCACATTCCGACACAAAAATTGGAATACCTTTGGCCAGCGCATAGTCGGCACGGTCGCGAAGAAACTGCTGATGTGTACCTGCATAGAAGTGTACCGTATACATCAGGTTAGTAAATCCTTGGATGGGGTTATCGGCGACAAGATGGATATCCTGATCCCAGTTTGGGCAGCCCACCAAAATGATATTGTCTGGATCTATGGCCCGAATAACAGGTATTACTTCCTTTGCATAGGCTTGGATTTCGTCCCAGCTTGTCTCCGTGGGTTCGTTAAATATTTCATAAATGACATTTGGATAACTTCCATATTTTTGCGCTACGGTGCGAAAGAAGGCCTTGGCCTCTTGCGGATGTAGCTGATGTGCATGCCAATCAATAATGACGTATATGCCCGCGGCTATTGCTGCATCGATCACGGTATATAGATGCTTCAGCGCTGCCTCGGGATTTTGTAAGTACGCCTGATCAGGCTCTACACCAATAGCCGCGCGGACAACCTGTATATTCCAGTCTCTTTGAAGCCAGTCAATGGTCTGCGCCTGATAAAAGCGGGGCCACCAGTTGTGCCAGCCCAAGCTTACGCCATGGAGCGCCAGGGTATCGCCGTGTGCATCGAGTAGTGCTGTACCCGACACCCGGAGCTGACCGTGTTGGGCAACGACTGTTTTATCATCTGCTTGTGGACTGTTCCATGCCGATCGGCAAGCCAGTGCCAGCAACATAGTTACCAGCAGCATGGGGTAAACATATCTTTTCAACCGGCCTCCTATTTTTTAACAATACGAATATTAACGATACTAAAGTCGTCGTTAGTTTCAGCAGTTGGCTGAAAAACAAAGACAAAGTTGTTCCAGCCCATTTGCAAATACGATCCATTTGGCTGGCCATCATCTTTAAAAAATTCGATCAGCGGATGCCGTACCGTTTTCCATTTTCCATAGGTATTGAAAGAGCCGTTTGCTGCTAAATTCCACCGCATTTGGCTGCGTCCGCCATCCATAATAAAATTACCCACGCTAATTGGAGCCGTCGTTTTTGTATTGATTTCAAAATGTACTTCATAATCTTTGGGATTGGCAACTATCTGCGCATCCTGCATATCAAAACCCGACCAAAAGAATTGATTCCAGGACCATGCGCCTGAGCTTTGATGGAAACGTATAAATTTGGCAAAACCAGGTAACGGTTTGGGATCACCCGTAGCGGTGCCATCTGTTATGAAGTCCGATAAACTATTCATATCGACAATTTGAAGTCCCCTGTCGCGGTAACGAATACTTTTGGGTGTTTCCATCAAATCGCTGGACAGCGTCATCACAGCCCCTTCCGGTGCGCCTGCCGGCACAACGAAATACAGCGAATCACTGGTGGCCCTAACTGGTTTGATACTCGTGCTATTAAACATAAACTCCCCATCCGTCTCATTCAATTTGTAGAGATCCATATATTTACCCAACACAATAGTGGTATCTCCCGGGCTGGCAAATTCATTAAAAAAGCCATCAATTACGACGTTGGGAATCTTAACCTCGAAGGGGAATTCGGTTGATCCCTTTTCTGTTACTACCGTAATTTTATTCGTGACAACCGCTGGTACGGCCCGGGGTACTGCCAATGTGATGCGCGAGCGGACGGCATAGATTGTTTTTAAGTCGACTTCCACATCGTTAAAGCGGATTGATTTTACCTGCGCCAGATTATCTCCCTGCAAGACAATCATCTGGGTCAGTTCGCCAGCTGTAATGGCCGTTTGGAGATCCGCTGCCGTAGAAATCTTCTGTACCGAAGGTGCCCCGTTTGAAGTGAGCTGATTGTCGTAGTTATCGTCGTATTTCACAATATCTTTCTGACAAGAAGCTCCCGCTGTCAGCAGTGCCAACAACGATAAGCTAAAATATGTAGATTTATTTATTTTCATAATTTACTAAGACTAGTGGATTAATTCCATCCTGGGTTATTGGTTGTAATATTCGTATTGACCCCTACCGCTGTATTTGGGATCGGGTACAACAAGTGTTTATCCGTTCTGCTTTTTAGTACGCCAACTTCATCTACCCCGCCGATCCTGTTCATGACGTCGAGATAAATGCCCCATCGAATCAAATCCCACCGGCGGTCTCCCTCGAGGGCAAGTTCCATCGCACGCTCTTCCAATACTGCCGATCGGAATGCAACCTGATTATCGATGTTGCCATCTCCGGTGAGGCGATGTGGCGTGGCATTACTACGTTCGCGCACCTGATTCAGTTTGGCCAACGCTGCGGCGCGTGCTGCTCCACTGTTTTCGACCTCATTGGCTGCCTCGGCATAGATTAGCAGGACATCGGCAAAACGTAAGAAATACCAGGCGGCATCTGTTCGTTCTATTTTATTGTCACTTACATCCGCATATTTTGTTAAATAGGCTAGGAAGTCTGCTGATTTTTCACTTCTATAATTTGCGCCATCGTTGAACGGAGCCTCGGGGGGCACAAAAGTACCGCTCGAATTGGTATATCCCTTTGCTTTACGGGTCCATTCTTCATTGTTGGGGTAATAAGAGCCCCCGCCCCAGCTGGCATCGCCGCCCTGTCTGATCCATCGATGCATCACTCCGCGCACAATCCGATAATCTTTGCTTTCAAAGAGTTTATACCAATGGTCCCGCATTCCCCACCATAGTCCGGTTTCAATGTTGCCTTTGGCATTATAAGTGCCGGTATAGCCAGCAGAGAATTGTACTCCGTAGTTTGCATTGCCAGCCACCGACTGCAGCGTCCAGATATTTTCGCTGCTGTTGCGGTTGGCTCTCAAAAACACCTGGTCATAAGGCAATAATGCATAAGCACCATACTTTCCGTTGATGACTTCAAGGGCTTTATCACGCGCTTTGGTAAAATATTCTTGTGCATTCAAACTCGCATACCCAGCGAGCTGTTTCTTGCTCACTGTAAATGTCGCCGGACTGGTAAACACTTTTTCAGTTCCGTTCATCGTAAAGGGAACTCCGCCCCGGACATTTACATTACCTGTCGCCAAGGCACCCGATCCCATTGTCACATATACCTTTGCCAATAACGATGCTGCAGCGCCCGCAGAGGCTCTCCCTGGCTGAAAACCGGCATCTGTATTTTTGTACATCATGGTCTCGGCCTGGGTAAGCAGGTCAATGATATGTGCATACACAGTCGGTATTGGCTGACGCGGCTGATTGATATCCCCACCAGCGTTGACGGTGATCGTGTGAATGGGCACTTCTCCAAATGCACGTACCAACAGAAAATAGGCATATGCTTTTAGGAAATTCAATTGTCCGATTGCATTGTTTTTTACCGGCTCCGACAGCGTCTTCATCGGGGTAATATTTTCGATCGCCAGGTTGGCGCGGTGAATGAGATTATAGGGTCCTTCCCAGGTCATTTTGGTATAATCATTATTCTGGAAATTGCCCGCGCCCAAATTGCCGAACGACCAATCGGGTCCCGACATGTAGTCACAATCAAACTCGAGTGCCGGAGGGAAAACGTTCCAGCGAAACATATCATCTAAGAGCTTGCTGTAGGTACCCGCTACCCACTGATCCGCCCCTGTTTCAGAATCAGGAATACTTTCGGGTTCGATAAAATCAAATTTTTTCTCCTCAATCATTTTTGCGCAGCCCCCGATAACCGGCAATCCCAATAGGGCCAGTAGTGCATACGTTATATAGGTTTTATTTTTTTTGGTCAACATAATCATCAGCGTTTAGGAATATTAAAAATCAGCTTTTAAGCCCAGCGAAAAATTTCTACTCGTCGGATACGAATAGATATCTACCCCTTTTCGTGAAGGGTCGCCTGCGAAAGCGTTCACATCCGGATCAAACCAGCTGTATTTTGTAATCGTAAAGAGATTGGTCGCACTCGCATAGATATAAAGCGCGTTGAGACCTTTGAAAGGATTATTGAACGTGTATCCGACATTGACATTTTTGAGGCGCAAGTAAGAACCATTTTCGACGTACCTGTTGGAGGTCAACATGGTCCGTGTATAACCCGCCACCGCCTTTGGCCAGCGCGCATCCTGTGGGTTTTCAGCTGTCCATCGGCTATCGTATAGCTTTTGGGGAATATTGCCAATGTTTCCCATTTTCATATCCATCAGATTGGCATTCAAAATATCGTTCCCTACAGATCCCTGCACGAAGAAGCCCAGCGTAAAATTCTTATATTTCAAGTTATTGGTCACACCAAAGACAAAATCGGGATTGACATTGCCAATGACCGTGCGGTCTGCAGTCGTAATTTCGCCGTCGCCATTCAGGTCGCGGTATTTGATTTCTCCAATTTTGGACGTTACCAGACCGTTACTTTCATTGGCATACACTTTTTCTGCTCGCACCTCTGCCTCATTATCATAAAATCCGTCTTCCACATAGCCAAATATTGTTCCGATCGGATAGCCATTGCGCTGCAAGAAGATGTTGTCTGCATTGTACCACAGCCTGTCTGAAAAGGCGTCTGCATTTAACCCCTGTACTTCATTGCGATTGAAGGAAATATTGGCATCAATATTCCATTTGAAGTGATCACGATTTATCGCTGCAAATTTACCTGTTATTTCGAGCCCTTTATTGGTGACATTGCCAGTTGAATTTATCCACATATTCTTAAAACCAACATCGCTGCCGATTGGAATATTCTGCAGCAGACCGTTTGTCTTTTTGTAGTAAGCATCCACTGTTAATTGAATCCGGTTATTTAAAAAAGCCATGTCTACCCCAGCATTAAATTGATCCGTTACTTCCCACTTCAGGTTGGGATTGAGCGCACCGCGCCAGTCCACCTCAGCAAAACCACTGTTGAGACTTCCATTGATGGGGTAATTGGCCACTCCCAACACCGCTTTTGTTTGATACGCATTTACGCCTTGATTACCGGTCTGCCCATAGCTTACCCGCAATTTGAGGTCATTGAAAAAATTCAGGTCTTTTATAAACTGTTCGTCGGACATACGCCATGCCAATGCTCCAGACAGAAAGTTTGAAAATTGCTGCCCTACAGTTAGGCGGCTGGAGCCATCCCGTCTTATGGAAGCTGTAGCGATATACTTACCCTTATACGAATAATTTGCGCGTCCCAATAATGAAACCATTGCTGTCTGTCCACGATTACTGATGAGCGCCTCCGGATTCAATGCTGTTTGCATATTAAATTCTCCTGTAATATCGTTCGGAAAATTGGTGGCGCTCATGGATTTGCCGCCATAGTCTGCCCGTTCATAGGTAAAACCGGCGACAGCGTTTAGATTATGGTCCTGTTTGAACGTTTTATCGTAGGTTAAGATCGATTCGGCCGTCAAATTTTGATACCAGTTATCGCTCTGCCCGCCCATTCCATTGCGTGGTGTACGCCCTTCCTGGGTATTTCGGTTATAATAGGTATTGCGGTTGTTGTTGGTATAGCCAAAACCAAAATTCTGGCGAAAAGTCAAATTGGGTAAAATCTTTACACTGGCATAAGAAGAGGTGAATATCATATTTGATTTGAGCTGATCTTTTGCCGTATTGACATACACCCCAGGATTAGAGGCCAGCCAATTGAGCTGATCGGACTCGATCGTAGACATGTTGGGACCGTACGTTACCGGGAATAGCAATGCCGAACGTATAATCCCGTAATCGTAGGCATTCGATTTTGCGAAGTTATTTGTACCGTTGGTATAGTTTATATTTGATCCGAGTTCGAGCCAGCTGCGCACCTTTCGTCCCACATTAGCGCGAAACGCAATACGCTTATAGTCTGACCGTTTGATGATGCCCCGCTGATTGAGGTAGTTACCCGATATCATATGCCATCCTTTATCACTTCCACCCGAAAGGCTCAAATTATATTCTTGTTGCAAGCCATTTTGATAGATTTCGTCCTGCCAGTCGGCACCTTCCACCATAGAGGTGTTTCCATGTTCGTCTGTGCGCAATCCCGGTGACAAAAAATCTTCAGGGGATGGATTATACGTACCGTGGTCAAAGCTGCCCTGTTGCGGATAAGACCATATTCCAGCATAAGGAAGTGTGGAATAATTCAGCCCTTCATATTTCTTACTATTGATGGCCTGTTCGTTGATGTAGTTGGCATAGGTGTAGGGATCGAGCATTTTGATCTTTTTGCCCAACTTCGAAACACTTAAATTTGACGTAAACTCGACCTTGTCGACGCCATTTTCGCCTCTTTTGGTGGTGATGATCACCACGCCGTTCGCGCCTCTAGACCCATAGATGGCGGTAGCTGAGGCATCTTTAAGCACCTCAATCGATGCGATATCATTGGGGTTAATGGCGGCTAATGCATTTGAAGTCTGCATATTATTGCTATTGGCCGAGCTAGCTGGTGTAGACCCTGTTTCAAAAGGAATGCCATCCACAATGTAAAGTGGCTGCGAACTGGTCGTAAAGGAGTTGGTCCCCCGGATGGTAATGGATACACCAGCACCTGGAGCCCCATCGTTCTGGTTGACTGTGACACCCGCCATCCGTCCTTGTAGTGCCTGATTGATACTTGGCGCCGGGTTTCCGGCCAGGATATCATCGGCTTTTACCTGGCCAACCGATCCCGACATGTCCCTCTTTTTTATCGTTCCATAGCCAATAACGACCACCTCGTCCAACACATCAGATTTTGGATTTAGGTATACCTTGATTGACTGCCGCGCGGTGACTTTTACCGTGCGTGTCTCCATACCCAGAAACGATATATACAGATTGTCTCCTAAACTGACCTCAATTTGGTAATTGCCCTTTTCGTCTGTCAGCGCAGTTTTTCCTGCACCGTTGCGCACCGTTGCTCCGGCTATCGGTAAATTGGTCTGTTGGTTTATTACCTGTCCCGATAGCTGCAGTTTTTGGGCAAAAGTAAGCATCGGAGTAAGGCCAGCAACCATACAGGCATAAAAGATTTTTTTGATCATTTTTGAGTTCCCTTAAAATTGGTTATTTAAATTGCTTTAACTACTTCCAAAACTAACAACAATGGGCACTCAAGGCTAATACTTTTTTATCTTCTTCTCATGCTATTTAAACCAATAACAGCATTTACAACTTTTTAAAGTAGTGTATAACCTATATTTTTTTAGCCGTATGTATACATTCGGCTCACCAATAGAATTTAGAATTGCGGTATTTAGTCCGGAAATCTGTAGGGGTTGCTCCTTTCTTTTTCATAAAGGTGCGGTTGAAATTGGATAGGTTGTTAAAACCCGACAATAATGCAATTTCGGCAATGCTGTGTGTTGTATCCACCAGCATCCGGCTGGCGTGGCCCAGCCGAATATCGTTTAAGGTATCGACAAAAGTTCTGCCGGTCCGTTGTTTTAGAAATCTACTTAAAGAAACAGCGGTCATCCCGATCAGATCGGCGGCTTCACCTAGCGACACTTCCTGCTGATAATTTTTGGAGAGGTAGCGTAATACTTTTTCAACACGTCGGCTATCGTGCTGCCCGATACTGCTGTGAAAAGAACGACTGCAGAGTTCGCGCATGTGTACATCTTGTGATAAAATAAACAGGATATCATACAAACGTACCACAGAATGGAAGCCATCTTTTTCATAGGCGAGCTTTTTGATCGATTCCTGTACCGCTCGAATGGTTTGCAGACTGAACGTCACACCATACACTGCCTTTTCTACCAACTGTTTGATGGAACGGAATTGATTTTTGTTGAGTAGCGTTTCACCCAATAAATCCGGCTGAAACTGTATGGTGATTTCGGAAATATGTGTGGACTGACATTTATGGTCAAACCAACCGTGCTCGAGGTTGGCATTGGCGATCAGTGTAAGTTCGAGGTCTCCGATTTCCTCTATACTATCTCCTACGATACGTTGTGCGCCAGCCGCATTTTCAATGAAATTGAGCTCAAATTCTGAATGGACATGAATTGGAAAATCAAAACGAGACTTCTCTCGGGCAAATACCATGAAACAGTCTTTATCAGAAAGTGGTGTAACTTCGCGTAATATCATTGGTCTACTTGTTAGTCTATAAGGTTATCGTCGTCAATTATAAATGTCGTTTATTTTTTCGAATAAAAAAATAGCCAGTGCCGTTGCGATTTTATAGGCCGCTTTAAGGCACATTTCCTTTTGTTAACCGCAACACAACACGTTGAATTCGTGGTAAAAGCAGCAAAATAACAATGACCACCAGTACGCCCGTTAGCATCCAATCGTAATAATCGCGGGTAGCACGGGCCAATATTTGATGCCCTATCAGTTGATTAAAATAGCCTGTAGCTACTGCTTTTGCGGTAGACATATCGCTGCCGGCATGCATATATTGACTTTGAATATCCAATATCGTTAGCGGCAATTGCGGGTTGGTTTCTGTCAGTGCCTCCCGCACCTTCTCCCGAACCCCAGATTTTGCAACTAATTGTAGTTCGTTGTTTAATGCCAGGCTTAGGGTAAAACCTGTAAACCTGGCCAATATCCCAACAAGTGAGGCATTGATCGCAATTTTCGGCGGTGCTGATGAAGTGGTAAAGGAAACAATCGGTACAAATAACACCCCTGTGGCTACACCATAGATCAATAGGGGGAGCATAAAATCGACCGTCTCTCCCTGTACCGACACAAATAGGATCATATAGGCATAATAAATCGCCATGATTCCAAATCCAACAACAATCAGACGGATCAGATTATACCCCATCAGCACAAATCGGGAAGTAATAAACATACTCAGCGTGGTCCCCACAATGACAGCTGTCCATATCGGAATGGTGCTCAATGGATCATTGCCTAAAATTACCTCCAGGTAGCCATAAGCAAGCCCAGTGCTTCCTTTGAACAGGTAGAATGTAACAAGTAGGAATATCCCCAACACAAAATTCTTGGCCTTAAAGATCTGTAAATTGATCAAGGGTCTTTTGAGTTTTGATGCTCTGACGATCAAGAGCGAAAGAATAAGTAAATCACCGATACTAAGCATCAAAATGAGCGAACTATCCAACCATCCCAATTGGCGCCCATAGACCAGGATGTATCCCAACAGCAGAATGAAGGATACATAAAACAGATAGCCGATCCAATCCACCTGATACAGTGGAATCTTTTTGCTAAACCGGGCTTTACTGTTCATGGTTAACAACACCACCCCTGCCAGGATCATGAGCAGGACAATAAATCCGTAAAATAGCCAGTTAAAATCAAAGAAATACAGCATCACACTGTTGTAGATGGCATAGAACGGCACAGCAATTTGTATGCAGCCGTAAAGAAGACTATACGCAATTACCCGGGCGCGCACAGCATGCAATCTTGGAAAGATAAGCTGCAACACAATTCCCGACATCAATGCGCAGGTAATCCCCTGCAAAAACTGGCAGATAACAAACACGGTCCAATCTTTAAAATGAAAGCAGACCACCGAACATAATGCATTTATGGCCAAGGCAATCAGCAAATATTTTCTCGGCGCAAAATATTTGACTATCCGGAAGTCGAGTGCCAGGAATGCTACGGTAGAACCATAGATAACGACCATGCCATATTGTACATCGGTGGGCTGTATGCCGTAAAATCCCATTGCCGCAACCGGACTGCCGTAGAAAGCGAAACTAAATAAACAGGTCATCAGAATGGCAAATATGACGGATCGCGCCACCCACTCAGCTACCCAGGATCTGAAAATCGGTAGGTTATGTGCTTGCATCATTCCGCTTTTAAAACATATACATTGGCATTCATTCCGGCAGAAAGTTTTCCTAACTTTTCAGGCGTATCGGTTAATTTAATCCGAACCGGAATACGTTGCGTGATTTTCACAAAATTGCCGGTAGCGTTATCCGGTGGAAGCAGCGAGTAGCGTGAACCCGTTGTTGGCGAAAGCGACTCGATGGTACCCTTGAAGCGCTCATTCGGAAAGGCATCCACCTCAATAGCTACGGCTTGTCCGATGGTGAATTTGCCGATCTGTGTTTCCTTAAAATTGGCCATCACCCACTTTTCCTCAGCCTTGTTCACCAAAAAAGCCAAGGTTTGCCCGGGCTGTATCAGTTGACCTTCCTGAATCGTCTTTTTACCGATCTGCCCGTCAAAAGGTGCCGTAATAACTGTATATCGAATATCGAGCTGCTGCCTTTGTAGCAGGGTTTGCTTGATTTTTATCTCTGCCTGTATCGCCTGCTGCTGTGCGCTAAAATCAGTCAATTTGGATTCGGCTACCTGCAAAGCTGCATTCGCCTGATCATAATCAGCTTGTGCAATGGATAAAGCGGTAGTGACATTGTCAAATTTTTGCTGTGTGGTCGATTCATCTGCCAGTAGATTTTTATAGCGCCCAAATTCTCTCTGCTGCTGCTGCAATCTGGCTTTAGCGCCGGCCAATTGCGCTTTGATTACCGCAATACTTTTACGTTGCGTCTCTTCGCTTGCGGCCAATATGGGTAACTTGGCCTGTGAACTCTGCAGTTCTGCGGATGCAGCATCTTTTTTCAGTCCGTACTCGTCCAGTTCAATGACGACAAGGGTATCCCCTTTTTTAACCAGCTGGTTGTCTTTATACGCTATCCTGCTGATGTATCCGCCCACTTTGGCGTTTATGGGCGAGAGATAAGCATCTACCTGGGCATCGTTGGTCTGCTCATAGCGATACCCCTTTAAAAAATAGGTAGCTGCCCAAACCATTATGCCTACGAATAATGCAATGCCCAATCCTTGGGTTAGGCTGACCACAATTTTGTCTGTTTTATTTTTGTTCATGATCGTTGATTAAAGAATTCCTACAATAGCCAATAGTCTGATATGGCTTACTTTTACGTCTGTCTGTGCGGTTGTGCGGTTAAATTTTGCTTCCAATAGCGCATTTTCAGCCTCCATAAGATCGCTCAGCAATGATTCCTGATTTAAATAACTGCTCCTGATCACACGGACGGTTTCCGTCGTTTGGATGATTTGCTGTTCGGCCGTTTTGACACGCTCCAAAGCCTGCTGCTGTTGCAAATAAGCATCTTTAACCTGCAGATAGATTTCATCTTTTTGAATGTCTGCTTTTTCTTGCGCCTCCCTACTAACCACCTGGGCATGCGCGATTGCATGTTTACTTTTGAACAGGTTGTCAATGGCGTACTGCACTTTGATCCCTGTCTGGCCAAATCCCCACAGGTCATTTGAATACGGATAAAAGGAAATCTGTGGATAGGTGTAATTATAGTTCGCGTACAAAGAAACTTTGGGCAATACCATCGCTTTCATCTGCTTGACGTTCAGTTCGCTCCATGTGATGTCACTATGGGCTATTTTGTATGCCGGGGATTGGTTAAACGCCAGGTCTACATACGCGGTGTAGCGATCATCTTCAAAGACATTTAATGCAGCACTGTCTGTATGGGTGATTGCCAATGCGGCGTCGTTTGCACGCCCCATCAGTATATTGAGCCGTTGTTTGGCGATTTCAATCTTTTTTGTCAGATCGGAAAGATTGAGTTCCAATTGCGACAATTTCACCGAGGTTCTCAGCACATCACTCTTAAGCACAGTACCGTTGTTGTGCAGACTTTCTATTAATCGCTTTTGCTTTTTCTCTGCTTGGATCTCTGCGTCAAGAAAATCGTAGAAATGCAAAAACTTGTAGAGATCGAAATAAGCAACAGCGACATCATATTTTACGTGATGCTTTTGCTGCTCTGCTTCATACTGCTTTCGCGTCGTCTCTTCCTTTTTCAGGGCGATATTCCTTTTATCCTTCCCGCCGTTGTACAGATTAAAATTCAGGTTGTAGCCCACCCCATAGCCGTAGCCTTTTACAGGCACATCCTGCGGTGCAGCAAACAATCCATCGTCATAGATCAGAAATTTGGAATTGAGTTTTACATCGCCGCCCACCGATAGTTCGGGCAGCAGGCGGTCTTTGGCTTCCAAAATTGCTAGTTTACTTTGCTGCAGATCGAGGTCGGATAGTTTGAGCTGCCGGTTATTTTTCTCGGCCACGGTCCACATTTCTTCCAAACTTAAGGGTTCGATTTTTTCGGTCTGCTGCGCGTAAATAGCGGGCGCAACCAGCAGCAACAGTATGCCGAAAATAGGCTTGGCTTTTAAGCAGTTTTTGAGCATCTTTTTCATTGCATCAAAAACGAATGTTAAATCGCATAGGGGCATCAGCGGACTGGCATAGGCGCAAGCCAGCCAATACCGATACGATTTGTCCGTTTCTTCCGATGGAAGCGGCGATATTCGTTTATCGGGTTTTATGATTTTTTGTTCCATGTTGATTTTATGAAGATTAACACCGCAAAATTATCCAACACCGCAGACCAAGTTTTTATATAATTAGCCTATTATTTACTAAATTTGGCCACATGGATAGGCTTAGCGAATTAATCAACCGTGTGGATCAACATCCCGATTCCATCCTTGTCATGCGACAGCAGACCGAACAGCGCCTGCCTGCGCACCAGCACGACAAGGCGCAGTTGCTGATGGTGTATGGGGGCATTGCTTATCTGCAGACCGACGAAAAGGATTTCTATATTCCTTCCAATCATTATATCTGGATTCCAGCGCACTACCCGCACAACCTGATGTTTAATACGCAGGATCTGTACATTATCAATATTTACTTTCCTGCACAGAAATCGAGTGCTTTTTATGACGAGCTGGGTATTTATCCGGTGAGTAAGCTGCTTGCAGAAATGCTCCTGTTTAGCGAAAAATGGCAGGGTGATTACTGTGCCGGCTCATGGGAATTTGAGTTTTTGACCACACTTAAAGGCGTACTATCACAAGAAAAGCTCAAAAAATTCTCCATCCAACTGCCGACAACAGACGATCAACGGCTCAATGCTATTACGGACAACATTAGAAATCGGTTACATGAAGATCTCAGCCTGGATACCATTGCGCAGCAATCGGGCATGAGTGTACGCAGCCTGACCCGATTATTCCAGACCAAGCTGCATATCACTTTTGTTCAGTATTTAAAAATGCTGCGGATTATTCGGGCCATGGAACTGATCAAAGATAGCGATTTGAACATGACCCAGATTGCCTATGCCATTGGCTATTCAAATATCGCTGCATTTAGCAACAACTTTCAGCAACTCACCAATATGAGGCCGACAGAATTTAGACTAAAAAAGCGCTAATTCTACTGTTAACTCCCTATTTACATGTTACCAACTCCCAGCATTGATCGGAATTTTATCGGGTTCGCCTCGGGTCTTGTTCGAATTTGGGCCGAGGGGCACCCGATGCCCGTACGATGAAAA
Source organism: Sphingobacterium sp. UBA1498 (assembly GCF_002325125.1). Classification (NCBI taxonomy): domain Bacteria; kingdom Pseudomonadati; phylum Bacteroidota; class Sphingobacteriia; order Sphingobacteriales; family Sphingobacteriaceae; genus Sphingobacterium; species Sphingobacterium sp. UBA1498. Next base: position 106,634 of record NZ_DCRG01000005.1, read on the forward strand.
TTGCTGTAAAGGCAGGAATTGGTTGGGAAAAGGTCGGGAGAAAGTGGCCAATTGCCTAAAAACGCCGCCCCAGGCGGGGCGGCGCTCCAATCAGCTCCATTTCAATAGGTAAAAATGTAGGGAAGACCGTACTACAGGCCGCGGTAATGTTGGCGCAGCCGCTCCACATCCACATCGCGGTAGTAGCGTTTGTTGTGTACGCGCTTGGCAATGCAGATATGCCCATCGCGCTGCAGCCGATAGAGGGTTTCGGTGGAGATGCCGACATGCGATTTGACATATTCGGCATCTCGCAGCAGCACATTTTCCTGTTCCAGCTGCTCCTGTAGGTCGAGGTATGTTGCGAGCTGACGCTTGACGGCCAGGAGTTCCAGTAAGATTAATTTTTGGGCATAGGCCTGCCCTGGACTTAATAGTAAGCCCCGGAGGTATTGTTTTTTGGGCATTGTTATTAATTTAAGGTTTATAAAAAGTGTATAACCCATACACCCATCAGGCGTATTGGCGTAATCTTAGCAGCCCCATCATACTCACGCTAATATCTAGATCGGTACGTTCAGGGAATAAAATCTTACGATTGACAACTTTCTTGGCAAAGTTGACACTCACAATAAAACCGCGGTGTACGCGCACGAAAGTACTTTTTGGTAGCATCGTTTGCACCTCGTCCATCGTGATGCGGTAGTTAAAATCGTCCTCTGCCTGCCGCAGGTGAAAGATTGCATAATTTTTACTGGACGATACCGCCAGGATATCAGTGAACAGTACAAATCGATCCATCTTTTTGAAGGTAAACCATTTCCCGATGGGCTCAATCTGGAAAGGCATGTTGATGTTTACATTTTTCTGATAGAGCGCGCGCTCGAAAGCGACAAAGAGATCGGGAAACCGCACCGGTTTGATGAGGTAGTCGGCCACCGCGATTTTGATGGCCTTGTAAGCATATTGATCTGAATGGGTACATAGAATAACCGGCGGTCTCTTTGCCTGCGGCAGTGTCTGGTACAGATCCATCCCCGACATCTCGGGCATCTCCACATCCAAAAGCAATACATCCGGGGGATTGTCCATGATGCTGTTGAAACCATCAATCGGTTTTGTAAAACACCGCACTTCACCGACCTCATTGATTTGTCGGAATGCGCTCGCTGCGATACGGTTATCGTAGGGATCGTCGTCAATAATCATTACATCGTATTTTGCCATTACCTGGGTTTATAAAAGTTAGTTTAACATTAAAATAGGGTGAACTGTCGGTCACTTCCATTCGTTGTCTTCATTCGTATTAAAACTGTTGCTAGGATCATCATATCACTGAAATTTTAAGCTAAGATAATAATTAAACATAAACATGTCAAGTTATAATTTTAAAACAATTTTTTTACCGATATTATTAATTAACATTTAAGCCGCAACGATACTACAACGTATGGCCAGCGACATTACATGATAACAACCTGATTAACAATAAATTTTACCACCCTTATTTGGTCATTTAAGTCCCCTTTTCGCCGTCTATTATCCACTTTTCTTTAGCAACGAAAAATTTATCATTTAACTTATTTTCGTGCCCATTTACTAGGCATTGCTTTGGACCATTGCGTGTCAACGCTACAAATATGTGCATTACATTTTATCTATAGAAGTAATGGGAAATAAAGTAATTTATAGGGACGAATAGGTTTATTGCATACAAGTTCAATTGCATCATTCCTACTTATCCCTGTATATACCCTTTTTAACCCTATTGAAAACCTATATTTCCCAAAAATTGCTATCTCGTTATAAGTTTGATAAATTGCTGCTCCATGTTAGACAGGCAAAACGACCAAATGCTTACATATGAGGAGAAATAAACATGCGCAGCTCGACCTTTTTTTTAAGGATATCCTTCCCCATTGGCGAGAAGATATCCCCGAGCTATCGTCACTCTTGGAAGCGGAAAAATTCGTTAAGGGCGAGCACCTGGTGAACGACTGGGGCGATCTGTATCTGATTACCGAGGGGATTTTTGGCAAATATGAAAAGACCTGCCCGGTACGCTATGCCCTTGCCGGCGAATCGCTGATGATCCCTAATCAGAAGCACAATTATCGCTTTGTTGCGCTGAGCGACTGCCACACATTTCGCACCTCATTCCGTCAACTGGAAGCGATCAATGCATACAACCCAAAGGTTTTTTACCTGTACGCCCACCTCAAGGATAAGCAGCTCGGCTATCTTGACTATCGGCACAAACTGCTGTCGCTGCACAATCAGGACAAATATGATTTTGTTTTTAATCATTATCCTGAGCTCCTTGCATACATTACGCAGAAGGAGCTCGCTCAATTTATGGGCATCAGTATGGAGCTGCTCCGGCGGATGATGCGGGATAGGGCGTACTAAGCTTCACGCCGATGGAAATATTACGTCCCGGCAGGGGAGCTAGATATTTGAGTATGGAATTTTGAGGACGTGCTTCCACATTCAATAGATTATTGCCTGAAATAAAGTAGCGCATTTCATATCGCTTTATACGCACCTGGTAACCCAGCTGTGCCGCCAGTAAGGAATAAGATGGCATAGCAGGTTCTAGGTTTATATTTTTACCGAGATAACGTTGTTTGAGGTAGCGGTCAAAATTAGCGTTGCCGGCAAACTTCTTATAGCGAAACGCCACAGCCCATCCATACCTGCTGGTGGGGAGGTTGGGCATAAAGTCTCCTTCCGCCCACTTGCGCATGCTATCGTCCGAGGTATTTCTATTTTTGACCAGATCAGCGAACGCATTGAATGCCACGTGGCCGTCGGTCGACCATGCATAAGTATAGCTCCCCATAAGCTCCCATCCCCTAATCTCGGTGTCTGATGCGCGCCATTCCTTCACCAAAAAGCCTCCAGCCCGAGAAAGGCCGGTATGGGCCAGATACAGATAGTTGGTAAAAAAACTGCGGTAATGCGTCGCCGACAATTTTAATCCGCCATAGTTTATGCCACCGGACAGCTCGTAGGCATTGGCGCTTTCTTTAGCGAGGCGATCGTCACCATTTTCTTCCACTAAGATTGCAAAATGGTCATTTCCGGCATACAGTTCATTTACCCCGGGTGCACGCTCAGCATGTGTATAGGTGGCCTGTACATAGCCCATGCCAGCAATTGAATAGTTGATATCTCCCGAAAAATGGTTTAACTTAAAATCCCTGTCGGAAAGATTCCCTCCGGCCAAGCCCCTGCTCCGCTGGTAAGTTGGATCGGAAAGGGTACGCCGGGCCACCCAATCGTGCCGATAGCCTACATGGACAGCGACAGGTTTGAACGCTATGGTCTGCAGGGTAAAGACCCCACCTTCCCGACTCAAATTGTTGGGTATATAACGCCGCTCCCCTTCCCCTTCTATAGCGGCAATGGAAAAATCTACTCCACTCACCGCAGACCAAAAACGGCTAAACTGTTGGGTTATTTCCGATCGAACCGCATGACGGGCACTGGCAAATTTATTGACCCGATACCTGCCCAGAAGCTCCCGATCATCCGATAGCTCACCTCTATACTGCAATTTGACCTCGGGTATCAGCCGCGTTTTGGGTTGATAAGCAGATTCCAACTGCCAGGCATAGGCATAGCTGCGCGTGTTTATCGGTTCATAGATCGGCGTCCATGTCGTGGGGGTATGGCTATGCACCGGCTTATTGCGCTGCGCGAAACCGGGTATACCGTAATAACTCTCGAGGGCATAAAGTCCGAGGCCTACCTGAAAGTTGTCCCTGATGTAACTGGCGCCGGCGTTGATGGCCTGTTTCGCGGCATGGCTATTGGGCATCACACCACGCTGCACCGGGGCATAATCTGTAATGCCGTGCACGACTTCCGTATACAGGGGCGTATTGGGATCCTGCCCAGCGACATATTTGTTATTTCGGGGATTGGGCACCTTTTCGCCGTTGATAAAAGAATAATCTTCAAAGGTATACAGGTCTGCCTCCGACAAGCCCCACCTGGGGTCGTTTAGATTATCGATCACAAACTGGCTCAGATAGGGATACAGCGTCAGGTTGCGGATTGTTTCGCGGTCGACATTGACCTGCGCCATATCGGCCGTCAAATGGTCGATCTTCGGATCGTAAGCAATCGGGGCCTTGGTATTGCCCGGGATCTTGAGGTTGCCGTGCGCGAGCCGCATGCCACCGATATGGACTACCCCATATTTTCCAACATTGGTATCAAAGGCAAGCGACTGGCTATTGCCGCTATTGGTGCCCAACTCGGCCTTGGCCTGAGCGGAAATTCCACCTTGCACCCGCACTGCCGGAATCGTATTGTCTTTGACATTAACTGCACCGCCAATTGCTTTTCCGCCGAAGAGCACGCTCGTGGCCCCCTTGTAAACCTCTATTTCGCGTAGATTGTCCATATCGAAATTTGGGTTGAGGTTTGGGCTGATTCCCGACAGATCATTGATGGATAAACCATTGGACAGCACACTAACCCGGCTTCCACTGAGGCTACGGATCATGGGCACACCTGAATTGGGACCAAAAGAAGCATTTTGAACCCCCGATATATGACTCAATTTTTCGCCGAGCGTTTGCGCCTGTACACGCTCCAACTGATTGCGGTCTAGCCTCGTCTTTCGCTCATTTCCCGACACTATGCCGATGGCTTCGGCGGTGGGGAGTGTAATGTTCCGTAAGGTGTCCACTGCGGATCTGCGCTGCGCCTGCACCGTATTTGCGGTAGCCAATAGCCCCAGCGCTGCTAAAAAAAGTTGTCTCTGATGGTGTGACATGATGTAACCTGTTCCTGTTTGCGTTGCAAAAATAAAAAAGAAAACATCAAATGCAATATTGTTGCAATAATAATTTTCAATGATTACCTTCGTCAAAATTTTTTACCACATGAAATACATCAACACAAAACTCGCGCTGGCAGCAGCGCTGATGCTGCTACTCGGAACGGCATCATCCTGTAAAAAAGAAACCGCATCCACTCCCGCCGACATCTCGCTTTCGTTACCTGCGGCGGTGAGCCTTCGCTACGGCGAAACTCAGGAGATTAACATACCGAATGCCCCTTCTTTCCCTGCAGGGATAGACGTCAGCTTTGACTTTTCGCAAACAGCAGAAGTTAATCTGGGCAACGGCGGCAAGCTGCGTGAAAAAATGCAGCAGGCTATTCAGTATGATAGCGAAAAGGGCAGCATACAGGTCAACAGTGCCCTACTCTATCCCAATGGTGCTCAATCGGGTAGCGCACGCATCCCCGACTCGTACAAAGTCACCGTAATCGCCAAAGCGTCCAATGGAACCGTGGTGGCCAAAGAAGACTTTTCATTGAAGATAACGGCGGGAACCCTTGCGATCAAAGGACTAAAAACTGGCAGCGAATTACCCTACGCCTATGTGCTGTACGGCGACGAATCTGCTGCTTTTGAAATCGATCCCCAAGGCATCCCAACAACAGGTGCCAGTTTTCAGCTGTCTTCTGCCGGCGGGCAGGACAATATCGCTTCGATAACGGGTACGCAGGTCACATTATCAAAAAATGCAGGCGATCCGGCCAAGAAAGCTGAAAAGGCGTACGAGCTCAGCCCCGAATTGCGGAAAGATGGCTTTCCTGTGGCCTCCACAACCTTTCGGGTGATTCTGATTCCACAAATTAAATTTTTGTTCGGCCAGTATTATCCCGACCTCAACCTGACCATCGATTTTAGCCTGATCCACATCGGTCTGTCCAATGGCTATGTCTCTGCAGCACCCACATTGTATCCCGAAAACTATAAATCGACGTTTGAACTGGTTTCGATACAGAAAGATGGCGTTGCCTTTGACGATAGCGAAAAGCTGTTTAGCGTCAATGCCCAAACAGGTGCTGTTACCGTGAAAAAAAGCGACAATTTAAAAGCGGGGAGTTATCAGATCACTGTAAAGGCGCTGACCACTACCGGTCTCACATTTAACGCCAAACTTACCTTAGCCATGTCTGCAGGATAATAGCTATACCCAAGTTACCGTAACCGAAGCATTGCGGTAACTTGGATGCTATTTCTCGCTGTTTAGCTCGACAGCGCTTCGAGCATGGTATAGGTTTTAAAGATACTGAGCAGAAGCGCAAACAAGAGGCAGTACAAAAGCACATCGATTTCCTTGGCCAGTTTGATCGCAAAAACAATGATAAACATGAATGGGCAGACCGCTATAAAAATAAACATAGCTGTTGCTATAGCTTCAAAAATATCCTCATCGTAATTCATCAGCAAGAGCATGATGCCGACGTAAAATAGCCATACCACCAGTGGGGACAGAAAGCATATCAGCAGTTTCCAGAGCAAACTGAGCTTTAGGGTTTTAGATATTGCTGTGCGCTTATTCTTGTACAACAGGAAGCACATCGCACCTACCGCTAAAGTCAGCATCGCCAATTGCACATAGGTATTAAAAATGGTGTCGGCACGTGTGTTTACCTTCGAAGAGGACTTGAGTTTATCCCCGCTATACTGCTTTACCTGCGTTTTCTCGCCGTTGACAAATGTCTGTACCACCCTATCGTTACTGCTACTATCGCGGAGTGTCCAGGTAGCATCTTCCAGTCCCATTTTATAAAATCCTTCTATGACCCGCGTATTACCTTTTGTTCTTAGCAATGGTCCATCGAGGCGTCCGCCGTTAAATCGCAACGAATCCGTGCCCTCCTCCGTTTGGATGGTGAGCTGGGTGATTGTTCCAACAGGAATACGCGTTGCACTGTCCCCGATAATGCTTAACACGTCCTGATCGAGCTGTTGGATATTTTTATTTTTATTGTAATCATCGCTCCGGGCAGGCCTGTTGGTATATAAATAATCTATTTTAACAACAAGCAGCGAATCTTTTTTATAAAATTGAAAGCCATAGTAAGGTTCAAAATTCTTGAGTGTCGGATGCTTTAGTAAGACATACTGCGGTTGCTCAAAAACTTGAATATATCGCGGCTGTGTGGTGGCACAAAAAGCGAACATAGCCACCATACCGATCAGGTAAGTACTTAGGCGCAGCATGAACGCGGGCGGGATGGCAGTCCGGGATTCGCTCTTTGTATACAACCAGGCCAAACCGATCATGGGCAATGCCATGAGATCGGAAAGATCGACTGTCCGTCCTACAGCAAAATAAGGATTCATCCATTGGATGAGCCCCGTCGAATACTCACTTTTCCAAAAGGTAAATAGCACTGCTGTGGCTATAAAAATCAGGGCTTTCCGTTTGGGAAAGATTGCCGACCAGAAAATAGGGAATATAAAAAGCCCACTAAAATCGGAGATCTTTCCTGTCAGCACATTGTGAAATGCCCCTTTTAAATAGAAGTCGTTCACGAGCAGCAGCACCAGAAAAAGAATAAAAAGTGGCGAAGCGAGAATCCTTAAGCGTTCATACATAATTTACGTTACCTTTTGTATTGATACCCCATTATACCATTTGGTAACCTTTTTCATCACGATATGGTTTAATGGGCGGGCCTCTTTTTTTACTGCTACTGGAAAAACCACCAGACACAGGCTGTAAAAACACGTCTTCACAAGGCACTTCAACGAACTAAAGGAAATTCTGATATTCTTAGCGTTGTACAACCGTATGGAATTAAACTTATTTCTTCAACATTGCCCGCGCCCTTACTTACAGAAAATGGTAATGGGCCTGCCATCTCATTATACAAATTCCAACTTAAGATTTCTTTGGCTTTTGTCCTGATTTTGATGGGGGCATATTCCTTATTCCAGAAAAATTTTGACTTCTGTTTATTGGTATCAATGATTACTTCAAAATGCTCATTAATATTTTCTTTCTTAAATTCTAAGATACCGTAATTCCACTTTGTCGGCGAAGTAACTTCATAATAATGATCACCAAACTGTGGTTTATCATTATTTGTAAATTCCTTTTTCACCCAATTCTCCTCCATTTCCAGGCCATATACCAGCGGTCCACGTTCGACTGCAATTGAATTTTCGAACCATCGACTGGTTTCGACTTCCATAGGGAGTTTCAACTCCACCCTATCTCCACTTTTCCACTTTCTGTTGATCACAGCGATATCTCCGGACTTGTGTACTTCGATTTGTTTGCCGTTAACACTGAGTATGGGTTGGTTAGTCCAGGAAGGTATACGCACATGGAATGGGAACTCGACTTCCCTATTTTTTTCATCTGGAAAATTCACAGAAAATTTGATCAGGTCATCAACAGGATAGTAGGTTTCTTCCGTAATATGTACGGCATATTTTCCGTCACCGACGGTGGCTACCACTTCAGAAGGAGAGAATAGCAATGCCGCGATACCTTTATCGGCAGTTGCATACCAAAGGTTTTGCGTAAACTTTGGCCATCCTTGGTGCATATTCGAAAAACAACATGGATATCCTGAAAGTGTACCATAGCAGACGTCAGTTCCTTCATGATGCGCATCTTCGTAAAAATTACGTGTATGGCGGGTAACAGCGACCTGATTGGCCTGCTGAAAATACTGTTTATCCATAAAATCATCACTTACCTGTGAAGGGAGAGCATTGAACGCAATCCGTTCAATATGATCAGCAAATCCTACGTCACCTGTAATTTCCAACATCTTTTCCAACGAATACATCAGCTCCACAGCAGAACAAAGTTCGGAACCCTGCGTCGGATTGTTACCATGTAAGCCCTCATCCCCTCCAAACATACCCTGCGGCAGTCCATTGTACTTCCTAATATCGGCCAGTCCTGTTTTGACAGCTTGATAATACATACTATCCGGGTTTTGCTGGTAGTAAATAAGTGGCTCTTTCAACCCCTGCGCCAGATTGACGCAATGGATTGAATTGAACTGACTAAGTTTATTACTTTGCAGGAACATATTGACAAAATCATAACTTTGTTGATGGAGCAAATGGCCTAAATCCAGTAAAAATTTTTCACCAGTAATATTATAAAGCCAATAGACTGCTTGCAAATTATCTGCAGCCCGATACTTTGCCCAAAAGGTCCAGTTATCGAGTGGCTTACCAGGTAGCTCTTTCAACTGGTATTTGAAATAACTGGAAAAAAAATTAATTACCCGTCTATCTTTTGTGGCTGAATAATATTGTTGCATTATCTTCAGCACCACCATTCTTGGCCACCAATCTGCTGCATTATCGCGTTGGATCCCAGTTTCATCGGGATAATCTTTAGCTGGCCCAAAGTTTCCGTCCTTTCGCTGACTTCCTAAAATTGACTCTATCCATGGCTGCACTTTATCCTTAAGCTGTTGGTCATTTAAGATATAAGCTAAGGGCAGCAAGCCATCGATCCAATATGGACCTCTTTCCCATTGATCACCATCTCCGCCCAACCAACCGTTGCGATTGCCCATAACTTGCGGGTACAATTCATCCATTTTGCCAGTAGCACCATTTTTTTGTCGTTCTAGCATCTCCAATAACCAACCTTTGGGCTTGATGCTTCCGATAGGCAATTCGATATATGGCTTCTCCATTAAGGGAAGCCTATTGTTCAGATAAGAATTACGGATGCCGGTCTTCTGTGAAAAAGCAATGGAAGGAATGGCAATCCATAGTGAAAATAAGAAATATCGCGTCTTCATGATCATGTAGTTTTATCTGCAATGCAGATTGTTGTGTTAATTAAGAGGTATATGGTGCTTATTTATAGTTTGGATTTTGTTGCAAATTAGGATTAGCATTCACGACATCCTGCGGAATAGGATAAACAACACGAAAATCTTCACTAGCCTGATGAGACAGCCATTCAGCTTTGGTATAATGGCCAAATCGAATCATGTCACGTCTCCTGAAAGTTTCTCCTGCCAGTTCCCAGCCAAGCTCGTCATATAATCTCCCGAATTGTGACGGATAAGCCTTAGCCTGGGGAGTTAAAATATAATTCTTCACCAAACCGTATTTATATTGCGAAGGACCAAGCAGCTGCTGACCCGTAACGACTGCTTTTGCAGGTATGTTTTTAAAAGCCCTTTGACGTACCTGAGTAACTAATTTGGCAGCTTCATCATTGCGCCCCATACGTAAGAGACACTCCGCCTTCATCAATAATACTTGCGCATAACGAAAGATTACGTAGTCATTACTCAAGGATGAACGGGCTTCGTTCTTAACTTCGTATTTCAAATATCGCAGTCCCTCTGCCTCACTGGTGAAAATTCCGTCCGGCATGCGGTTAATAAATACCAAAGGCTGGCCAATCTTATCGTATGAACCCAATAATGGCGTACCATCAGCCGCATATTGTGGACCCGAAAGCCATGTAGAAGCTAACCGGGCATCGTCTTTGTCGTAAGTATCAACAAATTGAGGGGTTCCTTTATAGGCTCCAGCTCCCCAGGGACTACTTTGAAGATTGTAGGTTCGTTGGTTAGCGCCATGTAAAGCTGCCAGATGGTAATTAAAACCTTGGGCAAAAACCTCGTCAAAAGGAATCACAAAGATATTCTCTCCAGAGCGTTCATTATCCGTTTTAAAAGGATCGCGATAATCGGGATCCAATACATATTTACCGGAAGCGATAATCTCGTCTGCTTCTTTTGAACAGGCTTCCCATTCTGGCTTACCTGTATAAACCTCGGCGTTGAGATATACATTTGCCAATAAGGCTTTGGCTGCCCAACGGTTAAACCTTCCATAATTCGATCCACTTTTTTCTGTTGGCAGGGTATTAATCACCTCATTTAGTTCTTTCACAACGAAATTGAATATTTCTTTCCTGGGCGTAGTGCCCGGCATATCGCTAGAGGGTGTTATTACCAACGGAGCGTCACCGAAATTATCAAGTATATACCAATAATAAAAAGCCCTCAAAGCCCTCGCTTCTGCAATCAGCTGATCTTTATTTTCGTTAGCAGCAAAAGGAAACCCATCTTTTTCAATCACAGCAATAACATTTGTGCAGAGGATGGCACCCGAATAAAATAGTGTCCACATGCGCTTAACATGTGCCTGCGTTGCGTCCCATTTATGTTGGTGCATGCGGCGAAAATTTCCGCCATCATCCCATCCCGAACCATTGGCAGGAAAAATAGCTTCGTCAGTAGAAATTGCCTGCGCAATACTAATTCCCAACCCCGCTCCAGCGTCGGTCCATCCCTTAAGATTGGCATAAGCCGCGCCAAGTTGACGTGTAGCATCCCCGGGCGAATATTGATAACTGTCTTCGGAGATTTCGGAATAAATATTTTCCTTTAGATCGGTACAAGCCGAAAATGTTGTCAGAGTGAATGTCATTGATAAGACAATACCTGAAATGTATCTCAAATTCATAATAGTGGTTCTAGTTGATTAAAAATTAAACATTGTGCCGAATGTGAAGCTTCGTGTAGAAGGATAGCGCCCTAAAACGTCAACCCCAGGATCCAGACCATATCTATTGACTTCTGGATCGATTCCTTTATATCCAGTAATCGTCCAAAGGTTATTGGTAGAAAAATAAAAACGCATGGACTTGAAAAATTTATCTTTCACTTTGTGATTGAAGCCCAATGTCAAGTTATCTATTTTCCAGAAGTCTCCCTTCTCAACAAAATAATCCACGTATTGAAGTTCCTGCTGATCACTCAGTACTTTTCCGTATTTAGGCTGGTAAGCATCAGCTAATAAATTCCCTCTAGTGAGGCTGACGGGAACCTCATAAAACATCCGCGGCATATTTAGGATATCATAGGAAAATGCGCCTCTCATGGTAATATTCAGGTCAAAACTTTTATATACGAATTGATTGTCCCAGCTCAATAGATGTTTGGGTAGGCCATTACCAATTTTTTGTCTATCATCATCTGTTTGATTTAGAATCGACTTGGAATTTCCCTGTCTATCTAAGATTAGCCAGCGGCCATCGTCATCGACGCCAACGGTTTTAAATCCCCAAAAATTGCCCATTTCACCACCTTCGTAGATACGGTGTGTATTCTTTTGAATAGGTTCGCCTGTCCATCCTGCATCGATAAAGCCTGTATGAACCTGAAATTGAGCATTTGATAGCGACACCAGTTTATTTTTATTCGTTGAATAGTTGATCGTCGAATTCCATGTGAAGCTTTCTTTACGAATTGGGTTTGCAGAAATCTGAACTTCAAGCCCTTTATTTTCCATGGTACCTGCATTTGCCACCATGTTATCATATAAATACGGTGGCATAGGAACGTTATACTGCCATAACATATCTTTAGTGGTACGCTTATAATAGTCAATACTTCCTTTAATCCTATTGTTCAATACACCATAATCCAGACCGATATTCCATTCTTCTTTTTTCTCCCAGCGAAGGTCAGGGTTGGCGTTGGATGATGGTTTGATCGTTGGAATCCAACCTCCCACTGTATAAAAGTTATCTCCGGTATTCAATTTTCTCAATGACATATAGGGATCATTGGGAACAGTCCCCGTAACCCCAAAGCCAGCACGAAATTTCAAATTAGTGAAGGTATCATTGCCTTTCATGAAATATTCATTCAAAGGATTCCAGCTGACCGATACCCCAGGAAAACTACCCCATTTGTGATTTTTGCCAAACTTACTGGACCCTTCATGACGGAGGCTGGCAGATATGAAATATCTATTGTCAAAATTATAATTTAAGCGGCCGAAAAATCCAATAAGAAGGTTTTCATTTTTTAGCGAGTTTTCGCCAGCCTCACCCCTGCGTAAAGCAGCACCTGCACCCATGTTATTATAAGAATATTGGTCGGAAGGGAAATCCCAATTATTCATATAATAATCCTCATATTGGTCCTTTTGATAAGAATATCCGGCTAAGGCTGTAATATGATGGGCTCCGAAATTTTGCTGATATTGCGTCGTTAATTCCAAAAGATCCTCTGTCTTTCTTGAAGTACCGCGAGAAGCATATCCATTTCTTTTGTTACGTATATTAGAAATATGTTTTTTCGACTCTGAATATCCCCGGGTTTCGTTTAAGACGGTACGCGAAAGCAGCCCGCGAATAAATAAAGGTTTTATCGGAGTCAATGTGACTGAACCAAAAGTACGGACCTGGCTGCTCTTATTTTTTCCATCGCTTTCATATATCGCGGCTAATGGATTCATGTAGCCATTCATAACGGGATGTTCTACCCAATTTCCATTATCGTCTTTCACACGGTCTGTTGGATTACCTATTAAAGCGTTTCTGTAGATATCACCATTGAAACTATTCCCATCTCCCAGGGCCTGAAAATCTTGCTGCCTTCCCATAATGTTGAAGTTGAATTTCAGCAGGTTGTCAAACATCGCGTGGTTTGCCTCCAACCTTGTTGTTATAACGTGGTTGTCGGAACGTTTTATGATACCTTCAGCTGAGCGGTAATTAAAATTGGCAATATAATTTGATGCTGTTGTACCACCATATAAATTCGCGTTTGTAACCGAAGTAACTGGTTTGCGCAAAACCTCGTCCAACCAGTCTACGGAATACCCATAATCGATCGCTCCAGGTTTTTTCTGCTCGACCAACTCACGGTATTGTTCAGCGTTCATCATATTTAAACGTCTCTGGATCGTTTGGGTACTTATGTACGACTGGATTTCAGCACCTGACTGTACACCTCTTACTTTGTTGGTTGTTACCAAAATAACGCCATTGTTCCCACGGGTTCCATAGATCGCTGCAGCAGAACCGTCCTTAAGCACGTCAATGCTTTCAATGTCCTCCGGGGCAACAGTATTCAGATCACCGGGAACTCCGTCAATGATAACTAGTGGAGTCGAACCAGACAATAATGTTCCTACACCACGTAGACTTACCTGGGAATTGCTTGTAGGGTTTCCATTGGGAACAGTAACGCCCAGTCCAGCAACTTTACCCTGAAGAAGCTGCGCGGCATCCTGCACGGCACCTTTTATGAACGATTCCTTTTTTACACTCGAAATCGCCGAGGTAATTTCGCTACGGCGCTGAGCGCCATAACCAATAACGACAACCTCGTCCAAAGTAGCTTGCTTTGCCGAGAGGCGTATCAAAAGACTGTTGGAACGGTTTGCTTTAACGATGAAACCCATAATTGAATCAGGTTGAAAACCTACATGGCGAATAAATAGATTGTACTTATCATCAGTAGATAAATTATTGAACTCAAAAATGCCTTTGTCATTTGATGAAACAACAGCTTTGGTCTTTGACTTAACGCTAATTGCCTCGATTGTTGCGTTACTGATAGCTTCACCTGATGAAGAAAGCACTTTTCCTATAGCTGCGGCTTTAGTCTGCGCCATAGATCGAAAACCGGTGATCAGGAGAATGAAAAAAAATAGATAATAGGTTTTTTTTTGCATGGAAATTCCATTAAGATAGTTTATAATCAGTTAATTAAGGTTATATATTAAGTATTTATTGCTATTCGAGATATATGATATGCGAATCGCTTCGGTATGTGCATCCGTTCGTTTCGCAGAAACTTTCGAGTAAAATTTTTAGATCTTCATTGTACAATACTGATCCCGTAAAATTTCCGTTTAGGATTGATGAACGCTTTATAATAATCTGCACATTATAAATACGCTCAATAAGATCAACAAAATCCACATTATCTAGTCCGTTTAGTTTAATATGGTCATTTGTCCATTCACTGATACCTTGGGAAGCACTTTTCTTAGCCAGTCTACTTTCTTCGGCCCAACTGTTTTTTAATAATTCAGTATTCTTGGCGACACGCTCATAGGTCAATGTTTGTCTATCTATGAGAACTCTACCGTTTTTATCTAGAATGATTGGTTTGATAAGACGTCCAACATCCTGTATCCAAACTTTTCCCTGGCTAAGGTCTATTGACAAACTCCTATTCCTCGCTTCATGAATCGTAAATACAGTCCCCAACACCTTTGTTTCTATATTCTCATATCGTGTTATAAATGGATTCTCATTATTAGGAGTTATTGAATACTTGACTTTCCCATAAAGCTGTTTAACGAACCGTTTTTTCAAAAAGCTTTTTTTGTAAGAAATTCTTGCCTGCGGCCAGAGTAGCAATGTCGAATTATCTGGTAACGTTATCAATTTATATGTATTGTCTTGATTATTGACAACATACTCAGGGTCATCTTTGATGGATAATGTCGGAGCTTTTAATGAGAATTTCCAAATAAAGAATGAAAAAGTTCCAACGAGCAGAACTGCAGCAACCCCTTTCAAATAGGTAAATCCGACACCACTTTTTAAAAATGGAAAACTTCGGTAAATACGTCTTTTAGTAAAACTGGATTTAGAAAGTAGCTCATATTCTTGTAAATCCTCAAATATTTTAATGCGATCCAGCTCGTGTTCATTTTTTTCAAAATAGGCCGCCAGTTCCTCAGTTTCCTTGAGGTTGCACTTGTTTGAAAAAAATTGTTCAATCAACTTCTCGTCCATTTTACGGTTTATAATCAGTATTTTTAAAATAAATACGTTTACAAATTGAATATTACGTACCCTAACTTTTTTTTATTTGAGAAAGTTTCACTTTTTAAGATTCGCTTCTATTAAATCATCCTAGGGAAATTGCTGGAGATGGATTAAAATAAATATGAAAGCCAATATTTTCCGCAATTGTTTCAATGCTTTATAGATATGCGTATCGACTGTTCTGACCGATATTCCCAGCTTTGAGGCAATTTCCTTGTGACTATAACCTTCAATATAGGCTAAATGAAATACCTTTCGTCGCACTTCTGGAAGTTTGTCAATCGCATGTAGTAAAGAATCTCTAAGATCAATCGATAATTCTTCGATAGGTATAGTCTGCTGATACCGTATATTATCCATCAATTCTCTATTTCGTGCTTCTTTCCGCAGCCAGTCTATATAAGTTTGTTTTCCTTTTCTAAACAACTGGATTTCAATAGCAATCTCCGGATTAAAACTCTCTCGGTATTTCCAGAATCTTATAAATGTAAGTTGCACCAAGTCCTGAGATACGATATCCGATTGTGTTTTTTTATAGAATCCAGAGTACAAAATGTCGTAATATTCGTAAAAGATACTTTTGAAACCTGTCTCGTCAATCTGTGTTATCATTTGGACTGTACTAAAAAATTTTATTCCTATTGCTCTTATCTATATTAAAAATTTAGAGCTATTAAATTATTTCCCTAATGTCGTGTTTAAAAAATGTAGTTACTCCAGATCTTTTTGGTCACTTTAAATAGACGCACACGATCTTCTGATGTTTATTTTCTCTATAATCGGAAACGTAGCGGCAGCTGGATATAATCAGTCATTCTAGCTATATATACGTTCACAATTTAAAATTTACGTACTTGCGCAAAAATTATATTAAAATTTATTGAGTGGCGTATATGAGACTAAAATATTATTTACTTTTTACAGATTTAAGCTGTAGCGCTATCAGAAAGTTTGGAGGAAAAGTTCTATCTTCCATAGCTTTGCCTTATTCTGCTTATTGTCTTCCTGGACATGCCGAGATAAGAGGCTACCATGTGCAAGGGTACCCTATTGAAAACATGGGGATTGGTTTGCAAAAAACGGGCATATCGTTCTTCTGGAGTTTCACTAATAATGCTGAGAATCCTATTCTGGCTAGCATCAGAACATTGAACTTCCCAGTTGTCTTTAAGCATTCGCAGGTTTGGAATATCGTTACACAAAAGATCCAGGTCTTCTTTTGTTATAAGAATCAGCTCGCAGTCTTCTAGCGCCTCAATAAAACACTTGGAAGGCTTACCCGCATGGTAGCTTTCATAATCACTTAACCAGTAATTTTCAATAGCAAATCGAAGAATGTGTTCGGTCCCGCTTTTGCTTAGATGAAACATCCGGAGGCATCCACTAACCACAAAACAGTTATAACGAGCAATTTCACCTTCTTGCAAAAGATACTGTCGCCTACGGAGTTTGCGGGGAATTATTACTTTTTCTATTCTTTGCAATTCCAGATCATTTAACCCGGTTTTTTTAAGGTAATCGATAAAGGCCTGATGCATATAATAACTTTTTATAAAGTTATTCAAATTCCTATAAACAGAAGAACGGTTTCCAAACCTTTTGATGAATGAAAAAAAAGACGGCCATAAAACCGTCTCTTATTAGATGTAAAATAATTACTTCGAAATACTGGAAATTCCACCGTCCACAATAATTTCTGTTCCTAACATATAAGCGGATTTTACCGATGCCAGGAACACGGCAACATTTCCGATATCCTCGGTCTGCCCAATCCTACCCATGGGAATATTGCTCGACCAAAGCTCTTTGACGCTGCTGATATGCTCTGCGGGCACCATCTTATTTATGACCGGGGTATCAATTATCCCCGGTGAGATTACATTCACTCTGATCTTTCTTTCTAAAAGATCCAGAGAAAAACCTCTGGCAAAAGAGATTACTCCTGATTTGGCTGCTGCATAAAGTGACATGTCTGATGAAGCCTGATGAGCAGCAACAGATCCAATAAGTATCACTGAAGCGCCATCTTTGAGAAAAGGTAAGGCCTTTTGCACCGTGAAGTAAACGCTTTTTAGATTTAGATCCATGAATTTATCATAGCTATCTTCTGACGTTGAAGTCACTGGACCCATCTTAGCCCCCTGCGCCATTCCTCCAGCGTTGACGACAAGAACGTCGATTTTTCCGAAGCGCTCGAAAGCTTTCTGAAAAATCATTTCTAAATCATCCGCTTCAGTGACGTCACCTGTAATCCCCGTAAAAACGCTCCCCAACGTGTCTAATGCCTCCTTCATCGTCTCACTGTTCCGGCCCACAATTGCTCCTAATGCCCCTTCGTTTTTGAACGCTTTGGCAATGCCAAAACCAATTCCACTGTTTCCTCCGGTAATAACTGCTACTTTGTCTTGTAATTCCATTGTTTTAAAATTTTGTTGAAACAAAGTTCTGTAGTTTAGAAAACGAAAACGGAGACATTTGACGCAAAATCCACTTAACTGATTTATAGAAGAACAATTTCTGATCATATGATCATATGAATTCCTAACGTGTTGGATAGCAATCATTCATTTTATCAGCAAAGCGCAATATTTTGGGTTTGCTTACCAATAATTTGGGTTTGATATCACAATATCTTGCGACCAAAAACCCAAAACATCGTATCCAAAATCCCAACATTTACCAGAAAATGTCGTGCAACTTTGTAATAGCAGGTCGGATAAAGCAGGTCAGCATCCTAAAGCTTGGTTGAAGCAAGTCAAGGTACCGCTAAGCGATATCCGAAATGCCCAATAAAAAACACGATTATGAGACAGTACAAAAGAAAATTTGCGCTATTCCGGCAATGTCGTTAAGCAGCAAGGCTAACCAGGAAATCCGTCTGTTAGGTGCAGGTGGCTCCGCAGAAAAACAAACAAAAGATGCAACAGCACAATATAAGCGCTTATGAAGAAGCACATCAATACATACAAATATCAACAGGATCAGCCGGCAAGCTCTCCTAAACGCGGTAGTTCAATCCGCTCGGGTGCACGCTGGATCTATCGTCGCTTACCTGATGTGATCATTTATGGCTATGCCTTTATCTACATGTACACGGGGTGGGCTAAGTTTGTGAACATGGCCGCCTTTATCAAGGGTAATAGCAAGATCCCCTATCTAGGTCAGTACGCGAAATTGATCGGCTATGGCATCCCCTCGTTGGAGATTGTGCTTGCGATCCTATTGGTTATCCCGGTGTATTGGATTAAGCGGGCTGCCCTATGGGCTTCGACTGTATTGATGATTTTATTCACTGTTTACCTCAGCTTGATGGTCAAATTTGTGGAGCATAAGCTTTGTCACTGTGGTGGTGTAATCGAATCGATGGGCTGGAAAACGCATATCGCCTTTAATATCATCTGGGTGATAGCGGGAATCTTTGCCCTAGTAAAAACAAAAGTTAAACATTCTAAAATTTAAACCCATGGAAAGAATTAAAAATTATGGGAAATTGCTACTGGGTGTAGCAACAATAGGCGGCGCAATATTGACGCAGTCTTTTACAGAACGATTGACACCTCCTTCTGGAGAATATGTTCTAATCGAAGGAACGTGGGAACCAAAGGCAAACTATCCGCTTGGAGATTGTTTGGATAATCCTTCGGTAACTTGTTCCTATGACAAAATCGGCAGTGCACCAGGGCCGATGAACGATGAGTTCAGAAATCCTGCAAATTTCCAGACTGCAGATCACGGGCAGTTTGATACCAACGAATAATTGGTAACATCGTGTTGAGTGAAGGGGCCTGACAGCTGTCAGGCCCCTTTTAGTCATTTATCCCTGCTATTAAGTCAAGAAAAGCCTTGTTATTCTCCTCGGTTCCAACCCGCGGTACATGAGTCTCCACGATCCGCATTTCCCTATCTATAATAACCTGCCGTGGATAAGACATTACATTAAAAAACTTCACCAACGGATGCGATGATTTTTTTCCCATGGTATATAAGCTCACATCTGATGTATCTGTGTAAGCGCCTGTACGAACAGATTTTTTCCAATTTTCAAAGTCTGGGTCTATGGAAACGTTCACAAAAATGAGATCCTTCCTCGACTTTAAGGTTTCCTTAATCGGTTTCATATTCTCATTTAAAACGCGGCAATTACCACAGCCCGTGTACCAAAAATCAAGAACAATAGTTTTTCCGGCAAAGTCAGCAAAGTGAACGATGTTACCTAATGTATCTTGCAATGTAAAATTCGGCATTTCGGCACCATAGGCAATATTTTTTAAGAAATTTTGAATTGCTTTTTTATATTTAGTTCCCGTAATCTGATTCACAATTTCTTGTCTTTGGACACTATCTATTTTGGAATAATTTCTATAGAAATGTCGATACAATACGCGATCCATAAATGCATTGTTGATCGCTTTTCCCTCCCACTCTTTAGTAAATACGTGTTCTAGCCAATTTTGGAACTTCATTATTTCCACAAAATACAACTGCATTTCATTTGCATAGAGCGCGTTTCTGTCTGAAACCCCATTTAATCGGGTATCCCGCTCCATATAGCTTTCCAACAGTTGCAGTTTGTTCATTTTCAATTCGGGATATTTATGACTAAGCCGATAAAATTCCATAAACAGGTGCTTCAGCAGTGTCTGTTCGGTTCTACCAATGATATTTAACTTTATCAGGCTGTACAATGGACTATCCAAAACAGCCTTATATCCGTTTAAAATCAATAGTTGACTATCCCTCTTCGCATAGTTATATTGCAATAAGGACGATAATTTATCGTACAAAACTGGAGGTAGCCGTTTTTGCCTGGGTGATGACAGCGTGTGTACTACCGACTTGTCCAATAAAAAAACTGTATTCTCTATTTTGGATAGTTTATATTGTAAGTCAAATTTTTCTGCTCCCTTTCCACTAAACAACAATCCCTTAGTTCCAGTATATGAGATTATAATATCATCACCCGGACATACCAGATAATCATATAAGTCCAATTTATTGCTATTATTATCATCCTTTACTTGTAGTGTGACGTAACGAAATTCCATCCCTTTATCGAAAGGAATAGTATACGAATTCCTATTCCTTGAAGCGGTATCTTTTTCTAACGGTGTATAATTGACAAACTCAAAATTATCTTCTACCCAATAACATTGTAGGCTTTTAAGCAATTCGTTGTTTGCTTTTACCGTAATTGTTGCAGGCTGTGCAAACAAGCTGCTTATTGCACTTACAATAGTGCAAAATGAAGCCAAAAAATATCTAGTCGTTATTTTCATGTATATTATTTAGTTAATGTGATTATTTCTTGCGGGATAACAGGAAAGCTGTATCGCGCATCATTTGGAGGCAGCATATATTCTTTGCCTGCCAACTTCCTTACTAGGGTTATCGCAAACTTAGTATCCTTGTTGAGTCTTCTTAGGTCTTCCCAACGGCAACTGCCTGTAAAGAGCAACTCCTTATTTCTTTCCTCTAAAATGCGCTGCAACAGCTCTTCGGATGTCTCATTCGTGGGAGCTACATAGTCTTTATATCGCTTGGTACAGAGCTTATTCAGCACATCTCCCGCTTCTTGCCAACGACCGATCCGGACCAGGCATTCAGCATTTATAAGCATTATCTCGTTCGTTGCCAAGCCCGAAAAAAGACCTACCGTACCTGTATATCGCCCTTTGAAAGACTTTGTACCATCAGCGTTCGGCCTGAAGAAGGCTGCTTTACGCAGATCGTTATCTCGATATTTAGCAAATAATGCTTCATTTATTCGCAGATTGCCAAAGGATAGTAAGGTATAACTAATGGGGCCCGCATAGAAAATGATCTCTTTATTGCCGACATCAAGCGTGGGGAAAGGTAACGTAGCCGATGTGTTTAATGTAGCGAAGTCTAGCAATTCCGTTTGACTATTTAGATATTCCTCAGTATAAGTCAATGCCTGATCGTACTTTTCCATCAATAGATAAACCTTGGCAAGCATGGCAAGAGCTCCCAATTTGGATGGACGAGTCTTATGCACGGGCGTTAATGGCAGCAAATCAACCGAAGCTTTCAGATCAGTAACCACCTGCTCATAACACCCCTCTACAGTGCCAAAACTCCCTTCATTTTCAATGTCCGATACAAATCGCTGCGGAAGGGCGCAAGGTTCATTTGCCCCTTCCTGATAAGGCTTTGCATAAAGCTGTAATAGTTGGTAATAATGGAAGCCGCGGTAAAATAGCGCAGATCCGCGAACATGATCTCTTCCTACACTTGATGTCGTCAATTTATCCATTCCTTCCAATGCGATATTAGCATAGGCAATAGCGCGAAAAGGCACCGTCCAATCTCCGGTGCCGACACCAATAGCACCTTCATAGATATCTTTTTTCCAGATGTACGCATTACGCTCCGCCTGCAGGCCAGCAGTCAATGCCATATTTTCCAGTAAATGAATATTATCCGAGGCAATTATACTTAGTCCAGGGGTTGTGTTCATCACCGTTGTATTATCCAATAAGGATTGGTAATCCGCAACAGTGCTCAGGATCACATCACTATTTTTTGATTTCACATCTAACCAGTCATCCATTTTTTTGCAGGAACAGCATAGACAGATGAAGAGCAGATAAAGCATATTTTTTTTCATAATGATTATTTAAGTCTTAGAATTGGATACGTGCGCCCAGGGAATAGGTTCTAGGTGCAGGAAAGGCTCCGAAAAAGTCGTTCACCTCAGGATCAATGCCCCATTTATTCTTTCGCCAGACAATACCGATATTATCTATGTAGCCATAGAGCTCAAGTTTAATCTGCCGGAATCTAAACCTATACGATAAGGAGATATCCTGAAAACGGACATGATCTCCGGGCAATACCAAGTCTTCTGAATTTTGATAAAAGGTATTACGGTTTACATTTACCGGATAAACTAAAGCGGGCATTGACGTTTTAATTTCGGGATGCGCAGGATCAAATGCCAACAAATAGTCCGCATTTGGATCGCCAAGTACTTCTGTTAAATTGGTGCTACTACTTTTCTTGCGAAAGAAGAACCCTGCTTTAAACAGTATATTTGCTGACAGCGACCAATTTCGATAAGAAAAGTTGTTGCGGACAGAACCAAAATAAGTAGGCCTACTACTGCCGTGATAAATAACATTATCCATTGTATTACTGGCGATGATACCTGTATAATCTTTGCTTACGTCGCCATTCAGGTAACCACGGGGATCACCATGTTCGTCGAGTCCGGCAGAGCGGTAACTATAGACCCCGTACAGCGAATTTCCTTCTTTGATGTATAACCCATAACGAGCGGGACCGTCTATAGCAGACGAATTGGACACTAAGTATTGCGTTAAATATTCTTCACTAAAAGAAATCACCTTGTCCTTTATGAAGCTCCATAAAAACACCGTACTCCATTCAAAACTACCTTTAAGATTGATGGTATTCAACTGAACGTCCATGCCTCTATTGCGTACAGCTGCTGCATTTCCCTTGTAACTTTCAAACCCAGTTGATGGTCGCAAAAGGATTTCCTGAATCAGATCCATGCCGTCCTTTTGAAATAACTCTACCGAACCGGAGATACGGTCACCTTTTGAGGCGAACTGCAAGGCGAGATTTATATTACGAACACGCTCCCAACGTAACGATGGGTTGGGCGGATTCTGAATTGTGGCCTGCTGAAAGCCGTTGAGTGCATTTCTATTAAAGCTTGCAATCAGATAGGCCGCTTGATTGTAAGAGTTACCGTTAAAACCATATGTCAAACGAAGTTTGAGCGTTGGCAAAAAGGTTGATTTATAGAACTTCTCTTTGGCAATATCATAGAGCAAGCCCATTGACCAGAGGGGCACAAACTTATCGTTTGTACGAACCCCATAGAGGTTTGCGCCATCTTTGCGCGCCGAAGCTGAAAAGGTATAGCGACCTCGGTATTGATACGCTCCATTGAAAAAATAAGAGATAAAGCGGCGGGTACTCAAGTTTATATTTCCCATACCATCATCAATAAGCTGCGATCCCAATCCTGAAGGGTTGACAGGATAGTATTGATTAAAATTCAGATTCCCCAAGACGGTGCCGGTCTCAGCATCGTAACCATAATAGCGACCAGCGCTTGCATACAATGCAGATGATTTTACTTCTGTTCCGACAAGCGCATTAAGCTGATGTTTCGAAGACCAGGACTTATTTAATACAGCATTCAGTCTAAAATTATAAGCCTCCATCCTGTCTTGGCTATAATCAAGAATGTCGGCATCGGGAATGGGATAACTTATTGAGGTACTGCTTACCTGAGTAAAACGGTTGACAAGATTGCGGACATAGTAACTATTTTTATTCTTCAAATCTTCATAGTCACCCTGTTGCCGTTCGTATTGGAACAAAGAGGAAATCGAAAGCCAATCGTTGGGATCATAGATCAGTTGTCCTTTCAGAATAGTATTTAGCCGTTTCAGCTGTGTGTCTTTCAAACCCTTCTCGTCCAAGGGTCGAAGTCTCCAATCTTTAAAACCCTTTGCTTCCATACTCGTTAGATATCCATCCCTATGGCCACTGGGCACGATAGCTGCCCCACCCTCGTCATCTACTACGGATACATAAGGAAAAGTAGCCCCGTAACTATAGCCGTATTGTTGCTTCGTATGTGCGAATAATATCGCGGGAGCAAAAGAAAGATTGGGCAATAGTTTAAACTGTGGGGACATATTGACTGTCCACCTAGTCAGACTTCCATGTTGTACTGTTTCCCTGTTATCGTCGAATCCTACCGAAAAGTAATTATTAGATTTGACGCCGCCCGATCGGATACCCAGGGCATATTGACTTTTGACCGACTGCTGATAAAAATACTGCGCAGTCTCTTTGCGCTTATCTACTTGTTCAAAGCGCTTGCGCGTGGATTGCAGTTCCTCATCAGACAAATTACCGGAGCGATGGCGGTCCAATAGTTCCACGTAGGGGCTGACGACGGGATAAGTGGTTGCATTGATGAGCATATCGTCGTAGTATCCCTGATCAAACAGCTGCTTTTCAATCGCCATATAGTCTCCGCTTGAAATAAAATTGCGACTATACTTTAAGTTTGGCTTTGATCCAATCACGGTAGCTGTATTGAAATCAACCTGTGTTGTTTCTTTAAATGCAGCCTTTTTGGTGGTTATTACAATCACACCATTTCCAGAGCGAGCGCCCCATATAGAAGCTGCAGCAGCATCACGCAGGACTGTAATACTTTCTATATCATTGGGATTGATCTGATCTAAGCTCCCCTCAAAAGGGAAATTGTCTAAAATAATTAATGGGTCGGCGCTTACATTATTATCGATTGTAGATCGTCCACGAATTGCTATCCCTGTCTGCTCATTGGGTGGCAGCAGACCGCCAGATCCACCAGAAGACCGATTGAAATTTACGCCACTCGTCACTCCTTCTAGCCGATCGATAATATTGGTGCTTACGCGCCTATTCAATAGTGCGTTATCCACCTGCACAAAACTTCCTGTGACTCGTTCTTTTGGAATCTTTTGGTAGCCGGTACTCACCACCTCCACTTCGTTCAATTGATTCTCCAATGGTATTAATTTAACAGCCATTGATACTCCTGCGACATAGGATAGCTCTAAGCGACTGAATCCCATATGGGAAAATGTAACAGTACCTTTAGGATTTGAGACGTGTAGTGAAAAGGAACCATCAACTTTAGTAGAACCTCTACCCTTTTCGCCTTCGACGCGGATGGATACACCTTGGATCGGTTTACCGTCAATAGACGATACGACGGTACCACTGATGGAGATCAACCCTTCCGCCCCGCTGTCCTTGCGGGGCGTTTGAGCTAATAAACTAAACATATGAACTATAAGGAACAGGATTAGAATTGCCCTTATATGAAACATTCCTTTTGAGGTCTTAGGCATCGGTATAAGGGTACATGCCGACGTGATCTGCCGAAGACTATATACTATACAACTGAGGGAGTACTTTTTATCCCACGCGTGCTGCACTTTTTTTAAATTATTTTTTACAGCATCTTTTACGGATGCTTGGTGGGCTACCTTATCCAATAAGGCAGCCATCAGATTTGATCTTTGTTTCATCTGCTTATTGTTAAAGGTTATTCGCCAAGGCGTTTAAAAATGTCGTGAATTCGCTTTGTCATCGCGAGTTCTTGTCTCGTTATCTGGGTGGTGTCAGCATCAGAAATATCGATATTATCGATTCCAATGGCATTGGTATGGGCGATGAAATAGGCTATCACCAAGCGAAACAAATCCGCTGTAAAAACCTGTTTGTGGCTGACTACATAAATTTCGTTCATGTAATTGGTATCGGTATGGTTCTTTAGCAATAGATCGAGTGTTCGCTGAATACTGATGAGGTCGTATTTGACCCAAAATTCTTCAATTTTTTGAACAGGGTCGTACCCTTCATCGTGTATTTCATATAAAGCGAGGTCTAGCGCTATTAAGTTTCTATATTTTTGGTTCATTTATAGGTTCAATAAAGATGACTTCAGCCCTACTCCATATTTTGAAAAGAGCATAGCTTCCCCATTTGCAAATTTTTTGCATTAAAAAAGGGTTGTCATTTGCAGTTTATTTTAAAAACTACATGTATAACAAATAAAAAATTAACGAATCCGCAAAACGCCAAAAAGTTAGTTACAAGTCATCAATAGGGGTCGTTATGGCGCTTCCTCTCGGAAAGAATAAAAAAAACCGATCTATAATATAGATTTACAATACAGAATTATAGTTTTTAAATTTGCTGTTTAAAAATAAAAATGCTACATTTAAGGTGTCTAAAGTCTCGTAAGAGCAATTTTATTAATTACACAAAATTAAAGGGTGTAGTGTGTCTTATACAGATCGGGAAACCTAGTCTAAGGGCCTTGCTAGTGCATACCGATTCGGCACGAACTATAATGCGGATGCCGCTATACCCTATTTTGGTTTATATTGTTTAACCTGATTATTCTGGAGCCCGAATAATCTTACTAATTAGAATTAAATTGGAAAACCGAATACTTACTTCCTTGAGGTAAGTCTGGCATTTTTGGCGGTGTTTAAATCGTTTTGTCATAATCGTTTTGGTTATAAAAACGATGTGCTCAAAGCGAAAGGATACTCCAATTGGTAAAAAAACCAATA
Organism: Sphingobacterium sp. UBA1498; assembly: GCF_002325125.1. Classification (NCBI taxonomy): domain Bacteria; kingdom Pseudomonadati; phylum Bacteroidota; class Sphingobacteriia; order Sphingobacteriales; family Sphingobacteriaceae; genus Sphingobacterium; species Sphingobacterium sp. UBA1498. Next base: position 133,155 of record NZ_DCRG01000005.1, read on the forward strand.
GGGCGAACCTTGCTGCTAATATGGTTGAGGGAAACCGGCAGGAAACCCTTTAGCAGATTAATCTACAAGAGATTTTTCTACTTCACCTCCAAAAAGACTTATGCAAAGCTCGCCCTATTGGCTATTAATTATCGATAAAGATATAAATAATCCAATAGAATGGCGAACTCGCAGTCTTCTCGTAGGTAAAATTTTGCCGGTTTTCTCAAACGAGAGACATCGTTAGTGTGGTTAATACCTACACTTATTGTCGCTATTATAAAACAAATATAAACAATCATTTCCATTTTTCAAAATATATAAAAAAATGGAAGTCGCTTTATTTTAACAATATGAATATACCTTTAATTTTTCTTAGGAATGTTGAAGCTGCGAGAAAGCATTTGGGACTTTCTGTGAATGATTTAGACAATCTACTTCAACAAAAAAATATCAAATATTCATTATTAAAGAAGAGAGTCTCAATAGAAGCTGCCTACCATATATCTAAAATATTTAATAGAATTATCGAGGACTTCATCAATGATAACTTCAATCCATTTGAGTTAAATACTGTAAATATTGAAACTCAAGAATATATAGAACGTAATTTAGTTAATCAAAATACGGGTGTAATAACCAAATTTATCAACTCTTATGTTATAATTGTTATAAAAAATTTCCCTAAGGGCACTCAGTTTATAAACTCCGATATAATACCCCAACTACCGCCGAACTTAAACTTAGAAACTTCTATTGACTGGACAAGTGGTTTATTAAAAGGATTAGTAAAAAACACTAATACTTTTAGAAAATCTGAAAATGACAAAGATCCAAGACATCGTGGTGAAGCGGTCTACGAATTAATTATGGAAGTCCCTGAGCATACTATAATCAAAGCTAATAAAAAGGTGGATGCTCAATGGCTAAAGGAATTTGAGGAAAAACTAAATAGAGGATAAAATGACAAAGAAAGTATCTGGCGTAAGTATGGGACAGGTTGATTTTGGAATTATACCGATAGAGGGATTTTCCGGTGGTATTTGGGAAACCGACGAAATAATAGTTAGCGGTAATGAAACAGACAACTTTTGCTATGTCCTTCTATTTCCTTCAGATGAAGACGGCCATTCTTCTGGGTGCAGTGAAAGTAAATTTCAACTTTGTTTTGCTTTTGCCGGACATTTACATCAATGGAAATTTGAGAAAAATACTATTGTCTATTATTTCATAATTGGCAATAGCATCGTTCCTAACTTACCGGCTTTGTCTCATCCGTCAATTCATCTCTTAAGACAGTTTCCATCTATAAATCTAACCAATTTTGAATTCGATAAAGTGAAATATGAATTTACTAGAATTCACGAAGAAATGAATAGGCTTGATATGCTTGAAAGAATTATTTGTCTACGTATAGATATCATTTTTGATGAGACATACAGGTTTATTGAGAAAAGGTATGCGAATAATACAAATGCTTAACACATTAAAACAAAAATACATTAACAAATAAACTAAAAACTATGTTATCAATCGGATTATTAATGTACGTTATTTACGGAGGATTTATTGCCATCTGTCTTTTCGGGCTGTATCTTGTTCTATCAAGTCTCCTCGACAGATACCTAATAGCGAAACGCGATCACACCGCAGCACTGCGCGAACAAAATGAAATTTTAAGAGATATTGTGAAAGCTGTTAAACCTAGCGACAATAATTTCCCACCTCCTCCCAATGTATAACTTGATTTAAATATTCAATGAATTACGTTGTCATCACCGAAAACGATGTATCGCAATGGAACGATAATACGGGGAGAGAATATCATTTTCCTAAACGTTATTTAAAATATTTGACAAAAGGGACGGTCGTCATTTACTATAAAGGTGGAATGAAAGATTCTTCATTTGCTTCAAAGCGAATGACTCGTCATCCTCATTATTTTGGAATTGCAGAGATTGGAGAACTTAAGCAAGATAACAGTTCAGAGAAAAGCGATTATTATGCCGATATAATTAATTTCAAACCCTTCTCCTATCCTGTTTTAGCTAAACAAAATGGAAAATTTATTGAGACAATCCCAACCTCAAGACTTAGTAATTATTGGCGTGATGGGGTTCGTCCTATTGATGAAGAAACATTTAAAAACATAGTTACTCTATCAGATATTAACCATTTCAATGCGACCAACGATAGTGAGCAAGAAATCTCTGAATCCTTTACCAGCGCAGAAGGTAAACTCAAATTGGTTTACTCTACGAAATATGAAAGAGATGTTAGGCTTCGTGAAAAAGCCATAGAAATACATGGGTTAAATTGCATGGGCTGTGGATTCAATTTCGAAAACGCTTATGGAGAATGGGGAGCAGGATTTATACATGTACATCACTCCAAACCATTATCTAATGGTGAAGGTGAACGGGAGGTAAATCCCCGAACGGATATGATTGTCCTATGTCCCAACTGCCATTCCATGATTCACAGACGACGAAATAAGACATTAAGCTTGGATGAATTACTTCAATTATTAAAAACCAAAACTATCAACTAATTGATCATGGCTATAACTAAAGTTGTTTGTGGCATTTTATTCAAAGATGATCTCGTTCTGATCTGTCGAAGAAAACCAGAGAAGTCGCTAGGTGGTTATTGGGAATTTCCTGGAGGCAAGGTTGAGGATGGTGAATCGTATGAAGAATCTTTGCTCCGCGAATTGATTGAAGAACTCAACTTGAAGGTCGAAATTAAACAACACTTTTTCGATACTGTACATCATTACGATAAAGGTGCTATCGAATTAATCTCGTTTATCTGTGAGACTGAAAATATACCGTTTGAGTCTACCGACCATGATCTACTCTACTGGGTAAAAGTTGATGATCTATTAAACTGGAAGCTTGCTCCCGCCGATATTCCAATTGCGAGAGCTTTGATTGAAGAAAAAGGAAAATAATAGATAAGAAAGAAAGTCTTAAAATAATATTGTCACTCTTTTTTAGATATAAAAGTCATGATTTATTAAAAAAAACATCAAAAAGAACAAGAAAGATAACAAATATTCCTAGAGCAATTGGTCTGGTATACCAATATGAAGGTTGTCCGAACTTTTTCATAATAAATCCAAGTACAATGCAAAAAATAGCTATAAAAAAACCCGATGCTTGATTATCATTCATATGCTAAAAATAAGTAAAAGAATTGACACACTAGAAAACAGTACAAATAATCCAAGAGAATACCAAGACAAAAAATATGTCTACAAAATTCCAAATTAACGATCCAAGTCTCGAATCTCAATGGCGAGCAATCATCTTATTTGGCAGAAACTCTGCAACGTATAAATTTGCTTTTGCTAAGTCAATTATTGAGCTATTGCCTTATGGCAAATCGTCGTTGTCATTGGAAGATTTAGCAGTGCCCTTCTCTAAGAATATTGTTGAACATCTTCAGAAAAGTGATAAGCAGGGTAATTCTTCTTCTAGCAAGTTCCTGAATACCTGTAGGGATTTTATTGCTGGACGGATTAGTGAAGATCAGTTGGTCCAAACTACAATTAAATACGGTTTTGTGAATGTTGTCGATGCGTTTCAAAATGTAAATGGCGACATTATCAAAGATCGATTTTACCAAAAGAACTATGCTGACAGTAAGAAAGAGATCATTCTTACAGACAATATCTATAAGCTTAAAGAGACTCTACAATTTATCAATTTGGAGCAGGAAGTTGATGCACGTTGGAATCTGGTTGAAACGGCTTGGAATCTCCAAATAAATACCAATCTACTGGAAGTAAAACACGATTCGCTTAAACAGGAATTGTTCGTTGATTCATTTATGCGTCGGATTGATATCACTTCTGTCAGAGATGCATTAAACGGTTACCAAAAAGGGAAGTGTTTCTACTCCTACCAAGATATATTTGTAAACAAAGGATCGGAAAACATCTGTGAAGTGGACCACTTTCTACCACATCTTAATAAAAAAGCTCATATTGCCGAGGAAGCAAATATTAATGGCGTCTGGAATTTGGTTTTGGCTGATCCAAAGATCAATGGTGACAAGAGTTCGCGGGTACCACACCGACGATACTTAGAACGGTTGTATAACCGAAATGAGTTCTACATCGAAAGTAAACACCCTCTTGCCGAAACTATTATAAATCAAACAGGCAAGACAAAAGAAAAAAGACGTATCTTTCTGCAAGCACAGTATAATCTAGCACTTTCCTATTCCATTCACGAATGGGAACCCTGGATTGAACTGCCAGGAAATTTTTAGCCATGAGTAGCATTAAAAACTTTTTAGAACTTCCAACCGATAAACAAATCGGAGAAACACAACATTTCTTCCTTATACGTGATGGATTTCCTGTTAGCCCAGGCCACACGCTTATAATAAGCAAGAAACTTCGTGTGGATTATTTCGAGCTGACTCCTCTAGAAAAAGCTGACTTAGATAACGCCATTGGATTGGCTCGATATTTAGTAGAATCTGAGTTTAATCCTGACGGTTACAATATCGGTATGAATTGCGGTGAATCCGCCGGGCAAACAGTTTTTCATTTTCATTGCCACTTAATTCCGCGTTATTCTGGCGACATGGAAAATCCTAGAGGTGGTGTTAGGCATGTGATTCCGAGTAAGGGAAGTTATTAATGGTAAAAGTATTAAATTCCGAGCTATATTATTAAAGCTCCTTTTGACGATCACAACATTAGAAACAAAAGTGAGATCGAAGAGAAAGACATATTTAAAAGAAAACTTAAAGACCATACAATATAAATTTATGAACATCTTAGTCGTCAATATTAAATAAACGGAGAATAGATTATTAGAGCAGGAAATGCCAACCCCACTTTATATAGCATGCGATGTTGACTCACCTTGTAGACGTGCGGCCACAATGATGCGTTTAGCCTCCATGAGTGAGGTCTAGATTCCGATAAATACATCATGTTTATTGGCTAAATACCACGCTTAGACGTGCAACCTTTATCCACAAAGGAGCAATTAAATCTGTCTTTTTTTGTACATTTGGCTATTACCTCACGCATATAAAATAATAGTATCGATAACAAAAATGATAAATATTAGGACAGAAACAGAAACTGTAGTAAAAAAAATTTTCCCATATCTTATCCGTCGAGGATATGACCTTGAAAAAGATTGTGATTTCGAAACAGCAGTATCGCAACCAGATAGATATACAAAAGGATATGTAGATATACTTGTAACACTTGGTAAAAGTAAACCATTATTCCTTATCGAAGCTAAAAGAATATCAAAAAATTTAACTTCCAAAGATCGAGATCAAGCTATTCGATATGCTAAATCTAAAGAAATAGATGTACCGTTTGTGATTCTGACCAATGGTGTTGATATACAATGCTTTAACACAAAGAACGGAAGTCGCATTAATTGGGACGGAAAGGTCGTCGATAAAATTCCAACTAGAGAGCAATTAAAGTTAGTATTAAGAACTTTAAAATCCAATCCAGAATCTGTAAATATACCTCTTTCAGGGGACGCCAGTTTACCATTCCGTCCAGGGCTTCCTTTAAGACAGCTTAATGCATTATTTTATAAGTGCCACAGTACGATCAGGAAAATTGAAAAAAATGAAGAAAGTGCTTTTGCTGATTTTTCTAAATTACTCTTTTTAAAATTATTAGAAGAAAAATGTGATATTGATGATGATTTTAACCTACCCTACTCTTACAGATTTCACGAATTAGCTGCAAAACCATCTAGTGAATCAGATCAAGTAAGAGATTCGATTCTCAGTATGATAGAAAGTATCAAATTGAGAACCAATTATGGAGAGGTTTTGCAAGAGAAAATTAAATTGAAGAACCCAAAAACATTTCACTCTATTATAAAAGACTTATCTGCTGTATCTTTTTACGACTGTAGTTTGGATTCAAAAGGTGCGGCTTTTGAGTATTTTGTAAGAGCAACTTTAAAAGGGAAAAAATTAGGTCAATATTTCACACCCAGAGAACTTGTACAAGCGATGACTTGTTTAGTTGGACGGAAAAAAATTGTAAATTCTTTAGCTTCTGGATCTCAAATTAAAGTTCTTGACCCCGCTTGCGGCACGGGAGGTTTTCTTGTGTATTTGCTTCAGGAATCTCTAAGCCAATTACAAACCAAACTAAAAACTAGAGAAATAACTAAAGCTACCTTCGATTTACTAGTGAAAAAATTGAAAGAAGATGTATTTTTTGGATCAGATGCAAATGAAGGTGTGGCGGCGTCTGCAAAAATGAACATGATAATTGCTGGAGATGGACATACAAATATTCAACATGAAGATAGTCTTTCAGGAAAATCGACAAACTGGACAAATGGATCTCCAAACTGCAATTTGATTATGACTAATCCTCCTTTTGGTACTTCGGAAGGAGAATCCTTGGATAGCAATGATATGTCGCAATTTAAAGTTCCATCTTCAAAGGGACAGTATTTATTTTTGCAAAAAATGATCAATTGTACTCTTCCAGGTGGCGATATTTGTACGGTCATTGACGAAGGTGTATTGAACACTGACTCCGGCAAAAATTTAAGGAAGTTTATTCTACAACATTGCAAGCTTATCTGTATTGTTAGTTTACCTAATGAAACTTTTAAACCAAATAAAATTAACGTAAAATCTAGTGTGTTATACTTGGAAAAACGTGAAATTCCTGATTATGATCTCGAAGACAATTATTCTACTACGATTTGTAAATTTGATTCCTTGGGATACCAAGGTTCTGGTGATAAAATAAGAGGATTTGATAAAGGGTTATTTTTTACTGAGATAGAGAATAATATACTAAATGCTCGTCTTGGAAATAAAAGGTCTGGATACAATTGGAACGCTTTCGATATAGAGATAAAAAACATATATGATGATGATACTCATAGGTTTGATTATAAATACTGGGACATTAACACGCGGGAAGAAATATCAAAACTGTTGAAATTAAATAATCCTTCAATTAAAGATATCAACCTTATTACTACATCTAGGGGTAAAAGTCCTTCAGCGGATAGCTATGTAGATGAAATCGATGGTTTTGCTTTGGTTGTTAAAGCAGGAAGTAATATAAGCAAACATGGAAAAATCATCACAACAAATTCAGACTGGATAGAAAAGTCTGTTTATGATGAATTTCTAGAAAAAGCATTGGATTCCAATCATAACAGCAACATTATAAAAAAGTGGGACATTTTGCTGTCTTCTACTGGAGATGGTACGCTAGGAAAATGTTGTGTTTTCGATTTAGATATTCCTGCAATTGCGGATGGTCATGTGACCATAATACGGATTGATCAAAGCATAATTAACCCATATTATTTAGCTGATTTTTTAAGGTTGGGGTTTGGGGCAGTTCAGATTTCTCGCCTTTATACCGGATCAACTGGATTAATAGAGTTAACTCCAGAGCAAGTAGATAGAATTGTTATTGATTTAAAGACAAATACAGAAGAGCAGAAATTTTTATCAGACAAGATTCGAGAAGCTGAATCTAATTATCTGCAAAAACTCGAAGAAGCCGATGATATTCTCAATACTGCAAAGGAGATATTAATTACTACGAATTAATATCTCCTTACAGTCCCAATAAATAAAGTAAAATTCCCAAAATCAAATGTAGTCATTGATCAAACTATATGATTTTGGGAACTTTGTAAATATATCTAACCCGAAATTACGAATAAATATAATCTGTTATCATTACTCCCAAAATATCCATCGGTAAAGTTTTTTCAGGACGAGACATAGTTATAAGACCGTCTCTTCGGAATAATTTTCAAAGATATTGATTGTCGAAATAACTTCCGATATTATTTTCCTGCAGAGTATTAGGACACTGAAACAAGTTAGTAAATAAAAAATGCGGAGTTCAAGAAGAACTTAGCATTTTAGTAATTTACATGCTTTAAGAAATAGTATCACCCTCAAAAAGCGATATCTTTCAATTAAAACTAATGATCTTTATCTTCTCTTCAAACCGTGGTAATAATTCATCAACAACATCATTAGGCAGCGCTAAAAAGTGAATAAATTCACGCTCATTATAATTTAGCTCATTATTCATTAACTGCCTAGCTTTTTTTATTAGTTCTGGTTTATCAATAGGCACTCTAAGAGGTTCACTCCTAGTATATCCCATACGGCTTAATTCTATTAAAAAATATTTGTACCTACTTTCATCTATACATTTCAAATCTTTTGCTCGTCTAATAATAGAGGCCATCGAAGTAAGCCAATAGCTCTTAAGCTCCCCTAATTCGTTAATTTTTAGATTTCTCAAAGAGTTTTTTATTGACTCCTCAGGCATCAAAAATTCACTTGCAAAATTATTAGCTTCTTTTTCTTTATCTCTATATTCAGAAACAGGGAAATTATTTTCATTATGCATTACTAAATGTCCAAGTTCATGAGCTATGGTAAATCTTTTCCGATCATTAGAGAAATTCTTATTAATGATAATCACAGGAAACCCTAGATCCGATATAAATGATACACCATCGAATTTTTCTACTGCATTCAATTCGTACATAATAATTCCATGCTTCTCCAACACAGTAAATATATCCTTAATAGGCAAGTCAGGAGAAATCCTTAAAAACCTTCTTGTATATTGAGCACATTTTACAGGAGAATAACCGTCTTCAACATTGAGAGGTGAAATATCAAATTCTGGCCATTCGAGGTCTTGTGACAGTTGATCTATTATGTATCCAATCAATTTACATCTACTTTCAAATTCTGTAATCAAAGATTTTTTTGTAGTGGATCTTTTTCGATAATTCGCATTATCAATTTTATTACTTATTTTCTTATAAAAGAATTCTGTCGGAAAATTCAAGAACTCTACAATTTTATTTTGAATCCCTTCCGACAATACACCAAAACCCTTTTCAAATTTCGAAAGGTTTGATTGCGACAGCCCATCAATCGAATCAGCCAAATCGGATTGATTATAGCCTCTAAACTCGCGTGCGAATGTCAATTGTTTATAATTCATGTTTAATATCTATGTATGTTAAGCAAAATCAAAGGGATCGAGAATTAATTTACACTATTTCGCTATCCTTCCCTTTTTTATTTTAACTTTAACTTCACCTTTTTCGATACCATTAGGTTCTGAAAATAGATTTGGCAAATAACCAATTGTACTGGCTTCAATCGAAAAAGATATTTTATCTTCATCAATATAAACTATTTGTGGGTTTACATATTGCCCTATCTTATTTTTTTGATAACCAAAATACAAAATCGGTGCCTCATTGTAATCAGTATCAAAAAATAGATTAACATCAATGATCTGATTGTTAATTCTATTTACACTTTGAGTCATTACATTCATTGGAAGGCCTTTGTCATTAAGCTTCTTAAAAAAGAAAACATAACCTTTTATTCTTAAGGTCAAACGCTTATTCCTCCCAAAAAATGCGTTTCCTGGAAAATTAAAAAACAATAATTCTGCAAAGTTTGTTTGCAATAAACTTGCTTCAAATCCCCTACATCTGGAAACTACGGGGTGTTTTCGTAATTCCGTGTTCGTCATCTCAACAGATTGTTCAAATATTTTGAACAAATCATTTAGCTCATTTTTAAGCTCAAGTTTGCAGGCTTCCAAATTAGCTAATTTTCTTTTTCCTTTCTTTTTACGGCTAATTTCCGTAATTTTGTCCATGTTTAAATCCATATAATAAAATTTAAATCCTCAACCCCTAAGTCTCTGCGCCAACAGAGATTTTTTTGCTTCACAAATATATAAAAATACATTTATTTTGTATATAATTTTACAAAAAAATTGTAGTGATATTTTTATAGCTTAGAGATTGCTGGACACGAATATCGTAGCTATTGGAAAAATAGGTTTCTCAAATAAGAAGCCCTCCCGCTTTCTGAAAATTCTACCAAAGCGTGAATGACAAAAATGCTCCTTCCTTATTTTTTCAGGAAGGGGCTAAAAATTTTCGCTTTGATATACCTTATAAACGATAATACAAAATTTTCATTTTTGTTTTTTGGGAGGAGGAGGTGGCGGATTTCTAGAAGGTCTTAATTGCCCCTTTTCTACATATTTTAATTTACCGTTATCACTATTATTTCCCTTGTCTGGCTTGATCAATTTATTCATATTTACTTGCTTTTAGGTGATTTAATTGGTGGAGGAGGCGGATTTCTTGATGTTGGTATTTGCCCTCCTAATGGAACGGTTCCGGTAGGCTCCTTAATGATCTTAATTGTCTTCAATACTTGTTTCTTGCTCATTATTACATTGATAAAAGTGTTTGTCCATGTGTATTTGTGCTCTTTCCTCAGCAATCTTATTAAGTCTTTTGTTCTCTTTGATCAACACTGAATTATCGAGTTCTTGTAAGGCTATATTTAATTTTCGAAAAGAAAAATATCTCTCAAAAGCTTCATCATAATTTATTCTTTGGTCTTCAAACTCGCACCATAATAAGTCTAAATTTTCATAAAGAGTTACATACTTAATTCTGTATTCACTTAACTTATTTATCACATCATCTTTAATTAACAAATTTGGCAAAGCTTTATCTGCTAATTGTACTATTATGATTATTAAACACGCTATAAATGCACTATTCTTAAGTATCTCAAACTGATTTTGAACTGTAGTCAAAATAGCACCTAAAATCGAAATCGTCGCTATAGTAACATCATATATAGTTTTATTATTTTTTTTTGAAGCCAAATATAATGACAAGAATTCCTCAGATTTCTTACTGTCATACAGATCTTCCCAAATTCTATTTCTTAAACCGATTCTATTAGATATATTTTTCATACTTTTAATTTCACATCTTATATTGATGCGAATGAGGTTACGTTTAGCTAGTCTTCTCGAAAATTCTATTGAACGATTCAATATACGGATTATTTCTAGTTTTCAGCAGGTCGATAGATGATTGACCTGTTAATAATTGAAATTGTAATACAATATAATTATTTAAATAAATAATTAAAAAGCCCGAAACTCCACTTTTGACTGTCTGAACAACGGGGAGCAGGTCAAGAAAACTATCCTTCCAAAAACCTTTCCTATTAATATTTAGGGAGGCTGTACTGACTATATGTAAAGTTGGATTATATTCTACTTTGAATATAGATAATCCTATTGTTATGTGTTGACCAATTTCAAGTTACAATTTCAAATAATAATAACAGAAAAACCTTATCACCTTTTTCATTCAATCTATTCTATTTTTTATAGAACATAACTTACCTTTTAAGGCTATACAAATGAATTAACCTTTCATAAATCGTTTCTTAAACTTCTCCAAATAATCCTTATCACTTGAAAATATCTTTTTATTAGCTATTCTACAAGTTCCTGAATTAATGAAATCGATCTGTTCAACTGTTCCCTCAATTGGAATTATTGAAATCTGATCGCCAAAATGGTTACTAGGGTATCGGCTATCAATAATTATACAAGCCTTAGAAGTAATCGGAAAAACAAAAAGGAATGGATCTCCTAATCCATCAAAATTGACAATTTCATTTCCACTTTTAATGAAACCAGGATTGTCCGATGTGAAGAATACATGTCCTCTGGGAGCATGGAATACATGAATTTTAGAAGCCAATAATACGTTGGTAACATCCCGAACAATTGTAGATCTCTTCACTATAAAAGAATTAACATATAGATCCTCCGCATGTAAAGGTTCATTGATAAACTCTTCTTTAATTTTATTAATAAAAATCATCGGATCAACTTTATCAATACGCCAAGCGAGCTCCATATATGGTTCAAAATATCTTTCAAAAATACCTTGGGATGCCTCTTTCCTAACAGCCCTCGTTAGAGCATCACGCACACTTGGATTACGCCTTTTTATTGTTACTAGAGTACCTATCAGAATTTCTAATTGGGACTGGTCTATTTCAAAAAGTGATTCTCGCTCCTGAGTGATTAAACCAATTAACGCCGGAAGGCTATTTTCCTGCAAAGTGAAAGCATTTTTCTCAACATAATAATCATCAATAATGCCTTTCAATAGTTTAGATTCTTCTCTTAGAATCTTAAAATAATTCTTTACATAGCATACTTGAGAAATATGTTTTTCAGAAATGCCTTTATATTGCTTACAAAGTTGGTAAAATCTGCTATCATTGTTTGCAAATTGTTTCAAATATACTCTCGGAACGTAATGATGATTGATAGGATTCCCAGCTTTCATAATATTTGATTTGGCCTATTAAATAATGGTTATAGCAAGATATAAATAATGCTGAAATAAAAGAAATTTAATAGATGATCGCGGCTTCACTGTTATTATTTTCGGAGAAGATATAGTAAAAAACCTTGCCTTGTAGAATACTATTCAAATCTTCAGAGAGCAAATAGCTTTTAAACGACTAATTTGTTTCAACTGTAATTATTAAATCCCGAATAGTTGTATCTGAACTATGTTTTGACCTAATATGATACTCAATTTTGATTTCACCTCGCTCCTTGAACAGGAATAATCTACACGGAAAAGCTACGATTTGGTTTGGATTAAGTTTTGGAAATTCAAATTTTAGATATTGTTTACTATCGCCTTCATTATATTCAAAATCCATATATCCTTGAAGATATTTTTCAAATTGTCTCGTGTTATTTTCACAATCAATTTTGTCTTCATTGGAAAATGGTAACATATTTTTAGGCTTCCGAATTATTGCAAATTGACTTGTATTGAAGGGATACCTATTTATGAGGTGGTCGCTTTTTATCTCCAGCAGTCCTTTAGGAAACTTTTTACCTATAATTTCCTTTATTAATCGCCTAGATTCAATCTTAGGAAAATCTCTCCTGCGCAATAGATCAGTTTCCGAGGAAATTTCAAGAAAGACCTCTATTTCTTCATCAAATCCCTTACCTTCATTTTTAAGCACCAATGAAACAACTGATCGGAATTCAATCATGTTGAGTATATGTTTAATCTCATCTTTGCGAGAAAATGTATAGTATAAATCGAAGATGGCATAGAATTTCGCCTTTTGCTTTTCTGAACCATACAGATTGGATGTGAGACCGGAACTCAATTCTCTTAAATCTCCTATTTCAAAGAATTGATTTTCTACTTGCTCATCAAATTCTTCTTTAATATATATTTTCAGGGCTTCCTTGACATATTCTGGAACAATAACAGCATTTGAATAAGATTCCATGAGAGCTGATATCTGTAATGGCTTAAAATTTGGCACTAACTCATTCTGCTCAGATATTTTGGAGTCAATAACTATCGTTTTACAGATTTCAAAACTGTCTTTTATATCTTGGTTGCATTGTTCGATCATTTGCCGGAATGATCCAAGTAACATTTTTCTCGATTTATCCTTTTCTTTTAGCTCCTTAGTGTTTTCATCATATAAATATACTCGGAGCTCGCTGTCATTTTGCATACGTATACTTTTTGGAAAAATCGTTTTCGCCCAGTTGATAAGCATGCTACTGAATTCCTCTTTCGAGACCTTTTCGCTAGTAATCGAAAATTCAAGAAATGAATAAAGTAAGGAATGTGTCAACATTTCCAATTGTTTCTGCTGAATAAAATAGCCCTTATTCTCAAAGAATTTTCGCATTTTATTCTCCAATGTACTACTAAGATAATCTTGATCAAATGGAATCAACCTGATTTCCACCTCGCCATTTTCTCGATCAGAAAACTCCTCTCCATTACGGACTTTTTTAATATAATCGGTCAGATTGGATTCGCAATTGCCTATAAGGATTAATTTATGGAATTGTGATTCTGGAAGATTCTCAACAAGTTTGCCTAACCAATCTTTTGCCTCGGTCGCAGTAAATGCGTTTTGACTGGATTTAACTTGAATAGCCTGAGACATTCGACCATTCTTCCAAAAAATAATATCAGCCTTTTCTTTACCTATTTCGGGCTCTACTTGACAAAAATCCCATCCATCTTCCTCCAAACTTGTTATTACACTAATGATAGTCTGATAAACAAATCCTCTGATGCTCGCTGAACCACTCATATTTATAATTTACTTTTAAATTATTTTTCGCTTTTCGAATCGCATTTGCTGCTAAGAAAGCAGCAAATGAAAGTCAAGAAAATCCCGCCATATTATATCTTTCTACAAAAAATCTTCAATATACGCTTCAATTTTCCCTGCACAAACTCTAAAATACTCCATATCACCTTTCTCAATCTCTTTTGCATGGGTATCAGCTCTATATTTATTAATTGCTTCCATATGAGTATTGAAGGCAGACTTATCTTTTCCAAAAATATTTTCAAAATATTGCCATTCTTTTGAAATAACTTTTCTTAAATCCTCAAAATAAATCTCACTTTTGTTAGCATTAAATATGTCTTTTAATGAATATGAGTAATACTTTGTACTTCTAGGAGTGCCCATTATATCCAGAACCTTCTGTTTAGCATTATTTTCATCTAAATTGGATCTTAATACAGTTCTGATAATCAATCTTAGCTTTGGTTCTATTATATTTCTTCTTTCACTAATTTCAGCTAATTTCTCTGAATTGGTTAAATTAATTTTCTTAAATTTATTCATTTCAGCTAATCGTTGTTTTACTGATTCAATTTTAAAAAAATAGCTGTCCGAATTTTGATCTAGGATATTATAGCCAATGAGATGATTAGTATATTCCGGTGAGATTTGAGCAAACTCTTTAAATTGTTCATAGTCCCCTATTGCTAAAAATTTAAGCATTTCAAATTCATCATTATAGTGTTCTTTTAGTATAGAGAGAATCATATCAATGTAAGATGATCCATCTTTCTGATTAAACTGCAATTTTCCTCTTTCATACATAGTCTTATCAATTCTTACAGGACGTTCTTTAGGAGCCAAAGTATTAATAACACTACACACATTCCTCATTAAGAAGGGATGTCCTCCAAAATCTTCATGTAGCTTGCTATAAATTCCTTCATCGAAATTTAATCCCATTATACTACCAATCCTTCTAATCATATCTTTTGTTTGTGGCACATCGAAAGGTTGAATATATTCGTGGGGGATCTGCATATATATGGGGTTGTCAACACCATTTATGAATGGTGTCTCAACACATTTCGGATTTGTTCCAACAATTAAGTAAGAGAATAAATTATTATATTTTTGAAATAATGAACGAAGGGTTTGCCAAAAAAGGACAAAATCTCTACCATTTTTCCAATGTTGACTTAATGAAATCTCAGGAGTTATATGCTCAATTTCATCGAAAATTAATAATATATTTTTGTTTTTTAATTTTTTATGGAGTTTTATAAGGTCTTTTTCAAAAGCTGAAGCAGCATTTTCTTCACTATATTCAGATTCATTTTTTAATAGAATTTCTAGGTTATTTTGTGACTTAATCTCTGCTATTAAAAGATAGAGTGCTTTGTTCCATTTTTTAGCATGAAAATTAGGCGATTGACAATCCAAAAATATTGAAATGCCTTCGCTGTTTTTAATAGCTCTTTGAATACCATATACTAATGAGGTCTTACCTGTTTTTCTCAATCCAAATAATCCCGAATTTTCATTGCTTTTATGTCTGTTAATAATAGAATATATTAAATCTGTTCTTCCAAAGAAATACAAATCCTTTTTTAATGCTGAATTAAAGGCAAAAAGATCTCTGGAATAAAAGTGTTCTTTGAATCTATTTTGGATAAAGAAAGAATCATATTTATTTGAAAGTTCTTCATATGTAAATGGAACTATAGCCTGATGCTCAGGATCACTTTTTAATAGCCTAGTAATTTTTGTTTCAATTTTTCTGTCTCGACTAATAAGAATGCCGCACGCTCTTTCAATTCTTAGCTCGTTATTTACATTTATTGCACTGTCAAATGCATCTAAAGATCTTGGTTCAAAATTTTCATAATCACTAAATACCACAACAATCTCTCTTTCAATGTTAAAGAGTTCTTGATAAGCCGACGTTGGCTTCATTAAAAAATACTTGTAATAACTTCTATTACCTATAGTAAGCCTTCCTCCTGCGTTAGTAATGTACCATTCCTTACCTAAGCTCCTTATAATTTCTTTCTCTTCACTAGTAAATATTGCCAAATTCATACTACTATTTAACCCCGGTGTTATTGATTTCATTTTTGTGGTTTTTATAAAATTTATAATTTTCTCCGACTGTGGATTTTGACAAAATTCCGGCAAAACTATGGCTGTTTATTTAGTCCCAAAGTATATATAAGGTCTTTGTCAAAAGGCTTTGCTATAGGTACCACTCGGATATTGCTGACACATGCTGTACAATACCTGATTGGATATTTCTCAATCGCTCGGCAAAATGTTTGATCCGATCGATGAGTTGTTCCTCGTGTAATTCAAAATTTAATAATTTACAACTTGTGAATTAATATGGCTTTTCATTTTTAACAGACACTTTATTCTCGTTCCACTTCAGAAAATTCAGTGGATTAAAATTTAACGTTAAAGTCTTTCTGTAAGCTTCTTTAAGCTTGGACTGAAGCTGATTTTTATTTCTCACTTCTCGAAAGAAGTTTTCAATATTGGCATCGATCATTTATATTATTCTATATATATGTAATTCATTGAAAAGACAGGGAATAAAACCAACAGACAAAAGCATCCACTGAAACTAATTATTCCCTAATGATAGTGATATTTATTTGCCCGCATAAAAATGATTTAATTATTCTTAATCAAAACTATCTTTGTTTAATCCTGGCTTTGTTCTTTTCTATTGAGGTCGGCTAAAACCTCTCGCTAATATACATTATTTGTTTTGAATTAATAGATTTACATCAACATCTATTGTGACAATTTTAAAATGCTGAAGTTAGTGTATTGCAAACTATAAATTTTACGGGAACCCATACGTAGTAAATTTCAATTGGGCTATGCCTGTAAATGACTATCTTTACATCACTATGCTACAAGTAACCTGTGCAATTATAGAACATGCCGATAAAATATTAATTTGTCAACGTTCCACTTCGATGAAACTACCTTTAAAATGGGAATTCCCCGGTGGAAAAATCGAACCAGACGAATCAAAAGAGGACTGTCTTCGCAGAGAAATAAAAGAAGAAATCGATATTGATCTAAAGATTAATAACACACTTTCAACTGTTGAATATCATTATTCTGATTTCTCTATACAGCTGTACCCCTTCGTATGCAGTTTGTTAAATGGTGACGTCAAAGCATTGGAACATGCGCAAGCCATATGGGTAGATGCGAATCAATTAAGAGACTACGACTGGGCAGAGGCTGATTTACCTATTGTGGATGAATATTTAACACAACGGTATCTCACGAAGTGAAATCATTTCAATGCGATTATTGATCACGATGCCCTTTTCAATAAGCTCAACCAAAGTCGAGAGCAAGAACGGCTTATGTGGTACCAATCCATATCTGGTACTCTTTCTTTTAACATGGCTAAAGGCTCCGAGATTCCCATTTTCAAAAAACTGGATATAGCTTTTCATTGGGATCAATCGGTACCCGCCAAGCTTCAAACCTGGTGCCTAGAGTTGCTTCTTTAAACGCATCCTCACCAATATTATCAATAAAATAAAAATACGAAGGGTTGAGAAAGGAATAAATTCGTTTAACAGGCATGTTGGTAAAAGGAAGTTTAACGTAATATTTAAAAATAGCTAACCTATCCTGGAAATGAATACCAAAACGATCACCATATTGATAGCCTTGCTTCCTTGCGTAATGGTATATTTAATATTGATGTACGGCGGAATACGCGGACTAACACGTAAAAACATTGGATTGGAAAAATATTTGGAGAACCCTAGTATTGCGACTGTAAAAAATACAGTCCAAGACAAAGGCTGATTTTTGTGTTTGATTTTTGGTTCAATACTTTTTACAGTAACGGATATATTGGTATTGAATAATATTCGTTCACTACAAGATCGCCAACTGACAAAGGTTACGTTAGGGATTAGCATAATTCCGCAATCTATTTTTACCCTAGCATTCGGTTTACACCAAAAAAATTACCTTACTCAAATTATTTTACTTTGAATTGATTTAAAGCCTTTTACGCCTTTAACGATAGTTGGAATTTGATGTCTCTATATAACGCTTGTTCATCTAGCTTTTTTTCTTAGCGCTACGGGGTTTCCAGATGGTCTAGGATATTAAGGGCTTTACCTGTCATGAAATAAACAATACTGAATAACTTTGTCCATTTGTTTAAAAAATGTTGTTCAAAAATTGACTTTGACGCTAATATAATCTCTCCGGTACAGCATTTGTTGCATTCGCACCAAATGACTGCCATGAAAAATTTAAATGAAAAGTTCACACACTTCAGGTATAAGGAACATCCTGGAGATTTATTACGTGGTACAGTGGTTGTACCACTACCCGATCCTTATAAAGACCAGGAGAAATTTTGGATTTGGTTTCATCCTTGTTTTCAAACAAGTCAGGATGTAGCGGACTTAAATGATCTTTACAAGTATCTGGATGATGAATGGTTTGATGATGATGTAATGGAAACTGACGACTATAGGTATTATGGGTAATCTATCAGGATTGCTTCGAAAACTTTTATCACCTTATTTTGGAAGGGAAAATCGAATTGCTAACCAGCCGCCTCAAAAAGATTTATGTAGGATAGCTTCTAATAAGATAGGACCGCCCATGGGTAAGAAAAGTAAAAAGCACATTAGTAAACTAAGGTGCTAATTTAAAAAAAATTAAATCTTACACTCCCGCCGTTGTTGAAGTATTCGATCGCTTAATTTTAAATGATTCAGTTTTGATACCATTTAAATTGTGCTCCATTACACCGAATATTGTGGATGCATATGGCTGTACATATCCTTTAATCAATTCTAAACCAGTAATATCTTTATTGATATTGCTACGTATGCTTTCTTGGTGAGAAAGACGGTCTGTTATTGTCGCAATTTGTCTAATTTGAAAAGGAACTACTTGGGTTGAATTAAAAGATTTTAACAGTTCAGGACAATGTCCTTTTTCTCTATTAAATGTCCGGACTGGCACTACTATATTATAAAACGATCCTTCGTGTTTTCTAGTGTCCAAATCGATATATGTTGACGAGTACTTTATTCCAAACACTTTATGCTTATTAACCCATTGTAATAGTAATTGGGGGATAACATATTCAGGCTTAAATGGATCATTTGGGTTTTGCACCCTAACAGAACATGCTGCTATTAACGGCCATACCATCACTTTATAAAGCAGTTGCCAACCATATGAAAGATTATCAATTAAATGGGTATTCCTTGAAAAAATATCTGTTGTTAAATCTAACATATTCATTGAATGATTATTTACAATTCGGACCACCTAAACTTCATTCATACTGGGACGTTTCATTTCTTCCCACGCTACATATATAGAATTTGCTAAATAGAGTGATGGTAATCCAGAAATACTAAAACGTTGTGTACTGACTAAACTTCGCTTATCAAATGGAATATGAAATAGGTCCTCTTTAGACAACGGATAGTTCTGATTTATCACCCTTAAACGAAAGAGATTAGCCCCTTCTTCTAGTACCATTTCTTTATTTAAATATCCGTTTAAATTTGAATCCTTTAAAGATGTTGATAAAAGTTGATAAGCTCTAACCGGATCACCTTCATAATATGCATCTATTGCATTTAAAATCCCCGTTCGAAGAATTTTATTACGCCGCTTAAATATATCTGATTTAAAGCTGATGTCGTTTATTGATAGATAATTGGTGCAGGTGTATCCCCTTTTTCGTGATAGCCTAATAATTGAACACATGCATAGGTTCCACTTTCCAATGCAGCGATTTCAGTCGAATCCATTGCCTTCATATTCTGCATCGTGTCCTTAATTAAAAATTGATTTGCCATATTCTTTTGTTTTTATGTGTATGACAAAAATATCGTTGCTACGATGGCAATCTGAGGAAAACAAGGTGTATGTAAGCGGTATATGAGAGATACCGAAAAGTCTGTTAGCAACTTCAACGTGTATCGTTGATAAGGAATGACGTAAACTTCATAAAAAAGCCCCTGTTATTAACTATTAAGGGAAGCAGTATGAGAAAGATATTTACTCGGAGTTTATATTAGACGGATTGGGGTTTTAAACTATTTAATTTCGTAAGATCATCAGTGCGGAATGAAGTTTTATTGAGATTATTCGTCATATTTTTGAACAAAATATATCTTTTTATTTAAAAAATTTACAATATATTGTATTCAAGTAGATCAAAGATTTAGTAAGCCTTAATTATGATTTTTTTCGATAGGATTCCATTATTATGAGACACATTTTAGTATGTATAGCCATTTGCCTGACCTTTTTCGCTTGGGGTCAAGGTACACCCGATCAGATGAACTCCGCATTATTATCGGGAAAAATAAAAAAATACGACAGAAGCATACCCTTTACAGCCTATGTACAACGACTTGGGCTTCCAAGTCTACAGGTGAATATTGATGTGGATAGCAATGGTACTTTTTCTCAATCTATCCCCATTGACTTACTGTCTGAGATATACTTGGTCTATAAAACATCGTTTGTTATTTTATTGCAACCAAAAGATAATCTAAAACTTATCTTTGATGGCGATAAAAATTCCATGGCAAAAGTCTTAGAATCTATTGAATATGCGGGTGATCATGCGAAGACCAATCAGGATATTAGCACATTCTTCAAGATTTATTATTCTGACGCAAGACTGTTTAAAATGTGGGAAGAACAATTAAAATCTTTCAAGGAAATGGAAATTGAGGAATACAAAAGCCATATCCAAAATAGGTTGAAAATTGCAACAGACATTTTTCAAGCATTTGACGCTTCTTATCACCCAAATGATGAATGCAAATCTTGGATCAGGACAGATCTAAAAAACAAATATTTTGATGATCTAGGCCATTACCCCATGAATCATCGTGAGCAAAACAATTTTTTACCCTTTGACACGACACAGGTAGTACCAGCCAAGTACTTTGAGCAATTAAAAGAATGGTTACCCTTAACAACTGAACAATTAAAAAATACACAAACCTTAAATGCTGTGGCTAGTAGTTTTTACTTTTATCTTTACGAACGCATGGCTAAAGAAGGCAAACTTCCAAAAGACATTGATATAATACCAAGCGGAGGAATATTGGGTCCAACTAAAGTGGTCGATTCATTAATGATCAACAGCACCATCGACATAGTAGAAGATCCACTATTAAGGGAGATTATGCTCACGACAGCTTTTAGTAGAAGCCTTGCAAAACAGTCTGTTAATTTATACGAGAACAACTACGCTATCATCGATAAGTATATTACAAAACCATACTTAAAAGACCAGCTATTCAATATTTATAAACAAACTAAGACTGAAATCGAAACGCCAATTCCGCTAAACGAAGCACTAAAAGTCCATCAGTTTTCTTCGGGAATCGAAGAAATTTTTAAACAAATCATCGCTAAAAATAAAAATAAGGTAATCTATGTTGATATATGGTCCCCTTGGTGCGGCCCATGTTTAAAGGAGATGCCGAATTCCAAAAAATTGGAACAAAAACTTAAAAACAAAGCAGTAAGCTTTATTTATATATGTGTATTCTCAGATGAGGATAGGTATCTGCGGACTTTGAACAAGCTTCAATTGGGCGGTGAACACTATTTTCTAAATTCCCAACAAAGTGTAGATCTATCTAAAATATTTAATATCCCTGGTATTCCCTATTATATTTATATCGATAAAAATGGCGTGATGAAGGAAAAAGGAAGCCATTTGCGACCTGAAGTAATGGAAAGTAAGCTGAACGATATATAGTTCGAACTCATAAGCTCTAAACCATTAAAGCGTAAGTACAGATCAATGTTTACTGGTGTCTATAACGGAGGTCAACGGGCCATTCAATTCGGCTATAATACCCAATTATTTCGGAAGTCACTATAATAAGCCATCATCCAAGGGATGTTCCTCCTTAATATGGATCAACGAACCCGACTTACACATTTGGAGGTGAAACATATCGATCAAGAGTTTATTATAGAAAAAAATAAATATTACATGAAATCAGTTATAACATTCGCATTTTTGATTCTATTTCAAATGGCGTTTTCCCAAATTAAAGGTAATGATAAGGTTGAATTAGAAATTAGTAAATTGATTACGGCGAAGCATCAATATGAGAAGATAAAAGGATATGCGGCAAAACGTCCCGAAATTTATAATCGACAAAAAGATTCTTGCTACAATTCTTATATTGGATATATAAAGGAACTCAAGTCTAATTCAAATGAATACAAACAGTATATCGATAATGCGATTAAAAGCGATGAGTTGGAGAAGGAATTGCTTTTTTATACCTATGTAAATAAGAATATGCCCTTTGATCCCAATAAATATACGATTTCCAAACTCGATTTATATCGAGTGATTAACCATTATTTATTTGTTCTCAACAAAAATGTCCTACCTGAGAATTTGGAAGATATCCATATTTCAATAAAAAAGAACCGAAAGAAAGGCTTCAAACATCAGACGGAAAAGGATATTGTTACAGAAATTCGAAGAAAATAATATTAGGGACAAAATTTTTGTACCATTACCCGATTAATATAGAGACCAGGAGAATTTTTGGCTTTTGGTTTCACACTTGAATTAAAATATTTCGCTGCCTTTTCTTGCGGGTATCACTGAAAGATAATGCGCAATAGACCTTCGAAACCTATTGATTATATCTGGTTCACAAGAGCGATTTATTTGAAAAAATGACCTTTCTCGAATAAGTAAACAACTTTTACAACAGCCCTAATTCTGTTGACTTTTTAATTAAACTTGCAACGCTATGACAGTCTATTTTTCGGAATAGATTTTTACGATGTGTTCTACAGGTATTGGTTGTAATACCCAAAGTTTCGGCAATTTTTTCGCGTTTTGTTGTAGTACTGTAGCGCTGATGCTGCTCTTCTCTGCGATCTGATTCACCATGCTCCCGAGAACAGCCATTCGTTCGGGGCAGACAACAAAAGTCCGGAGTTCTTCGCTGACCGAGGCACCGGCGCAACTGACACAAATTTCGATAAAGCCAATTACCATATTACTATCATCGTAAAAAACAACAGTAGGTATAGTAGGATGGTGTAGCGCATAAAGTTCGAAGATGTTTAATTACATTTACTAATTTGGGAACTTAAGTGGCTATCAAAAAGGATATTAAACCTATGCTATTGTTATTCTTGTCTAATAAATTTCTCCATTGCTTCTCGTCTGGCGCATCTATTTTTTCAAAATCGAATAAATTAACAGAGATTATGGTATATTTTTCGTCTTTATTATAAATTCCGCCTTTATACATAGGAAAATGAAAGTAAGAAATATTTTTACCACTCTTTGAAGCAGTAATGCAATGACAAAACTATCAAGGTATATATTTTAAATACTTAATATTGTTCTTCATTCCTTTAGTCAGATTGTAAGTGATCGATAGGAAGTAACCAAAATGATATCTTTTAGTGAATACATCACTCTCCGAGATAGATGCGGAATACCCCTTATTAACTTGATAGCTTGATTTTAATACATTTAAGTTTTTGAGTGCAATTCCACCAGTGATCGTGACACGGTCATAACGTCCCAAAGTAAGACTTGGACCAGTATAGAAATTACTAACCTGGATTTCACCCTCATTGATATCCAATCCCATCCCAGCACTCAATCCGAATGTGGTGTAAGATGCTGAACGAAACCCTAAAGTAGCTAACCCAATAACCGATGGTACATACGTGTGCCTACCTTTCCTTGTAATATAGGTAGCGCTGTCTCGTCTTTCCAAGTCATACAGTTTTGCATTCCTGAAAAAACTACCGGCTAGGCCTATACCAAGATCGAATCGCAAACCCTTTCGAATATATTCTTCATGCTTGAAAAATCTTTCTTTTATGAGTTTACTAGAGTTACCTTCACGTTTTTTTATGGCGATATTAAAAATTACCATATCATTTTTTGGTTGTATGGGCTCCGAAACAATATAATAATTCTCTTCACGGCTCAACATCGGTATACACTCTTTCATTTCAGATGCTATCGCATCAAGAAGCTTTCGATCAAATCCCTTTTGCAGCATATCCACATTGAATTTTAAGGACTCTATGTACGCGTATAATTTTATCTTTCCACCAAAATTGAGAAGACTATCTAGTCCTGGGTTGTATTTTATTTGTGCATATAATGGCCCCATTTGACTGAGCTGGTCATTAATGCTTTCTATCGAGTGAAAGGCCGAAGTTAACCTACTGTAAACACTATCCATCTTTACTTTAGCGTCAGTAGAATAGCTTTCCAAAGTTAGATTAGGGTTTTGGCAGATAACCAACATCTCTTTATAATCAACCATTAACTGACGAATATTATTATAGGATTTAATTAACGCATTGTAGCCTGTTATATAATTCTCACTATCGTATGAAAACTTTCTAAACGCCTTATTATTTATATATGTTACACGTTTAACTTTACTTTCCTGGTCAATATACTTTTTTCTTATCTCTTCCACACCTGCCAGCATTTTTGTAGAATCACGATAAAATTTTATCTTTCCTTCATTCTATCTAAAGTGTCTATATAGCTTTGTAAGTATTGTTTCTCTTTCGCCGAACTGTCCGACATGGCCTTCTTTACGGTCAACAAACTATCTCTTTGAGCTATTAAAACATTAAGTTGTCGCTTTCCTTCTTCATAATCACTGGAAACTTTTTCAAGCGTATCTTTTAGAACACGAAGTTTCTCCTTCTCTCGGCCTATATACTGAATATTTTCAGCGTCAGCAACAATAGCTTTGACTTTATCCTCGGAATCTTTCCCTTGATGGATAACATCATTCGCAGAAATATCGACTGTACTAGATTGGTTGGCTGCTTGACTTATGATCGTTTCAGGTTTTACCGGTGACGCTGCAGGAATCCATTTTGACAGGTCATCAGCGATTAAAGAATTAGCAAGGATAGAATCAATAGATGAAATATTAATATCGTATGCCAGCCTATTAATATTGGTAATTTTAAATACCATAGGATAATTTACCCTTGCCGCTAAACGATTCCGACTAAAAACACCCTGCCCAAAATTATACTCAACAACATAAGTATTGGTTTCCTTTGGACGAACCCCTTTATTAACACGACCATATATTCTGGATTCGTATAATTTCGAGATAGAATCAATAGTCTTATCATCAATTTTTGTATCCTTAGATTTGGTTGCTTTCTTAGTGGAATTATTAATCCTATACTTTCTTTCTAGCTTTGTCAAAACATCTTCTTCTCTCTGGCCCCATACTACTCCTACCCATCCCAATAGAAGTAGCACAATTAAATACTTTTTCATAATCTATAACATGGTAAAAATTTTCTTATTTTTTCAGCCTATTAATGTTGTTTTCCAATTCCTTAATCCTCAGTTTGAGCATTTGCCTGGCCGAAATAATCGTTTGATAATGTAAAATACGCTCTTCTGTCCAGTCTTTGAGATCGTAATTAGACTGTATATTGTTTGATTAAGGCAAGGTTTTCAAAGCATTTTGGCATTGCTCTATGCGTGCTTCATAGCTCTTTACTAACTTTTGTATCTTACTGATATGCGTACTAAAATCAACCTTAGAGAGTTTAGGATTATACATTATTAATTTTTCATATTCTGGATCGAGCGACTTCCAGATACTGTCCAATTGTAACCTAATTTTATCATCATAAACGGTTAAACTCGCCGATATTTTTAAATTGTTGAGCGTATCCAACAACAGAAAGACCCATCAGCAGCACTGTCCATACTGATTTCCGATTGATTATCTTCTTTCCCATAATTTAAGTTTTAAACGGTTAGAATATTTCTTTTTTCTCTGATCAAAAACGTGAAAGATGCATCAAGGCTTTCTTTACACGATTGGAAATATTTTATTCCCTACTATACGTTGAGATGTTTTTTCTCCAGACCGCGCATACAGGTCGATAAATAGGTGTATTTTTCAACAGTACCACTTAACACTGGAGTAATTCCAACATTTTTACCTTCTAGATATACAAGTGTATAATAATAATGAGTTACCGTCTCTTTCTTTGTCTGTGCATGGCCTTTAGCTACAAAGCCTATAAACATAAATATGCACATCACCTTTGCAATAGTTTTCATAATCAAATTAGTTAATATATAGTAATGCTAAGTTCCATATTTGACACACACAGGTAAATACCCCAAATGGGGTATTTTTAAAATATCTATTGAGATGCAATAGTTTTAAGGGAAGAGATTGGAGTATAAATAGCAAAATGGATTCCTATTGATTGGAAGCACGAAAATTGTGGATCTGTTTGAGAAGTAATTGGATGTTCTTATCGAGATACTGCCTTTCCATAGTGCTATCAGCAGCAATTTTGAAATCAGACTTTTAGAGTACCAAAGACTAAAATATAAAATGAAATGAGCGACATAAAATAGATCGGGAGCTAGCGTGAACGCTTTCGCATCTTGTTGATCAATTTCAACAATGCGCTTCGGTTTTTTGCATCATGGTAAAATTTAGGCAGCTTTTCGAGCAAGGTAAAATGGCTCCGATCTTTATGCTCCCGTAATTTGGCAGAAATGTAACTTTCTAAATAATCAAGATGCGCGTAATTATAAGCCCAAAAAACATCATCTTTAAAGGGATGTACCAACCACAGTTCTGCACTGAAATAAATATGTGCTGCTACCTCTATATGTCCTTTGATTCCAAACACCCGTGTCTCTGTTGTTTTTTCTTTGTTATAACCACAGGATATACACTGCAGCCTTGATTTTTTGTTCGTATAATCTACGCTTGCCACAGCCTGCCTTCGACATTTCGGACAAACAACCAATACCTCTGTGCGAAAATCGGTCAACCTCTTGTTTTGATCATTAAAACGTTCAGTTTTCATTAAATTAATATGTCATATAGAATACTAATTTACAGCAAAGCATTTGATAGCTATATACCCCAATTGAGGTATATTAAAATATTTTTTATATTTTAGTATGAATAAATAACCTATTTATTAAGCCACATTATTGACTACGGACCGAGCGCCTATGGAACCTAAGAAACATCATCACCTCCTCGCCGACCTTTGGGAAAGTTATCCCGATGCATTGTCAAATGATTTTCAATCAGAAAAACCGTATGATATTGTGAATCACCTATCGGATATTTTGTCAGTTGGGCCATATTACCATTATGTAATCAATTTAGCTGACTATTCGCTTTCTCAAGTTTCAGAAAATATCACAAGTATCCATGGATTGGCTACTCAACCAACGACAATAAGGGAGGTCATAGACCAAATACATCCGGAGGATCTGGAGTTTGTGCTGAAAGCAGAAGAAGCTACATTAGTCAAAATGAAGGAAATTGGATTTGAACATCAACTGTTTTTGAAAACGTCTTACTGCTTTCGCATGCGCGTTGCTAAGGGCGATTATCACTTGTTTCATCATCAAGCTATACATCTTGCTAAGGATGATCTAGGACGTTTAACGTCTTCACTTAACATTCATACTGATGTACAACACATTACCCAAAGTAATAATAAAATTGTGCTCGTTACCGGTATTGGTTGTCGCGATGATTATTGTCAGATCGACTTATCAAAACAGCTTCCACAATTTGAGATCCCTAAACTTTCCAAGCGCGAGATGGAAATCGTATCGTTGGTTGCCAAAGGGAACTCAAGCCCGCAGATTGCTGAAAAGCTTTTTATCTCGCCAGATACCGTAAGGACACATCGTAAAAATCTATTTCGGAAAACGGGAACAAAAAGCGTAGGTGAATTTATCTGCAAATGTATTGAATGGGGGTTACTGCAGCTGATTTGTTTTTTTAATATAGAATTTTTCATATAAAATATCCCATTTAAAAAGTCGCAACAGTTATTTGTTAAATTTACTCATTATACTTATCGCACATTGAAAAAGGAATTGTTAAGCATTCAACAGAATAAAAGCTGTAGAATCAACAACTTCTCGTTTTCCATTATGTTAGGCTATTTCACCACTCAAATAGTTTTCACAGTGGATTGCTTGCCGGAATAGTAATTTATTTGGATTTGTCATAGAATGCTTGTAATTCATCTTTTGATTCCGTGAATTTAAAATACTTTGGTTCGTGTAAAATAGAATTGAAATAAATTTCCTGCATCCTTTTCTTATCCTTTAATTCAGCAGATGCACTGAATTGTGCAATCAATGTACTGTAAAAACTACCAATGTGCCATTCATTGTATGCTACTGTTTTATCGTATCCAACCCAATCAAAGTCTGCGTAGTCAAAGTTTTTAAAGTAGAAATATTCCTTGCCATTAAACTTTGGAAGCTTGTCGCAAAACTCAAGTATCTTTTCATTGTTTTTCATCATCTGTAGAACTTTGAACCGTCCTCCAACCAAAGCATCCATCATATTTAAAAAGAAGATTGCCTTTTCAGTTTCGTCCTTAAGTCCTAAACTATCCATATTGAAATTGTACTTGCTCAAATCAGCTTCGTTAAACAATGAAGCTATACCACCATGGATACGATAGTAGTAGTTATCAAGCAACCATCGACTATCAATCTGCTGGAATAGAACTTCATTTGCGACTTCAGCAGCTGGTCTTGCCTTGACTTTTTCGTTTGTCCTATTATAGTGAATTTCGCGGATGACATACCATAATACCAACTCTTCTTCGTTTGGTCTTGCAAGAAATTGTGTCTCCAAAATTGTATGGTCACCTTTGCCAACCGCAATTAAAGCATCAACAATATGATTCAGCTTAGGTGTCCGTAATGAGTCAATTGATTTGGCAAATTGATCTCCTCTTGAATTTGTATTATAGGAATAGAGCTCAGCAATAGCTATTAAATTATTGAAGTCTTTTTGATCAAGCTTTATTTGGGCTTTAGTAAAAATTGATGCTGCCAAAAGGATAAGACTTAGAAAGTATTTCATTATTATTCGTCTATGTGTTTGCATATTTGTTCTATCTGCGTCCAATTAGTTTCGTGAAGACATTAAATCTTCTGCGCCAACGGTCCATCTTTAGTCACAAGACAAGACCAACCGGGACAGGATCCCTCGGTAAGTTTTGCAATCAATCTGGATCCTAAAAATATCTTAGCCACTGTTTCTTCCCCAAAATCCCAGGTTACTTCGACAGGCGAACTCGCCTCAAATGGTTCGAGATTCTCTTTGACAAACTCCGCAGGATTTAAAAACGGTAGATTTTCCTTGCTATGCCATTCAGGTTCGCTCGGAGTCGGAGCCTTATTATATAACCATATATCTCCAACGATTCTTTCCTCATTTAATAAGTACGCGTAACAGACCTTATCGTCATCTTCGATAAATACCGCGAATTCTGGACGATCATTTGATACATATTTTGTTAAACTTCCCATTGGATGCTGATTTAAAATAACGAAGTCTGCCCTTTATCACTCCCCAATGGCGGCAATCCTTCCCAATCAAAAGCTTCGTAACGGTGCTTTCCATCCGGGGGGTTTGGATATCCTCTTAAGGTATACACCGAATAATGCTTCAACTTTTCATTGGGCATTTCAAACAGGAAAATGGGTGGCATATCTTCTTCGTTTATATTGCGCCGGCGATCGGCCTGCAGCTTCGGACCGTCAATATAGGTAGGCAATCCCCCCCACTCCATCTCGGTTAATGCCAGCTGGCTGGAATCCTTGTCCTTGTACAGGGTCGGATACTTGGGAAAGGTAATGGCCTGGACGTTTTCCAGATAGTCATAATTGTAATCCAATTGACGACGCTCATCCCGCAACTGCGGAAAAGTCTTTTTGATAATTTCAATATCGGTATGGAGAAAAATCCGATAGCCTGATCCTGTCGTTAACAAACTTTCGATTTTATCGGCATCTTGCGGCAGCTGCAAGGCCCTTCCCTCCTTTGCTCCCAATTGATAGGCATGCTGATCGGCGGCTTCCTTATCATCATAGGGTGTTAGTAGAAAGCCTGTCTTTTCCTTGACATCGGGCCACTCCAAGCGCTGCAGCACAAAGTCGACATAGCCGGACTCGACAAGCTCGCGAAAGGAACTTTTGGTGACTTGTTCAAAGGGATTGTACAGCATAGACTAAGATAGGATTTATAATCACAAAAAAGGCCGCCTGGAAAATATCCAGGCGGCCTTTAAATCTTATATTGTAATCTGTTTTATTTTCCTTTAGGCTTCTCTGCCTCGATCTGCTTTACAAACTCTACAGTAACGTCCGCTAATTCGGCAATTTCCGATATCGAAAACTTATTCGAACACAAAAGATTTTTTATTACTTCCGCTTTTCCAATAACTTTTCCCTCTGCTTTTCCTTTAGCCTCTCCTTCTGATATTCCTTCAGCCATTGCTTTTTCGCGCGCTCGTTTCAATAGCTCCTCCTGACTACTTCGGATACTCTCGGCATCCCATTTATTCCTTAAACTTACGTTGTACATCTCTCGTTCCTCCGGTTTTAGTTTGCTATACTCTGCTAACTGAAATAACTTCTCAAAAATAGGCTTACGCAAATAAGTGGAGAGTCCATTTAGCGAAGACATATTTTTGAGTACATAAAGCCAACGATCTAAATCATTAACTAACTCTGCCTCAGCTTTAACAAAGTTAACCAATTCTATATATATAAAGCCTAAATCGTCATAAAATATTTTACCATGATCTCGATAACATAAACAAATATCGTGCAAAAAATACTGCTCCTCCCCCGCATCAGGCATTGCAAATCCATCCATCAATACAATGATATAGACTTCGCTAATTGCATAATTCCAAGCCCTTCGGTTGCCTTTGGGTGCCTGATCCGAAATTAATTTACTACTGTAGTAGAGCATGCGCTTTTTCAAATTAACCTGCGACGTGCGCTGCACTTCAATAATAAACCGTTCCCCATTGTCTGCCGTACAGGTCAGATCAAAAATAACGGTACCGATATCCGCTGTATCACCGACATGTTCATTTTTGTTATAATACAGGTCAGCAATAACCTTGCGACCTCTAAAGAGCTCGTTTAAGAAAGCGATGAGAAGATCCTTATTAGTATCTGATCCGAAAACTTTTTTAAAACCATAATCTGTCGTGATATCGATATATTTCGACTGTTTTAATTCACTCATAATACATTGTTTTTAAATTGGTTAACAACGCAAATATAAGTAAATAAATACATTTTTACTAATATTTTTAGCGCAAAATATTATGCTATTTTAAGATTATAAAAGAACAGTTAGCTAATCAGAATTCAGATCTTATCTATTAATCCGACGGGAATTTGCCCGACTACTTTTCGTTCCGGTATGTGGGAAGTTTAAAGCTAAACCAGTCAATCAAAGATTCCACGAATAGATTCCATAGATCATGATTTAATTGAATGGGTAAAATTCAGTGGTCTACAAAAC
The DNA here is from genome assembly GCF_002325125.1 of Sphingobacterium sp. UBA1498. Taxonomy (NCBI): domain Bacteria; kingdom Pseudomonadati; phylum Bacteroidota; class Sphingobacteriia; order Sphingobacteriales; family Sphingobacteriaceae; genus Sphingobacterium; species Sphingobacterium sp. UBA1498. Next base: position 164,567 of record NZ_DCRG01000005.1, read on the forward strand.
TGGAAGCTGGCTCCCGCAGATATTCCGATTGCGAACGAGTTGATTGAAAAAATTAAATACTGGAAATAGTAGAATTTTAGAACTAACTGGCAACTGTAATCGAACTAGGAGATCGGAAAGTAATAGGATAGACTTCAAGCGAGACGATGAATGCGGTAGATACGGTGATTTCTGCTTTTAAAATGGCACAAAAAGCAAGATCAATCACTCAAAAACTAATATTTCATTCTGATCTTGGTGTACAATATACATGTCACGAGTTTAGCTCTATACTGGAAAAAAATCCACTCATCATAGGAAGCATGAGTAGATAAGGGAACTGTTGGGATAATGCTGTGGCTTAAAGTTTTTTCAAGACCCCGAAGGCGAAATGTGTATATCGGCATAAATTCGCTTACAGGGAGCAAGCTGCACTTATTGTCTCTGAATATATTCAGGCTTGGTACAACCGAAAAAGTCAACATGCTGCCTCAGAATACTTACCTCCAGAGGAGTTTGCTAGAAAAATAAATAAACAAAATATTGCAGCTTAACTAGGTATCCATTTTATTGTTGCAATTCCACAGTGATCCTTATTGAACTTCGATATCTCCTTCAGAAAAATTGGTATATTTTGAGATACAATAGTTCATAATGAATTATCAATCTTAAATCTGGAGAAAGCAAATGAAAATTTCGTTGGATTTAAACCGTAAACGACTATTTACTGAGAAAATCAGTAATCGTTCGAAGAATTTAAAAAGGTTAAAAACACAAAATGTTAAGATCAAGTCTACAACGGATAATTTCCTGCCACAGATACAGTTAATTAAACTTATATTCGAGTAATAATTAGTTTAACCTCCTTTAAGTTTATGAATTTACTAAAAATAGGAATATCAAATTTCTTCATAATTAGGACAATCTCAACTATCTTCCTTTTTGCAACTATAAAATTGGAAGCAGTGTCTCAAAGCCAATTTAAGGATCAGGGAAAAGGCAAAATTATACTTAAATGGTATTTAACGCCACTCGACAACCCTGAGGTAAATGAATTATATCTGCAATATGTGTATTATATAAAGAGTAACTTAGTATTGCAGAAAGATACAATATATAACGAAAATATCATTAAAGACAATTTAATCAATCAAGGTGAATTAAAAGTCAAAGTTACTAATCCAGATTATATTATAAATCTAACTAAAAAACTTGTAAGAAGTGATTTAAAAGAAGCCCCCAATAAGATGAAAGATGTCGCTCTTTTAAATTTCGGCCCTGAATTGTTTTATAAAGCGTTGATATCTCCTCCTGTTGTAACTCAGATTGATACAACATCTCATATACCAACATATACTATCGCCGGTTTAGAATGCTTTAAAGGAAGTGCAAATTTAATGAATTCAAATTTTGAGTTTTTCTACACAAAATCAAGAACGAACGTATTATCTCCCCTAAACAGTTTCATTCCCAATTTCCCATTCCAAATTCTTAGGATTAAGATTCCGCTCGACAATAATCCAAATGCTATATCAGACTTTATTGTTGAAAGCATTTGCGAGGAAATTCCTAAAGATATCGAGGATTTAATTACATGGTAAGTGATCATTATTCACTTAGCTAAATTAAAATGAGAACAAAAAATATATTACTGACAGCAATTTCGCTCTCGCTATTAATGGCGTGTAAAAAGAACGAAAAATTAGATCCTGAACTCGATTATGGTACCTAACGTTAGCCAATAACATTAGCATGGCCTAAACAACTTCAACAAACCACGAAATAATTGGGCAATTTGTAAAAAAAAGGATTAAATTGGACTTTAACTTATACCATTGAAACTTATCATTAAATTTATGAAATGTATTTTTTTAATCATCTTCTGTTTTATCTCATTTATAGGATATTCTCAGAAGAATTCCCTATCTGTAGGTGCAAATAGTGACTTGTTACTGGAATCGCCTGCCTATGATTTCTATTATGGCTTTCAAGTTAAATATGGTCTTAAGAACAGAAATTATATTTTAGGGAATGTTGGATACAGTACGGCAAACATTACATTTATTGGTGCTGATTATGGTTATGACCTGATCAATTTTAGCAATATCTTCAAAGCTTATACAAATGCAGGGGTTGGGGCAGAATTTTACAGCGAGAAATGGAAACAGTCGGGAACGAGGGTTAAGGAAACTTACATACCATTAAACGTTCAAATTGGTATGGAACTCGCTATTGCAAAAAAACTGCAGATTTATACTGGCTATAAAGCGAAATATTATATTGATGAAGACGTGTTTGATCCCAATTATTTGAATTTTGGCGTACGATATAAATTAAGGTAGAAGTTAGTGATCTACTAAACTGGAAGCTGGCTCCTGCAGATATTCCAATTGCCAAGGAGTTGATTAAAAAAATTAAGGACTGAAAATAATAAAGAATTTCAGGACTAACCGCAGAAAAGATTATGGATAAAAAACTTGGTCTTAAAATAAAAGTCAATGGCAATCCAGTCACAAAGGCCGGATTGGACACAGATGACTATGTATTAATTGGCAATGTAACCCTTACGGAGCGATATAACGGAAGTAAGGACTTTACACTTAATGTAAGTGGAATGGATGGTGAGCAGAACGACCATCTCTATTGGTACGGAACCGAACTTAAAGCGGGTGATACAATTACTTTTGAAGTGATTGAAGCTCCTTTTGACGAACCCAAAATGAGAACCAAAAGTGCTATAGACCAGAAAGTCATGATAAAAAACAAACTGGAAAAATACTATCATCTGAAAGAAAGACTAAAAGACCACATCAAATAAGTCTATGGACAATTTAGGTATCAATATCAAAATAAACGGCGAACAGATTACAAAAGCAGGATTTAACAAGGCTCACTACGTATTGCATGCTATGGCTACTTTTGCACGTAGAGGAGGCAGCAATGACGCATTTGGTTTCCGTGTGGGCGGCCTAGATTCGGATGCAGAAAGTCATGTTAATTGGTTAAGTACAACACTTCATCTGGGAGACATAGTCACTTTAGAAATTGTAAAAGGTCCATTTGACCCTTCGGAGCCTCACCAACCTCCAGTTGTTTCGGAAGAGGACCAGCTAAAGTATGAGTTAGCGTTATTCTATCGTTTGAAAGAAGAATTGAAAGATCATATTAAAGAATAGAACCCTAGATCGAACTGCAGTGAGACATTTAGAACAACAAAGCACGATGAAACCCTTTTTATTAATAGTAATTGCCATTATCTTCAATTTTACAGCTAGTTACGCTCAGAAAGATCCTGAGCTTAGAGCTGCATTGTCTAAAATAAGCGCAGCCTCGACTCTTAACAACACACTTGCCACTTTAAACTTAACCTCGCCAAGGCTGATTAAAGCAATGGGCGGAAAAGAAAATGCCTTAAAGCTTTTTACGAAAAGTATGGCAGGAATACATAAAGATAACGTCAAAATAGATTCGGTAATCAACTATACCGATAGGGAAATTACCAAATTAAAAAATATTGAGTACTGCTTCTTTCCACAATTGATTATCTTCGGAATACCAGACAGTACAAAAAAAATGATTAGTTACTCGACTTTGATGGCTGTATTAAAAACTTTTTAGAACTACCTTTAGATAAACAATGCGAAGAAATACAATACTTCTCCATTATACGTGGGCTTTCGTTCCACAATTTCTTATTCTTTAATACGGCTATAAATCTAATAATGAAAAAAGTGTTTATTGGATTAACGCTTTTTTCATCATAATATCAGTTTGCTCATCATCACCCAGTATGAATATATGCTTGTCAAACGCTTTAAAACCATTTTTTTCATAGAATCTTATCGCACGTGGATTTTCTTCCCATACACCTAGCCAGATATAAGTTGCATCCAGCAATTCAGCCCGTTGAATAGCTTTCTCATAAAGAACCTGTCCTACTCTTTTCCCATGATAAGCACTTAAAACATAAATACGTTCAATTTCAAGTGCATTGTTATCTTGTGGTTCAGTCTGAGCTTTTCCCGTATTAAGCTTTAGATATCCAATCACTTTATCATTCTTTAAAGCAAAGAAGAATTCAGAACCTTCACAATTAAGCTCGCCAGTCAATTTCTCTTCGGAAAATCCTTCAGCAAGATAGGCTGCCATGTTCTTTGGAGTATTACTATCAGAAAATGTTTCAAAAAAAGTTTCTCTACCAATCTGTTGGAGAGCTGGGATATCCTCAAGGCCAACTCTCCTAGTTTCTATTTGTTCCATCGTATTATCCAGTTCATATATTTTTAATAGATCTATCGCAAAGATACCATCATGATAAATGCAGAAAAATGCTATTTTAGCATAAACTAATCCATAAATTGCATTAGTATGCATCTACAACAAATAAAGTACTTTTTAGTTCTTGCACGTGAGCTTCATTTTTGGAATGCGGCAGCAAAAGCAAATATTACTCAATCAGCCTTGAGTCGCCAAATTCAGTCTATGGAAAGATTCTTGGGCGTAAAATTATTCGAGCGGGATAAGCGAAATGTAAAGCTTACATCTGCCGGTCAGTTTCTCCAGGAAAAATGGGAGGTTGAGCTAAATAAACTTGAATTTTTTCACCGTCATGCCCTTCAGCTTCAGTTGGGAGAAACAGGTACTATTATTATCGCACACCCAGATTCAATCTCCGCATCAATAATGCCTGACATCCTTAGTAAAATCACATCACACTTTCCAAAACTAAAAATTGAACTTGTACAAGTTCGTTATGAGGACCAACATGAATTCCTAATCAACTACAAGGTTGACTTAGTGATCACTCGTGACATTAATACATACAAAAATATTGAGTCACATCAAATTTATACGGACTATCTTGCTTTAGTTGTTCCAGAAAATCATCCTTTCCAGGTTGTCGAGGACATTACAAAAGAAACGCTTAGTTCGCAAAAATTCATTCTACCAATAAAAGATGAAGGCAGTAGTTATAGTACTCTGGTCCAGGACCTATTCAGTTCTTTCAATATAACTCCAAACGCCCGAATTCATTCTGAATTCGGGTCGGCAATTATCGCATTGGTACGCAAAGGACTTGGGATTGCAGTGTTGCCAACCTCTTATATTCACCATGCCAATCCTGACATTCGATTTATTCAAACTTCAATTGAAACAAATCTTTATCTTAACTGGAGAAAAGACGATCAAAATCAGATATTGACTAACGTATTGCAGCTACTATTAGCTCAAAAAGTCTCTTCATAAAAGAATTCATGATATTTAAAAAAATAATTGTAATTATTGTTCCATACGCGGAGTTGTTGTACACCTAAACTAAACGTCGGAGGTCGCGATCTTCAATAAAACGTTTCTGATCTGCCAAAACAAGAAATCTGCTATAGATACTTTCAAAATGTTCAGCAGGGAAATCTATTTTCATATTTTTTAATCGATCTTTCAATGCGGCACGTCCACTCCTTGCCGATAAAAACAATTCAGGCAACTTTCCTCCTATGATTTGGGGATCAATAATTTCATAGTTTCTACGGTCTTTCAATACCCCATCCTGATGGATGCCGGAAGAATGCGCGAAAGCATTTTTGCCAACAATGGCCTTATTGGCCTGTACAGGATTTGACATTGCCCGTTCGACCATACCACTTAATTCTACAATATATTTTGGATCAATTCCGGTCGCAATACCTAGATTTTCCTTTACAATGAGTGTCAAAATAATTTCTTCCAAGGCAGCATTTCCCGCACGTTCTCCCACACCATTAATCGTTCCTTCCACCTGAAGCGCGCCTGCCATTAACCCAGCTATACTATTCGCTGTAGCCATACCTAAATCATTATGACAGTGGACAGAAAGAATTGCGTTCTCTTTTTCCCTTCTATTCTGGTTTACATAGGCTATCTTTTCAAAGTACTCAAAGGGTGTACAAAAACCATTGGTATCAGGAAGATTTACAACTTTTGCGCCCGCTTCAACCACCGTATTGGTCATTTGAACCAAAAAATCATTGTCAGCGCGGCCAGCATCTTCAGCAAAAAATTGTACTTCATCACATTTATCAGAAGCATAAGCCACCATCTCATACGCTTTTGCCAAGATTACCTCACGAGTGGTATTAAACTTATGTTTAATATGAATGTCCGATGTTCCAATTCCGAGCTGAATCCGTGCCACCTTGGCGGTACTCAAGGCCAAAGAGGCCTCTTCAATATCTTTCCTATTGGCCCTAGCTAATGCACAGACGGTTGCCCTTTTCACCAGTTTACAAACCGCTGTGACTGCCTTAAAATCTCCAGGTGAACTTATTGGAAACCCTGCTTCTATCACATCTACCCCCATTGCATCGAGTTTTTCAGCGATTTCTAATTTATCATTCAGTGTCAATTGGCAGCCCGGCCCCTGTTCTCCATCACGTAAAGTAGTATCAAAAATCTTAACTTGTTTCATATTCAACTTATTTCTATAGCTCAAAAGTACCAGAACTATAAAATTTAATATATTTGAAAATAAAACAATTGTTATTCAATAATGCCAAAATCCACCATCCCGTTCGTTCAATGTGCCAAGACCTTCTGCGATGGCACAATTGAATTACGTAACTATGGACAATTCAATACAGAAATGCATGCTCATGAACAAGTACAGGTACTTAGCCCAACAAATGGTACCCTCTTTATCTATACAGAAAAAGCCAGCTTCTGTGTACCGAGTACTTTCTTTGTATATATTCCAGCACATGTCCCGCACAAACTCATTTCCCGCTCCCAGCAACTGTCACTAAAAACCATTTTTGTCGATATGAACAATATGCACGACGACGTTAAGGTGTATCCATCAAATGAATTGTTGAATCATTTTTTGCTTTTTGGCCAACAACATTGGAAGCTGAAAGACCATGACACGTTGACCGCATCCACCTTAGAGGCCTTTAAGTCTATGCTCCCCATACTATTGGCAAAACCGATCCTGTTGCAAATTACGCCTGCAAAAAGTGAATTGATGATACAGGTATGCACGTATATCCTCCAACATCTCGACAATAAATTGTCAATCGCTGAGATTAGCGCTAATTTTTTTCTTTCGGAGCGGACACTTTTTAGACAGTTTAAGGAAGAAATGCAGATCACCATATTCCAGTTTATAAAACAACATCGCCTTCTAAAGGCGCTTCAATTATTGGAAAATAAGGATATGCATATCGCTGAGATTGTTTATCAAATTGGGTATGAAAGTGTACCGAACTTTTCCAATCTATTCAAAGAATATTTTGGACTATCACCTCAGCAGTATCGCGCGAGACTATAACATAATCTTATAGAATATACCTTATAACTGCTTCCAATTCGTTTTGTGAAAACGTCACATCTTTTGCGCCAAAGGCCCATCTTTAGTGACCAGACTTAACCAACCCGGGCTGGATCCATCGGTAATCGTAGCCACTACCCGGCCATATGCTAAGGATAGGATGTAGATGGGATTTTTGCGTTGAAACTTGGTTTTGGTATGTAGGTAATGGACAATATTTTTTTCGTAGAGCTTGAGCATACGCTTATCCCAGTTCTCTTCCTTGATAGGATTGTGGAAGATCCGATAGCCTGATGGTGTTGTTAACAAGCGTTCGATTTTATCGGCGTCTTGCGGCAGCTGCAAGGCTCTTCCCTCCTTTGCTCCCAGTCTGAATCCCACAACTAAATCTTACCTATTACTTCCTCAAAATCAGCTTTGATAAATTCCCAATATTTACCTTTTAAACACACAGGATCAAAGTCATTATCAGCATTTTCAAAATTGATTAAGTTAATCAAGATCGTTTTCTCATCGTGAGAAAACGGATATCGCTCTTCATGTAATGCAACCATTTGTGAAATCGAATACTTATCTAATAACTCGTGTAAATCCCAAAAATCTTTTTTACGTCCTCCTCGCTGAATCACATCGAGCTTCATGGCAATAATTTCTTCGATTGAGGCTAAACGAATATTATCTTCTTCGATAAGTTCTTGAATGAACGGGTCTGCATAGAAAACGTCCAATTTAACGCTGTTGTTTTTATCATTTCCAATCGTATAAGACTTTCCCATAGCGGGAGCAATATTGGACAAGTGATCGACATACGAAAAAGTATCTTTCAAGTAATTGTCAATTGACTCAAAGTCTAAACTACCATATGGAACATCCGAGAAAAGATCAATATCGACAGATTCCCTATGGCCTAAATGCAAGCTTAAAGCGGTTCCCCCAACCAATCGAAAAGTTGAAAAAACATCCGCTTTCATTAGTGTTAATAGTGTATCTCTTAATAGGTGATTAACAGTATTATAATATAACATAATTATTTGCGCTAATGTTTATGCAACAACATTGGAGCTGTTGTTGGTTCAGATAAAGCCTGCTGAACTTGCTCCTTGCCATAAAACCTTAGTATCTCATTTTTCTCTTCTTGATTTCCCCTTTCGAAAATACGATGAATTACGGCTTTAGCCTGTTTTTCCCAATCTATTTTATTGACATCAGTGTCCCAAAAAAGAACTTTTCGCAAAGTAGTCAAATCTGGCTTATTTATACTTCCAATGTTTGTTTTAGCATTTTTTATTTCATAAAAAGTTTGTAACAACGCAAAAGTCCCTTCTTCAATTCCTAGTGCCTGGTCAACTTTCAATGATAAAGGTACTGGAATGCCGCGTTTACCTTTTATGATTGCATTGAATATTTGTCTTTGTGTATCTATAGAGCGGGCAAATGGACTTGGCTTAATCGCACGCCTTTTAAGCTCTCTTTCTAAGATAAGCCCTGGATGAATTCCTTTAAAACGTTCCATACTTTTTTCCATAATACAAATGTAATCAAAATTGATTACACACTTACAGCTACACATAAAAATTCTTTAATGATATGACTCAGAAGTTCATTATTCACTCCGCGGATCGGGCTTTAGCGGCATCTTGGCACAGCGTATCACCTCGATAGATGGACAGCCATATTCGACAACAACTTTACCTTCGATCAAATAGATTCCTGCACCAAGGAGCGGATATTTCACCAGTGTTTGTGGAAAGTGTACCGTATCAAAAAAGCGTCCCTCGGCATCGAGGAAAGTGCCGAATTTCATTAGGTCGCCGCGCTTGGTCTTGACAAATTTTTCACAGACAAAGTCCCCCACTATCCGAATTATTTTACCTTCATGCAGATAGAGTTCCCGGGCCGGCATATCGCCACGGTAATCGCTTTTGGCAAGATCAAAAAGGGTTCCTGTGACGCAAAAGCCGATCAGCTCCATCTCGTCGTAATAATCCTCCAGGATATCTTCTTCCAAAGGTGGCAGTATAGGCTTGCGACTCTCGGTCTCAAACAGTGCTATACCCGCTGCCACAGGCTTATGCTTGCTCATCATCAGATGTGCCGCCCACAGCAGTTGCTTTTTGCCAGTCCCCGTAAAGCGCAAGGCTCCAACGCGGATCAGGATAACGACCTGCTCAATACCGGTCTGTGTCCGTTTAACAAAGTTCTCCAGACTCGTATACTTGCCATTGGCTTCGCGCTCCTCAATAATGCGATTGGCCAGTTTACCCTCCAGATTGAGCAGGCAGTCAAAACCGAGGTAAATATCTTTACCCTGAATGGAAGTATTAAAGACCGACTGATTGGCACAGGGCAGGCAGATATTGCCACCTGAAATTCGGGCCTCATTGACATACACCTTACGGCTGTAAAACCCTCCATAATTATTGAGCACCGCAACCATAAACTCCAAAGGATAGTAAGTCTTTAGGAAAAGACTCTGATAACTCTCTACCGCAAAGGATGCTGAATGCGCCTTGTTGAAGGAATAGCCCGCAAAGCTTTCCATCTGCCGCCAGATCTCGCGGCTGATCTTTTCGTCGTAGCCCTTGGCCTTGCAGTTGGAAAAGAATTTATCCTCAATTTCGATCAGGTGGTCTTTGCTCCGGTATTTGCCCGACATCATCCGTCGCAGCACATCGGCATCGGCCATATCGAGTCCGCCATAGGCATTAGCAATTTTCATCACATCTTCCTGATAGACCATCACGCCGTAGGTCTCTTCGAGCTGCTCTTTAAACACGGGGTGTGGATAGACGACCGTCGCGGGATCGTGATGCCGACGGATGTACTCGCTCATCATGCCCGAACTGGCCACACCTGGCCGAATAATGGATGAGGCAGCCACCAAAGTCAGGTAATCATCGCAACGCAGCTTGGTGAGCAGCTGCCGCATGGCCGGGCTCTCGATATAGAAACAGCCGATGGTATTAGCAGATTTTAATTGCGCTGCAATATGGGCATCGTGAAAGAAACGCTTGGGATTGTCGGTATCGATGACCACCCCCAAGTTTTCCCGCACAATGGTACGGCAATCTTTGATATGGCCGATGCCGCGCTGCGAAAGAATATCAAATTTCTCGAAGCCGATATCTTCGGCCACATACATATCAAATTGCATGGTCGGCAACCCTTTTGGCGGATTGTCCATCGCCGAATAAAAGGTCAATGGTTCCTCGGAGATGAGCACGCCGCTGGCATGGATGGTGCGCTGGTTGGGAAAGTCGGCCATGCGGTTGTAGACGCTCAGAATGGTATTGGTCACCTCATTCTTGTTGAGCATATGCTCGGGCTCATGCACCAAGCGGTCGATCTCGGCCTTGGGTAGTCCATACACTTTACCCAGCTCGCGCAAGATACTCCGCGAACGAAACGTACTCATAGCGCCCATAAGTGCGGTATGACCTGTCTGATAACGATTAAAAATAAAATCATAAATCTCGTCACGTTCGTTCCAGCTGAAATCGATATCAAAGTCTGGCGGACTCTTGCGCTTGGGGTTAAGAAAACGCTCAAAAGGTAGGTTGAGCGCAATGGGATCAACATCGGTGATACCCAAGCAATAAGCTACTGCAGAATTGGCTCCCGAGCCCCGCCCTACATAGTGAAAATTGCGCCCTCGAGCATAGCGGCAGATCTCGTCGGTAATGAGAAAGTAACTGGAGAAACGCAAGTTTTCGATAATCTCAAGCTCGCGCTGAATGCGTTCGGTGGCCACCCGGTCCTGACGACCATAGCGCCTGGAGAAGCCGTCTATGCAGTATTTGTGCAGGAGTTGCTTATCGTTGTAGCGATTGCCCGTAAAGGTTTCTTTATTCTTGACGCTGGTAAAATCAAAACTGAAAGAACACTGGCCCAGTATGCGGTTTGTATTGGCGAGCAGCTGCGGCAGATCCGAAAATAACCGCATCAGCTTAACCCGGGGGATAAATACCTCGTCCTCGGCTGCAGTCTGATCCGGGCTCAGTTGCGAAATCAGCAGGTTGTTGTCAATGGCCCTTAATTGCCGATGTAAGGTATAGTCGGCCTTACGAAAACTCACTGGTGCCAGGATAACACAGCGGTCAAGCACCTTTCGGTCCATCAACTGGACACGTGTACGCTCAATGGGTCTGATGCCAATGTATTCGTAGTCCTTTAGCGGAAAAGCATTGAGTTTGCTAAGGGGATAGATGACAAAGACCTGTTCGAATTCGGGTGCACGCTCGGGTACAGCACGGTTTTCCATATTAAGCTTGGTCCGATAGTCATTGATCTCCCGAAAGCCCTTTTCGTTCTTGGCGATGGCGACGAAACAAAGTTGATCGTCGTGGCGAAACTCCATGCCGGCGAGCAGGTTCAATCCTGCGGCCCGCCCCAGCTTAATAAAGTCAAGCGAACCGGAACTGTTATTGATATCGGTAAGTACGGCGGTATCATAACCGCCAGCAAGCATGCCCGAGATAAGATCCTGCAGGCTGAGCGTGCCAAAGCGCAGGCTATAGTAACTATGTAGATTTAAGAGCATGATCCCCTCCTTTCTCCGGCAGCGGCGCACAGATGGCCTTCATCAGAAATTCGGCGCCATAGCGTTTTCGGATCTTGTCCATGGCCTGCATCAGATTGACCTCCTCGGCGCTATCGTCGAAGAGGTCGGTCTGATAGGATCCGTAAATTAAACCCGAGAACTTAATCCCGATAAGGCGTATCAGCATCCTGCGGCTATACAGTTTCTTGAAGAGTGAAAGCACCACATCGGTAAGCTTTCGATCCGAATTGGTATAACCGATCTGCAACTGCTGCGTATGGGTATCAAAGTTGCTGTAACGGATCTTGAGGGTGACACAGCTGGTCAGCTTCTGCTCTTTGCGCAGATCAAAGGCCAGTGTATCGACCATACCGATCAGGGTGCGGCGGAGTACATCCATATCGATCGTATCCTGCTGAAAGGTATTTTCTTTGGACATGGACTTTTGCTCCCGAAAAGGTACCACCAGGGAATCATCGAGACCATTGGCTTTGCGCCAGATATTGATCCCGTTTTCCCCGAGGACCTTTTGCATGGTGAACACCTCCATCTGCTGCAAGGTACCGATCTTAGAAATTCCCATATTCCGGAGTAAGGTAAAGGACTTCTCGCCTACCATTGGGATTTTGCGGATGGATAGCGGTGCGAGGAAGCCTTTTTCGGTACCATGCTGCACCTGCTTTTCGCCGCAGGGTTTGGCCGTGCCTGTAGCAATCTTAGAAACTGTTTTGTTGACCGACAGGCCAAAACTGATGGGAAGTCCAGTTTCCTTGATAATGCGCTGGCGGAGCTCCTGTGTCCATTTCCAACAACCAAAAAAACGGTCCATACCGGAGACATCTAGATAATGCTCGTCTATACTGGCTTTTTCGACAATGGGCGTGTCTTCTTCAATGATTTGCGTGACGATGCCGGAATAGTGACTATAGCGATCGTGATCGCCCCGTACGACTACTGCTTCGGGACACATGCGCAGGGCCAGCCGCATCGGCATAGCGGAATGCACGCCAAACTTACGGGCTTCATAGGAACAAGAGGCAACTACACCGCGGTCACTGCTTCCTCCTATGAGCACAGGTACTCCGATGAGCTTGCTGTTCTGCAAGCGCTCGACAGATACAAAAAATGTATCAAGATCACAATGTACTATACTCCTCTCCATGTTTTTCAATTGTGCCAAAAGCACTGCATTGTGCGTTTTGATTTTTGGTAGTTGCTGTATTCAAAATTACTAATATTATTAGCAAACAACCAAGAGGGCACAATGGTTTAATTTTTATCACAGTCATTGTCAGCGATATATTTTGTAACCCGATGTCAGCTTAAGCACGTTGGCGGCTTTTCTGTTTATCATGAAACAGAACCTATGAACGAAAATACACGCAGCTACTTGAAGGGTGAGGGATTTAGTCTTTAGCTTCTTTTTAACGTTTTTGTCGAAAAGCAAAATATATAATAATTACACTAATAAACATTAAAATGGATGCTAGAAAAAACGGAGCTCCTGAAAATTGAAATGGTGCTTTATCATGAGTGAAATAATAGAATAAGTTTGTCATAATTGGAGGTCCCAAAATAGCCGTAACACTCACTAAACTTGATAATGCCCCCTGCAGTTCACCTTGTTCATTTGCAGGAACATTTTTACTGATTATTGATTGAAGTGCGGGTCCGCAGATTCCACCTAAGGAATAAGGAACGAGAAAAACAAACATCATCCACCCTTGATTAGTAAATGCAAAAAGCATTAAACCTAATGCATAAAATAGCAACCCAAAATATACACTTTTATGTTCCCCTAATTTTGGCGTTGTCCACCTCATTAGAATGCCTTGTACAAAGCCAAGCAATAAGCCGAGCAAACCAAGCGATAGACCTACAGTTCTTTCCGTCCAATTAAATTTATACATAGTAAAAAAATGCCAATTGCTTTGTACAGCGTGGAGGGCAACATAGACCAAAATTAAAGCGATGACGAGATTTGATATTTTTGACTGTTTTCTCAAAAAATTAACTGTTCCAATGGGGTTTGCACGTTTCCAGCTAAATGACCGACGTTTATCTTTTTCTAAACTTTCCGGTAGTATAAGCAGGCCGTAAAGAAAATTGACCATGCATAATATAGCAGCGAAATAAAAAGGAACTCTCGCGCCATAATGGCCAAGCAAACCACCTATTACAGGACCTATAATAAACCCTAATCCAAAAGCTGCGCCGATTAAGCCGAAATTTTTAGTTCTGTCTTCATCGGTCGATATGTCAGCTATATATGCACTAGCTGTTGAAATACTAGCCCCAGTAAGACCGGCAATGATTCTTCCAAAAAACAACCACCCAATAGAAGGCGCTAGTGCTAAGAGTACGTAATCAATAGCAAATCCAAAAAGAGAAATTAAAATAATTGGGCGTCTCCCATACTTATCACTAAGATTACCCACTATAGGTGCAAATATAAATTGCGTAATGGCATACGCAAAACCAAGCCAACCTCCATATCTCGCAGCTTCACTTAGGTCATTATTGATAAGTTCTCCAATGAGTTTAGGAACTACGGGAAGTATAATTCCCCAACCTGTAATATCAATCAACAACGTTATAAATATAAATCCAATAGCTGCTTTTTTACCTGTTTTTTTCATCCTGTAAAATTAAACAGCGATAAATAGCAGGTATTGACAATTTAATGGTGTTTACGTACAATCTGAAAGCTAATCATATGCTGTAAATAGTTCAGATAAAAAGGACATAAATTATTATTCGTTTCTATAGGTTTTTGGCGACACCCCCACTATTCTTTTAAAGTATCGGCAAAAGACACTCGTTTCTTCGAAATGAAGCTCGCTGCTAATTTCTTTAATTGATAAATTAGAAGATTTCAATAGTGTTTTAGCATGTAGAATGGTGATATGATCAATCCACTGTAATACAGATTTTCCAGTTCTCTGTTTCAGGAAGGTGGAAAGATATTGTGGTGTTAAATGTAGCTTATTAGCATAAAACGCAACGCTTCTTTGTTGGTTTGCATGTTTTGAAATGAGTAGATAAAAATCGTCTATAATCTCATGTGTGCGGTTTTTAACCAAGCTTTTGTTACTCGGTAAAGAAGAATATACTTCAGAAATCATACTTATGAGAACCATAACAAGATGTCGAAGCATTTCCGTTTTATTATGGCTAGGTTTTTTATTATAGAAATTTTGTATAAGCGTCAATAAATCATTTTGCAACTTAATTTCTTCAGGTTGAAGTCTGATAACTGGCTGCCATCTCATTTGGTTGTTCATTACAAACTCACGTAAAATTGGAAATGCTGTAATAAAATCTAACGAAAGACCAATGGTTACAATTTGGGCATCGTCACTCAATGATTTTGTATCCATCATCAATTGCGGCTGTAAAACAGCAATATCCCCTGCGCTCATTTCATATTCTAAAAAATGAATCTGTGCTTTCATGGATCCTTGTATCAGAAATCCTAGTAATAAACCATCAAATAGACGGCTATTATTTGTATATTCCTTTTTAGGATCATTTTGCTGATTGAGAATAACTATTCCTTCCGTCTTTTTTGAAGAATCAAGATTGTACAATTTATAGACATTATCCAAAGTTATCAATAGAGCCATTTGCAAATATCTAAAAATTGAAATCATATATTAAATTAATAAGGTACTAAATCATCAATATGAGGTAGTTCATCTCATTATCAATAATTTAAACATAGAACACTTCCTATATCAGTAAGAAAAAAGTTTGAAAAAAAACTGGAGCATTTAGAAGTAGAGCATTTGGACTAATTTATAAAGCTACTTTAATAATCGTAGCTATTTTTAGGGGAGTTAACTATAGATAACCTTCCCCATGCTTTAGAGATGCCACAAGGATCAATTATCGCCGTGAATATCGCAGCCGACAGTATGCTTTTACCAAATGAAAACCATACACTAATGCTTCATATCAATCTGTCAGATTTCATCCAAGAGACGGCAGAAGGTAAATTTGCAATTAATACTAGCCTCACTGCGGTACTAGATTAAACGGCAGGTTACTCGCTCGTCGGATCGGGTATTTATCATTTGTAGGCAACCTCTACCGCGCACCCACGTTTTAGTTTATCATTACCGTGATTTTGTTAATTTTCTTCTCATTGGTTGACGGAAATTTGCCTATATAAAATAACGATATGAATATAGTAATAACTGGTTCCCTAGGGAACATCGGAAAACCACTGACGAAATTGTTGGTTTCTAAGGGATACCAAGTAACGGTAATCAGCAGTAAGCCTGAAAGAGCATCTGCAATCGAAGCTTTGGAAGCAACTCCTGCGATAGGAAATATTCAGGATGTGGATTTTTTAACAACAGTGTTCAACGGCGCGGATATTGTGTATTTAATGGAAGCTTGGGAAGGAATAGGTAGCCTCTTCGACAAGAGTATTGACTATAGACTAGAGTTCGAAAAAATTGCACACAACTATGTAAAAGCAGTTAAAGACTCCAACCTTAAAAGGATTGTCCATTTGAGTAGCGTGGGGGCGCACTCAGAAAACGGAACAGGCAGCCTTTTGGTTCATCATGCAGTTGAACAAATTTTACGCACCCTGCCTCAGGATGTTGGTATCAAGTTCATGCGACCGGTTGGCTTTTTTAGCAATATATATCGCTGGCTGCCCACGATTAAATCGGCGGGCGCAATCGTACAAAGTTATGGCGGTGACCGAAAGGAACCTTGGGTGTCCCCTTATGACATTGCACATACTATAGCTGAAGAAATGGCAAAGCCTTTTACGGGTAAGACAGTTCAGTATATTGCCAGTGATGAGGTTTCACCTAACGAAATTGCACAGACATTAGGTAAAGCCATCGGATATGCATCTTTAGAATGGAAAGTAATTACCGCTGAGGAATTATTAAACCAAATGCTTTCAGCTGGGATCAACGAATGGATTGCCCATGGTTTAGTTGCCATGCAGAAAGCACAGGCTGACGGCAGTCTCTATGAAGATTTTTATCGTAACAAACCGAATTTGGGGAAAGTCAAGCTCAGTGATTTTGCAACTGAATTCGCAGCGGAATATGACAGACAAAATAATTAGACCGATGAACAAGCACTTATAACAGACGTCAATATAGATATTGGAATAGAGACAGCAAAACTGCTGAAGCCACACAGTTGGACGTGACGGATATCGAATCGGTCATTAACGCGAGAAAGGCACTTGAGAGTAAAATGGAAACTTTGGATGTTTTCATCAACGACGCAGGTATCAACGGCGCACTTCCCCAGGCAGCTTTAGAGGCCCCTGCTAATGCCTTCAAGAAAGTAATGGTGAGCTTCGAAAAACTGTCTTCAAAGTGAATGCTGTATGAACTGATTTTGTTGACAACCGATTTTAACAGACAAAGAGGTGCTAGCACTGTTGAAGAAGCCGATTTTAGAATTGCTAAATATGCAATGGTTGAAGAGGACGGAGTGACGGGAAAATTCATCAGCGAAGAACATAATCCAGATACAGGCGAAACACCTTGGTAGTTAATTCAGTATTTTTGCTGACGACAACGTTGTTAAATATTGTTCAAAGTTTTATAAAATCTTTTTTATTAGAGATGAAAAGCAAAGAAAACAAATTGCATAAATTCAGCACCTTATCTGAATTCCACCGGATCTTTGGTTTACCAAAACCCGAACACCCTCTTGTGAGTTTTATCCGGATAGAAGAAATGATACTACCAGACGAGCCATTAGCTGATTTCCTTGTTTTAGATTTTTATAAAATCGCTTATAAAAATACGATCGGTAAGGCAAAATATGGGCAACATCACTATGATTTTGGTGAAGGAGGATTGGTTTTTACTGCTCCTGGGCAATTATTTGAAAAACCTGCGAATAAAAAAAATAACGGATGCATATTACTTGTGCATCCCGACTTTTTTTTATCTTATCCACTCTCAAAGAAAATTAAGCAGTATGGTTTCTTTTCCTACAATACTGACGAAGCATTGCAAGTCTCCGAAAAAGAGAAAACAACTCTACTATCTGTCTTTAGCATTCTCGAGGAGGAACTTAAAAGTAGGATTGATGATTTCAGTCACGATGTTATCATATCGCAGATTGAACTACTGTTAAACTACAGCAGTCGTTTCTACAAGAGGCAATTTGTAACTCATAAGATATTAAATCAAAACCTCATTCAACGATTTGAAGATGCAATGGAGGCCTATTTTACAAATGAAAATTTGGTGCAAACGGGTATTCCAACAGTTCAGTATTTTGCAGAGAATCTACATGTTTCTGCAAATTATTTGAGCGATATCCTGCGATCATTAACGGGTCTCAATACCCAACAGCACATCCAGCATAGAATTATTGAGAATGCAAAAGAAATTTTATCTACTACAGATCTTTCTATTTCTGAAATAGCCTATCAGTTAGGTTTTGATTATCCACAGTCTTTTACTCGCCTTTTTAAGAGTAAAACCAATCAAACGCCACTTGAGTTCAGACACTCATTTAATTGACATATAACTGCAGTAACTTAAAGTTGAAATCTGATACAAAATTTTCGATCCGAAAGAAGCATAGATTACCTGCAGAAGAAAATGAAACAGATTTTATACTTTCATCAAATGCTGTTTTTAACCTATCTACTACGCTACAATTACCGTTGAACTGTCCCGCCCTAAAATGTCAAAAGCTACCACAGCATTGATTATTTGAGGGTCCACACAGGATTCGTTAATATTATTCTAAATCCCTAACTTTGTACCACTACGCTGCAAATCACCTGTGCGATTAAACATCAACACAATGATATAGACTTTATTAATTGCATACTTACAAGCCCTTCGGTTGCCTTTGGGTGCTTGATCCGCAATCCATTTACTACTGTAGTAAAGCATGCGCTTTTTCAAATCGAACTGTGACGTGCGCTGCACTTCAATATTAAAGCGCTAGCCATTGTCTGCAGTACAAGTCAGATGAAAAATAACGGTACCGATATCCTCTGTATCTTCTAAATGCTCATTTTTGTTATAATACAAATCAGCAATGGCCTTGCGTCCTCTAGAGAGTTCGTTTAAGAAATCGATGGGAAGATTATGCTTATGTAATTTGATTCCATTGCTGATTATACCGAATATTTGTATATTAGGATAAATACAAATATTACAGTTATGTCATCCAAGATTTTCCTGCAATCATTACAGAGTAAATTAAAAGGCGGCAACGCGCGCTCTATTCATTTAAATGCATTGCCAGGGCGGTTGGCCACCCGGTTAGACCTCCAGCAGCTTGACCTCATCGAGGATGGCCTCGCCAAATTATTTTTGGATACGTTGTTGACCAAAGCACACGTTGAATTTAAGATTTCATTTGATACAATAGACCTTAATGAAAAAGATGCGGAAACTCAAAAGAAACTGACCTTAATTTCTAAACGACTGAACTCGATTATCATAGAAAATGAAGATTATTTTAAAGAACATGGGATGAAGACCCTCGGGTTCGGCTATCCTATTCTTATAAAAAGATCTTCAAAAGACCCCTCGAAAATCATAAAAGCCCCATTATTCATTTGGCAACTAGAGGCCGTTAAATCTAAAAACAAAGTCAATGAATGGTCGTTTTTGCGAAATAAAGTGGTTCAAGCAAATGGGAAAATAGTGGATTCAGATATTCACCCGATTAGTATCAATGAGGTCCTCCTTTCTTTTATCAAAAGTGAAGATGACATTACACTCCCCAATCTTGCTAATGAAGCCTTAGAAGACGCACTGATTGATAGCAACGAATTAGTGAACGCTTGTGCTGAAGTACTGGAAGCACTCAATGCGAATAGTAAAGAGCAGATACTCGAGGTGCTCAGCAAAAACTTTGAAACAGCTATAAACGTATTACCCGAAGCATCCCAGATAGACGCTATCGCCAACAACAAAGCTTACATTCATTTTGGTGGTATTTTTGGTTTGTTCAGAGCACAAAAAGAAAGTATTATTACCGACATTTCCCGCTTATTGGATCGCTTCGATGCCTTTGAATTTGATGAGCTTAAAGTAGAAAATCTATCGACAACACCTTTCAGTGCCGTAGAGACCGACCCAAGCCAACAGGCAATAATAAGTGCTCTCGGAAATGAACCGAATCAAATAATACAAGGCCCTCCGGGGACTGGAAAAAGTCAATCATTAACTGCACTGATTACAAATGCACTTGCCAATGGACTAAAGTGTCTGGTCGTCTGCGAAAAGAAAACAGCGCTTGATGTGATTAAAGCAAATATCGAACGTACGAATACTCAGATCGGCGCTCTTGTAGGTGTAATTGATGATGTAAATGATGCCCGTGAAGCAATCGTGGATTCTGTCAGAGACCGTCAGATCGCAGTTCCGTTTCACATCTCAGTAAGGCAAGCCCAAAACCAATATGATACGATAAAGTCAAAACTCAAGGAATCAGCTGAACGTATCAACGCACAGCATGCTGCCTTAGCTGAAACGGTCTACGGCGATAAGAGTTGGCCGCAGATCGTTGCCCGGTATTTGGCTTTATTAAAAAACTTTAAGGATGTACCACTCAAGAACATCATACCGAAAGAGGATTTTAATTTTGTTCAGGATCACACAGAACTGGAAAGGACACTTACTGTTTTAAAGCATAGCCATAATTTATTTAAGCAATCGCATCAATTCCATTCCATATTTAGACCACTATCAGACGCTCTATTTTTAGACCAACAGGTTGGACCATCGCGTGTAAGAATTGAAGATTTTATTGCATACGCTCATAAACAGCTACCAACTATTGAGCAGGTTATTACTGAACTTCAAGTAATTGGAAAGCAGTGGGCTGATGATTTTTTGAGCGGCATCCCCGCAATAATACAGCAGGATTTTAAGCCCTTTTTAGCATTTTGTATTGGAGATTCAGTGAAGGAAAAGGAATTACCATCTACTTTTCCTCAGGAACAGCGAATCAATGAAATTGTCGTAGGATTACAATCTGTCCGGATTAAAGCAATACAATTTTTCAAGCAATATGATGATGCTTTACAACAACATTACAGCAGCTATTATTCATCGCTAAGCCATGCACTATCAACTTATCTTGGCTACGCTGAGTCAAGCATTGCGCAATATGGTAATAACTTATTAAATAATAGTAGCGGCGCGAAATTTAAAACAAGTTTGTTGAGTATATTCTCGGGAAAGCACAAGCAGATAAAACAAACAAGAATTGAATTAAAGAATCGCATCGCGCAGGTAAGATCATTCCATGTTCAAAAAAATTATATTGAACATCAATATAACGACCATTTGGAAACGACTGATTTATCCATTTATCTCAACAATATTGAGGAACTACGACAAAAGGCAGCGAATTGGAAAGAAGAATATCCTTATACGATAGATAGCTATTTGGCTAATATTAATGATCATCGTTTTCATGCTGAACTGAGTGAACTAAAAGCGCAAGTAGCTCCCCTACTTCAAAAATTGGATAGTATAGAGCAAATGCTAATCGCTGATTACAATATCGTTCCAACGACTCCAGTTACTGATATCAACGGCTTGATTGAGGCCGTACCCTATCTAATTGAGAGAGTTACTTTTCAATTAAGGCATTTTAATCATTTTCGTGACTATTACGCGGCACGCGCTGATGCCTATCGGAGTCTACAAAACTCGATTGACGATATTGAGAGTAACCAGTTAACGGGAAATATAACAAATGGAGTATTTCTGCCGTATACGAGTCTTCAGGCTGCACAGGACCTATGTCATACGATTAAGCATACCTTTACAATGTTCAATGAACATATGAGTGATTTCCGTAGCTATCATGAGTGGAAATCATTTTTTCTTTCAGTGGACGAAGTGCAACAAAAGCTTGTTACCCGAATCAGCATTCATCTTAAAGACCATTGGGCTGATGCTTTTGAATGCTGGTATTTGTATTGGATACTCACCACAAATGAACCACAGGAATTGCCAAAAAGCGATTATCAACTACAACAATATCAGCAGCAAAAACAAGAGTTTAATAATGCGCAGCTGAATAGCATTATTGCTTTGTGGACGGAAAAACAGGCTGACGCTGTAGGAAAGTTCAAATCCAGAGGACAAAACATAAATAGTTTGTTTAACAAAAAGGGAGCTAAGGGAATGCGTCGCAATTCACTCCGCACCATTGTGAATAGAGAATTTGAACTATTTACTGATTTCTTTCCTGTACTATTGGTCAATCCTTCGGTCTGCAGCTCGATACTGCCGCTACAGGAAGGAATTTTTGATGTGGTCATATTTGATGAGGCCAGTCAGCTGCGTCTCGAAGATACGTACGCGGCTCTGATCCGAGGGAAGGCTAAAATTGTATCCGGTGATAAGCACCAGATGGCTCCCTCCTCTTACTTCGAGGGAAGTGGAGCGCTGCTTGACCCGATTGATGATGAGACAGAAGACTCCGAAGATGAATTTTCAGATCGGACTGCGCTACAAGCTGCTCAGCTTAACCTTGCGGATAGCGAATCCTTACTCGCTTATGCTGTAGACAAGGGGTTCGTTGAATCTTATCTAAAAGTTCATTACCGCTCTAAACACCCTTATCTTATCGACTTCTCCAACCATGCGTTTTACGGAAATAGATTAATGCCGGTTCCGGCAAAGGAGCACTACACTCCTATCGAATACTTACAGATTGATGGATTGTATGAGGGGCAAGTAAATAAGCAAGAGGCGCTGAAAGTGGTCGAATTGTTACAACAGATCATGAAGGATGCCAAAGATAGTATTCCAAGCGTGGGTGTTGCTACGTTCAATATTTATCAACGCAACTTAATCCTTGAGGAACTGAGTGCAGTTCGTCAGCATGACCCTGTATTCGACAGTTTAATGGCGCAGGCGGGAGATTCATTTTTTGTTAAAAATCTCGAAAACATTCAGGGAGACGAACGGGATATTATCATTCTCTCAACGACATTTGGGCGAAAAGCCGACGGCTCCTTTAGTCAAAACTTTGGTCCGATTATACAGGGCAAGGGACATCGCATGTTGAATGTAATCATTACTCGAGCGCGGTTTAAAGTATATGTATGTACTTCTTTCCCGCAGGAGTATGTTGGTCAGTACCCAAATCTTATCCAGCAGAATGGCAATAAAGGACGTGGTATTATGTACGCTTACTTTACTTATGCGAAAGCGGTAAGTGAAGGGAATGACAACTTGCGGAAGGGCATTCTTGAATTATTAAGTCAGTACTGTTCAGATAAACTGTATGAACCCGCGGAATTTAGCTTAGGGTCTGAGTCTCCGTTTGAAGACGAAATATTTGAACAACTTGCACAGCATATTGGCGCAGATCGCTTAGAACAGCAGCATTCAGTAGGCGGTTTTAGGATTGATATCGTTGTAAAATCTAAAATAATCAACAAACCACGAATCGCAATAGAGTGTGACGGCGCAAAATACCATAACAGTCCGGAAGCTTACGCCTGGGACAACTTCCGCCAGGAGCAACTTGAAAGATATGGATTTATATTCCATAGGATATGGTCCATTAAATGGTGGGATGATGCCAACGGAGAATTGGAGCGACTAATTGATTTTATCCGTCAACAGGATCAGGAAGAGGCAAATTTAGGTAACCATGTGCATATCGCAACGAAAATCAATATAAGTGATAATTAGCCACCAGGTTTCGATAGTAAGACAATTGCTATTTCACAAAGCTTTTTTGTAGATTTTTGGAAATAATACATAAGCAATTATAATTACTGAGGCATTGTCCGGCCCTAAAATGTAAGGAGCTACCACAGCATTAGCTTCATGCCACTTTTATGGTTCAAACACTGCGTAATTACTATTGACAAAACTATTGATATTTTTGCATCATACGTTTAAAAAATTGTCCAGGAGTCTGTCATTGAGCCTTCAAGCCGATATGCCAACGATCGGCTTCGATGAAACTTCCATTGAAATGGGAGTTCCAAGATGGCAAGATCGAAAGAAGAATGCCTAAGTAGAGAAATCAAAGAGAAACTCGATATCGATATATCTATCAGGATTGTTTCGAGAACTTCTATCATCTTATTTTGGAGAGGAAAATTAAATTGCTAATGCAACAAGCTTAAAAACCATATATTCAATGGCATCAATGCCTTATTTCTAATCTTTTGTATTTGAAATGCGATTATTAACGATAAAGCTGAATATCAGTGTATGATAATTTAGTAACTTTTTGTAATTTAAATATAAGAATCGTAAAATCGATAAGATGGTTATAACACGAATTGTAAGGAAAGTAGCTTTTAAGAGTATATGTCTATTTTTTAATTTAATGCTTTTGCAAACCTTTAGCAGCGCACAAAATAAGGTCGTGTTATCAAACCAAGATTGGAAAAATCTACTGGCTGATCAATTATTCCCTGGTAAAAAGACTGATAGTTTAATGTTTCATTTTGATATTCCATTTGAAGAAAAGTTCATCTTTGTAAATGATAGCACAGCTTTAAATGGCTTAATATTTAAAGCAAAGAAGGCCAAGGGACTTATATTCTATCTACATGGAAGTAATAATGCTTTGGATACATGGGGTAAAATTGCATCTATATACACGGAAAATGGATATGATATCTTTATGCTTGACTATCGGGGTTATGGGAAGAGTCAAGGTAAAGTAATAGATGAGAATACTCTTTACCAAGACATTCAAATTGTTTATGATAATTTAAAGGATATTTACCCTGAAAATAGGATCATAGTTTTAGGCCAATCAATGGGCACGGCGCTTGCTTCCTATACAGCCGCCAGTAACCATCCAGCTCTACTAATCCTTCAAGCTCCATATTACAACTTTAAAGACTGGACAAACAATATCGCGCCTGAATTGGATACTTCCAATATCCCGTATAGTTTCGACAACGCTTCCTTTTTGATGAAGGTAAAATGCCCTGTGATTGTATTTCATGGAAACAAAGACACAGCTGTTTATTACGGCTCGTCTGTTAAACTCTCCAAGCTATTAAAAGCCTCAGATCGATTTATCACACTGCAAAATGAAGCGCACAGTGACTTTTCGAAAAATAAGTCCTACCTGAGCTCAATTGCTTCGATTTTAAAAAGTATCGGACCACTTAAAGCGATGGACTTATAGAGGAAATTACAAGATCATATTGTTAATTGGCTTTGAGCTTCGATCTAATTCAAATTTTGTAAGCTTGTTTGGCATAACAGAGTAGATCCTTGGGCATGATGATTAAAGTTTAATCTGATACAGACCCTTACGCATGTCTACCAATTGCTGACGTAGCTTAATCTGATCTGGCACTGCCGGAAGTGAACTGCGCAAGCAAAGTTCTTGAACTTCCTGAAAGAGCTTTTGCGACCAGACAAAAAGATCATCATAGCTATGAGCCCCCTCCTTGATACGCAGGAGCTCTTCCCTATTAGGACGTTGTATCTGTAGTTCACTTTTGGAAAAAATCTCTTTTGCCTGTTGCAATAGACGGATGGTGTGCATCATATTTTTGGCATCATAGCCATTACCGTGGGTCATTGTTCCTTCAAAGCGCGCCTCATTGCGTGCCGACACCCAGCTAAAATATTCGTTATAGGCCTTGCAATAAGATGAATAAGCTTCGTGATTAACAAATAGGTACGCACAAAGTATTTCTTCTCTGGGGATAGAACTGTAGGAAACCTCATTACTCTCCATTGTAGCAACGATACCTTTGTAATCCAAATTCTGGGCCTGATCATAATACAGAGCATACATACCCTTTGTATGTTCGATCTTTGTTAAACCACAGTTTTCCTCTCTCCAATGCCGCTTACTTAACCAATCTCTTAACGGTAAACTACTATGACCAGCTATGATAAAGCAGAAATCCAGTAAACTTTTACGTTCACGATCCATTGCATTGTTGATTTTTTTATTCAATCCTTTTGCCTTTCTCACCTGTACCATGGCGTATTGCGCAAAAGTCATAGCGGCCTCTCGCGTAATAAAATCCTGCATTTTAAATTTATCCATTATTGGATCTTGGTATACGATGCAGTCGGCCGGACTAGCCAATAGCTCCAATACAGTCGGGTTGCTCTTTGACAGGAGCTCTACAAAGCGCCCTAGCTCATAGTAAACCTCATCATTGCTAGCATTAGCCACTTGGGCAATGTATGTACCGCTCAAGTAATATTCCAGTGGCAGATAAAATATACCCCTGATATCGGTATCGGAAGATGCTGTGGCCAATCCATATGCCCGGCTGCCGACAACAGCTTCAAACAGGATCAGCCCGTTCTTTCGAAGTTCGTCTATAGTCATCTTAATATAGTTTTAAAGTAATTCTCCAATCCTTCCTTATCCAATACGGATATCGGAAGCTGCTTTACCTGATGCTCTAAATGTATTAACTTTGTGTTGATACAACTCCTTATGTTCGCTGAACAGCTATATATAAACGCTTCATCGACTTGGCTTTTCAATTCCTGCAATCCCATTACTTCGACTTTAAGATCATCAGGCAATAATACGGATAGTTCGGCCAATGTCATGGGTGCATAATTACGATAGGTCACACTCCAATCTGCGGCAAGTAAAGATCTTAGGATGTAAAATAAGCTTTTGAGCTTTATTGTTGCGCTTTGCAGATCTTCTATCCTACTACGGACAATCCCCAAATAATGATGGGCATGCCTCCGTGCGTCAAAATAACTTTCCATCATTGTCATAAAACTTGTTTTGAATCCGGTGAACTCGTGATAGACCACTGGTGACTGGATCCATTCGAATGGACTGACATTACTCTTATACAGTAATGTCAACACTTTGAACAGATCCCAGCCTGCGATATCAAGGTCATCGGTTATCGGAAAACGCATTTCGGTAGGCAGCTGAAACAAACGGATATAGTCCTCCTCTTTTCTCACATAAATAAACCGAACATCGTAATCACTGTCCATTGACGGAAATCCCCAACCTCGACTTCCTGATTCACAGGCAAAAACTATTCGTACTCCTTCGTTCGCCTCTATCTCCATGAGCTTCTTAATGATAAGTGCTTTCATTTCTCCGTGCTTTTTATTTTTATTAACACAAAGGTCGACTGCAATACTGAAGCCCTCTTACGCATTAGAAAAAGAGCATAAGAAATAAAGTATATCACTTATTATCAGATAGATAATTTTCTTTAAAAAAATGAAGTTTATATAGAAATATAAAAGTACGCAGGTTGGTTGCGTAGAATAACGGTGATCAAAAGCTTATCCACTATAATTCTGTCGAGCGTCCTCAGAAAGATCTATTCAGCATAGTTAACAACTAAAATCAGAGTATCGGTCGATATGTTTATGTTAGACTCTTTCATCGGGCAATTTGTTTTTATTTTCCTTTGGCTCTTTGTGCCTGGATCTGCTTTAAAAACTCTACATTGACGTCCGCCAATTCTGCAATTTCCGAAATCAAAAACTTATTCAGACACAAAAGATTTTTTATTACTTCCGCCTTTCCCTTAGCCTCTCCTTCGGCTCTGCCATTGCTTTTTCGCGCACTCGTTTAAGGAGCTCCTCCTGACTACTTCGGATGCTCTCCTCATCCCATTTATTCCTTAAACTTGCGTTGTACATCGCTCGTTTCTCCTGTTTTAGTTTGCTATACCCTGCTAAATGAAATAATTTTTTAAAAATAGGCTTCCGTAAATAAGTGGAAAGTCCATTTAGTGAAGACATTTTACTTTTATGCCATTCAGGTTCGCTTGGAGTAAGGACGGACGGTATTGTATAACCGTATATTGCCAACTGTACTGTTTTTCTTCCCTAAGTATGCATAGCATACCTTATCATCATCTTCGAATATACCGTGAATTCTAGTCTATCGTTTGATACAACTTTCGTTAAACTTACCATTAAATGTTGATTTAAAAACAATGAATTCTGCACCGTAGCACTAACCAATGGCCACAATATTTCCTAACAGAAAGCTTAGTAACGGAGCATTCCATCAAGGTGGTACAGGATAAGACTAAGATAGGATTTATGGCAAAGGGACGGCTTAGCATGCACAAAAATTAAAAGGAACGATACTGCTTAAGGAAGTATTGTCCCTTTTAATGGATGTAAAGTATGAATAATACTGTAAATTTGTGTGTTAAGGTAGTGTTGTTAAATTTATTGAAGGTGCTGTTCCATAACTTGGTAGTGTAAACTTCGTTCCGGGATTGACGACAGTATTGAAGAAACCGCCATTTCTGAGGAAGAAGCTATTTCCTGATATTCCGCCAATAGCGTCTATACGCTGGCTGTTTATATAGGTCGAATCAACATTAAAGGTACTTTCCACAACTTTCAGCCAAATTCCTGTAGCTGTACGAACCCATTGATTACTATATTCTGCTGAACGCCCAAGGAAGCCGTTGTTGGCATTGAAATTTTCGATGAAGCTATGAAAACCTGTTAAATGTGTACTTGTTTTGGGACGTTTCCAGCTAGCAATAAGTATCCAATTATTGGTCGACGGATCATTAAACCATGCCGTAAAATCAGTGCTTCCATTGTTATCAGGTTCACCCTTTAATAAAAATTTATAGGTTGTGGCAGCAGTCCAATTATACTTGAGGTAGCTTTGTCCACCCGAACCTTCGCCACCAAACTCACCTGTTGTGGTATTTGTCCCTTTTCTATTTAACGTGATGCGATCCTCTACTGGTATTTGGGATGGATTATCGGTGCTATATTGACTCCAAACAGAAAATAGTATTCTGCGTTCTGTCGCTGAATTGACCTGCATACCAAAATACCCTTGATCGAATCCATTTGCCATAAAGTAAGATCCTATTTTATCCTCTCCAACAGGCACTTTCAACTCGCTATAATAATAGGATACTTGCTGATTCGTTGGAATGGTATAATTCAAATGGCCGGATGGACCCCGCCGCGACCAATAGTAGGTGTTATCGACATTGTTGTCACTATAAATTACCGTGCCATTTGTTGCCGAACTATCTAAAATCAAGTGTGATACATCTGCAAAATAACCGCCGGACTTGGTTACGCCTTGAAGATCCATTTTTACATATCCCGCGGCATTTAGCGAATAGGTACCGATCGTGTAATCTTTTAATGCTCCACCTTTAAGTTTGACTTGTTTGCTTATACCATTAATTGTTAATTTCACCGTACTACTATCGCCTGAAGGTAGCACTTTAGCTCTTATTTTAACCCGTAGAGCGCCAGCTTGGGAAACCTTAGCGTAGGTACTAATCACGCTATTGACATTGTTCCAGTTTGCCAATCCGTTGCTATTGATGACTTCTGCTGCACCGGAAGGTGCCGAAGTGACGAAGGCATTGCCACCTAAGGGAACTTCGTATCCGCTTAAACCCGGGGAAGCAGCACGTAGCGATAATTTCTCTTCTAAATTGGTTTGTAAATCGCTTTTTTGGCAAGAAAGAAAGCTTGCCAATACTGCACTGAGCAGTAGTGTAACTTTGGGATATCTCATAATTTAAATTTAATTGTTCTTTCTAATTTTATAAATACAATTAAATAAAACAAAAAATACACAATGCAATCGTTTGTGCAAAATACTTTTGTAACAAATGAGATAATTTACGCGATAGATATCCTTCATTTATGAACTGTCTTTAGGCAATTAAAGTTATTAGTGCATAAAAATTGCTTTTATAGAAAAAAATGATAAATTACAAAATAGAATGACCAACCTCACTAGTAATATTTGAAAACCTCACTGAAAACACAATACAAATCCGCCATTAAGAAAGTAAAGGGAGCCTTATTGAACCATTTATCGATGTTTACATCATTTCGGAAAAACAATCGTAAATTAAATAAAACAATGGCATTGAGCTATATAGTATGATGACTAACTTTTCCAATCATAATCCACCGGATTTTGTACAATTCGTACAATTTCACTTTAATATGAATAATGACGCATTGCTTGATTTTAAATCAAAAATCGCCTCAAAATCCTTTAAAAAAGGAGACAAAATTGTCAAAAGAGGAAGAATTTGCGATAAAATATTCTTTCTGGAATCTGGTCTTGTAAAAACTCTGTTTACTTCAGACAGCAGGGAGTATATCATGCGTTTTTTCTCGGAAACAAATATCTTTTCAGTTTTGGATAGTTTTATAGAACAAAAGCCTTCTAATTACGAAATTGTTGCACTCGAACATACCGTAGTAAGTTACATATCTTATAAAGACCTACAATTATTATGTGTCAGATATCATGAGATAGAAACTTTCTACCGTAAACTTCTTTCGACGGCCGTTATCGACATGATGACCCGCATAGGCCGCTCGCTTGAGGAAACGGGAATCGTCGCATACAACAAATTCCTAAAAAATCAGGGATATCTCCTTCAACGGATCAGTTTGGCAGATTTAGCATCATATCTCGGTATCACGCAAGTTTCTTTGAGCAGAATCCGTGGCAAGAATTAGCGATTTTATCATTTGATAAATACTGCCTGTAAACACATATGTAATTTAGTAAAAAATTCATTCTGTTATGATGCAAACATTATTTTTCAGTCGAAAGCTCAACGTTACTATCGTACTCATTACTACGATTCTTACAACCTTATTAGGCTATTTTTCAATCGGTTTACCACCGGTAGTTATCGTGGGCGGCTCGGCCTTCATTGCTTTTATCTGCTGGTATAAAACCTACTTGAGCCATCCTACTGATCCATCATTGATATTGCCTCTTTTTGTTCTTACTGTAGCTGCCCTGCAGGTACATATTATTGAAGAATATCAGACAGGATTTGCGCCTTCCATGAGCAGACTATTTGGGATTCCCTGGAGTGAAAAGAAATTCCTCCTCATATTTGCGCTCGTTGGGCCAACAATCTATACACTAACTACATTGGGCTTATATTACAGAATTCCTATGGCAGGATTTGTTGCGTGGTTTATTTTTATCGGTCCAGGTGTAGCTGAATTTACACACTTCATTTTTCCGCTAATAAGACCTGAGATTCTACCTAATGACCCCCATATTATTACTGATTCAGTATCGGGAGCCGTTATTGAAAATATGCCCAACTACTATTTTAAAACAACCGGTAACTATTATTTTCCTGGAATGTGGACAGCAATTTTACCAATGATACCGGGATGCATTTCAATTTACAAACTATTTGTCATAAAGAATAAAAATCCTTAATTCGGTTAATAAAGCAATTTCAAAGCAATGTGGATTCTTATAAAGATCAGACCGGGAATGAAGTGAGAAAGAAAAATAATAGATATTTTCAAACTATTTTATTTTGAAAGTAGTTCACTAATAAACTAAACTATAAAAACTATGGCACTTACAACAGGAAATGAAGACAAAGTAACGAAAGAGGTCGAAACACAAACATCTAAAATTCCCTCTATTGTATTTTTAGCAGCTTCGTTAGCAGCGATGGGAATTTCAGCGGCTTTAAAATGTTGCAAAACTAAAGATGATAATACAGCACTATTCGTTGGTCAATGGGCTGCACCGTTTTTACTATTGGGTATTTACAACAAGATTGTTAAAACCGAAGGGCACGATTAGGATTAATACGTTTTATTGTAATGTTTTATTTTAAAGGTTGGTCAGTGTGATCAACCTTTTTTTATTATAGGAACTTTAATATTTTTTTTATTACTTTTCGTTGAGGGTGCCAATGGCTGAGGAATCACTCCCATTGTATTTAAAGAAATTTGGAAATCAATTGATTTCTTGAAAACGTATATAATTTGGAATTTGAAGGAGGATCAATGAGCAATCTGCATAAAAATCAAAAACAGTAACTTAAGGAAAGATGGAGAAGTTTGGGTGAAAAATATATAGAAGAAAGCGGTTGTACACCTTCACAACAACCGCTTTCGCCGATCTGTTCGTTTAATTTTCGTAAATTAAGCCTTCGTAGCAAGCGCTGTAAAGATCTTTTAAGTCCTGTAGAGTTGGCTTACGTGGGTTAAAGCCCGTACACGGATCTTGCAAAGCATTTTGAGCCATATAATCCAGATTTTTTTGCCAGTCTTCCTTCGTAATGCCAAATGCTTTCAGGGAGCTAATATTGTTTACCGAAGATCTTAGTTTTTCAATTTCCTGTGCTAGCCCTTCTGCCGAATCTCTACCGACAAGTTTAGCCAAATCAGGGTATCTCGTTGTAGCTGTCTGATTAAAACGGATCACATTGGGCAGGAAGATCGCATTGGAAGCTCCATGGGGAACGCCATAGAGTGCACCTACCTGATGGGATAGGGAATGTACTATACCTAACCAGGCATTGTTGAAGGCCAGCCCCCCCATAAAAGATGCATCGTGCATATTCTGTCGTGCTTTAATGTTTGTCGGGTTATTGACTGCTTCTTCGAGATTCTCGAAAACAATTTCAAGTCCCCCTTTTGAAAGGGCATCAGCATAGTTATTTTCAATATTCGATACATAAGCTTCCACACAATGTGTAAGCGCATCTAGACCTGTATTGGAGGTAATATGTGCGGGCATCGTAGCACAAATTTCACCGTCAACAATAGCGATATCCGGTGTCAATTCATACGATACGATTGGGTACTTCACCCCTTTTTCCCGATCAGTGATTACAGCTAAACCTGTAGTTTCTGTACCTGTACCGCTCGTTGATGGAATAGCAATGAATTTAGCCTTTTGACGCAATGTTGGCACGTTAAAGGGTTGAGTCATCGCTTCGAAATTTGCATCCGGATATTCATAAAATACCCACATCATCTTTGCAGCATCAATTGCCGAGCAGCCTCCTAAACCAATAATCCAATCCGGCTGAAAATCAGACATCACTGCAGCACCTCGAAGACTTGTCGCTGACGACGGATCTTCTTCGACACCGTCAAAAACTGCAGTTTCCAATCCTGCTTCAGTTAAATAGCTTATGGCACGATCCAAAGTTCCGCTTTTTTTCATAGATTGACCACCAGTTACGACGATAGCTTTCTTTCCAGTTAGGGTTTTCAATTCTGACAACGTACCAGCACCGTGGAATACTTCACTGGCAACAAACAACTTGCTCATATATTTTATATTAAATTTCTGCTGCAAAGTTACTCTTCAAGAGAAAGCAAATGTTATACTTTACTTACGATATGATATACATTTAATCCAATGCAACCATAGTGTTTAATAATAAATAACCGCATAACAGGCTTAAGTCTTATACATTTGTGACAGTTGCCGTTGCAAATTGGTTGGCGTTTCATCCAGTTTGGCCCGCACAAACTTGTTCAGTGCCGCAGGTGAATTGAATCCAAGTTCAAACGCAATTTCCTTATGCGAGTAGTTGGATAGAAGCAGTAATTGTTTGATTTCATTCATGATCCGCGCATGAATAGTTTCGATAGAGGTGAGTCCTGCAATCTTGCGGGTAATTTCATTTAACTTTTTTGGCGATAGTTCCAATTTTTCAGCATACCAGCCCACGGTTCGCTCTGTTTTGTAATGCCTTTCCAGCAGTTCGAGAAATTTACCATAAATCTTTGCGTTTTCATTGCTGAGCTTGCTATTTTCCCATTTGGTGTGTACAAATTCTACCAGCTTAAGTAAGATGATCTTGATGTAGAACCGCGCTTGCTCCTTTTTGATCGATGTTAGATCCTGATAAGATTTTTCGACCTGCTCCAGCAGCAGCTCTATTTCTGTAATTTCTGTCTGGCGCAATTCAATATGATTGAGCTTAACGGAAATATTATAATTGTAGATACTCAATTCGTTTTTGAGGATATCCGAACAAAATAGTACTTCGTCAAACAGGATCAACTTGCCTTCAAAATCATCGCTGAGCAACTCTTTAGAGGAGAGCTGACCAGGAAAGATAACGCATACATGAGGCGCACTAACGGTATAACGGCGGTCTTCCACCTGAAGATTGAGCCGACCTTTTTTTACAAACAAAAGGCAAAAATGGTCTTTTGTATGCGGTTCTTTGTAGGCGGCGAGGGCACCCCTGTCCAAATCAAAAATATGAAATGGGGTAATAGCCCTCTCAGCCTTATATTGGATATCTTTTAGATGATAAACTATCATAGGGACCTATTTTAAGCATTTATTCTGAATTCGTCAAATTTTACTTTTTCGTCTGAGGATATCAGCTTTCTTTGCTCAATAAAAGGGCTATATTAAGTTTCTTAATCACCATTGGATATGCACTTCCAGGACAATATATTATTTTTGTTCCAATATTTGTCCTGCTTTCAATAGTTGCTTTTTTAGTAATTTGTAGTCGACATGCTGTACAACATGATCACCCTCAAGTGCTAAAACCGCAGCAACACCCGCACTCTGCCCCAACACCATAAATACGGGCTCCATACGAATAGAACCAAACGCAATATGTGAACTGGATACGCAGACAGGCACGAGCAAATTTGTACAATCATCGCTCTTAGGGATAATTGACCCATAAGAAATTGCATAAGGCTGGGGTACGTGAACACCGATATCACCTTCGTTTTGAACATATCCTTCTTTGGTCACGTAGCGCTGTACATTATGGGAATCCAACGTGTAAGACCCCATCCCGACCGGATCTTCGACCCTCCTCTTTCCTAGAATGTTATGCTCGGTGGTCACGTACTGCCCTATCATACGCCTTGCTTCGCGGATATACAGCTGAAAAGGCCAGTTATCATTATCGCTAAATTCATCTTTTGCTAGCCCCCATTCTGCCATACTTGTTCGGATTGCGATGGGAACAGCGGGATCATTTGCCATAAAGTAATATAAACCTTGCTGATAGCGTTGATGAGCTTCGATAATGGATTTTCGTTCGGCGTAACTCGCTTCGGGATAATTGTAGTTCATCCCTATAAAATCGGTGCTGAATGGACCGTGGTTATTGGCGTCGGTCTTATGGTTGGGCACCAGATCAAATTTTTGAAAGGCTTCGTCCCAGCCGGCACGGAATAGACGTTGCAGAAGAATATAGTGATGTGGATCGTAGCCAACAGGCTTAACAAAGGGCTTTCGATTGCGGGCATCATTGGTCAGGCACATGCGGAAGCAATAGGCCTGCAGCTTTTGGTCTGCTGCGCCATATTGCCCGGGATCTTCTGCAGAAACACCGAATACCAGGCCGCTTCCCGGATCGCCTTCACATTTATAGGGGCTAATTTTCGCAATAAAATGATGCCGGTGCTGAAAAACTCCGGTCTGTACACCATTCCACTGCTCCCCATAAGTCTGGTTGGCCTCCCTCCCGATCGTATAGCTTACCTTGGCCAGCGCCATCAGATCGCCTTCATATGTGGCATCAATAAATATCTTCGCTTCGTAGACTGTTCCGTCTAAGGTCTTAATCGATTTGATGGATGTGGATTCTTTTTGAATGGCACTTTCCTGCCGATCTAAATAAGCTCCACGGACCACATCAATCTGATGATCCCGCACCCAGGCATCAAAAATACGCTCGGCGACATGAGGCTCAAAGATCCACATCGTTGCATGCGCACTGTCCATCGCGACGGTGCCCTGCCCCCGATTGCCAAACGAGGCCCGGGACTGCCATTTCCAGCTCGATTCTTTCGAATAATGATCGAATACATCCTGATAGAATTTTTTGGCGAGGCCACCAATAACTGCTTTATTGCCGGTATCGGTAAAACCAAGTCCGCCCGAACTCAGACCTCCCAAATGTTGATCGGGCGATAAGATGACTACAGACTTACCGGCCTGCTTCACTTGCAATGCGGCAGTAATCGCCGCAGGAGTTCCCCCATAAACCAAAACATCTACCTTTTTGGTTAAATGCTGCGCTTGAGCCTGTAGAAAAGCGAAAACAAGCACTAATTTTAAAGCCAC
Source organism: Sphingobacterium sp. UBA1498 (assembly GCF_002325125.1). Taxonomy (NCBI): domain Bacteria; kingdom Pseudomonadati; phylum Bacteroidota; class Sphingobacteriia; order Sphingobacteriales; family Sphingobacteriaceae; genus Sphingobacterium; species Sphingobacterium sp. UBA1498. The sequence continues at coordinate 200,212 of NZ_DCRG01000005.1, forward strand.
TTTAATCTTTTTCATACGTCTAATTTTGATCGGTAACCGGAACCCACAATAGTGCATTTGCAGCCAGAACGCCTTTCGCGGCTGGCATCATCTCAACATAAGGTTTGTTACCTCCGTTTTCAAATTCATATTCGCCGAGTGCTACCCAAGTACTGGTTGTCTGTCCGAGAATATGGACCTCCTTGAAATTTATTTTTTTTTCGATCCTTGTCTTTCCGGTATGAATAATGAACTTCCCGGCTGCCGTGCTTTCGGCAGTTTTTGGAAAATAGCTGTAGAGTTTATACTTCCCTGCGGCAAAATCTTTTCCAGGCGTAAAACGTGCGACAGCAGCGAGATCACTATCCACTTCCTGATAACTCATACCATATCCCTTTTTTGAAGAGACGTGCCAAGGTCCTTTCAACATCACTTGATCTTTATTTTCGACGTGAATAATATAATCGGCCATCCGGCCATCTGCTTTCGGATTGTCGCGCAATATTTTCGTTAAGCGTTTTATATCAACATCTTGAACGGCTATTTTGTTGTCGATTGCTTCGCAAGCGGCCACAGCACCAGATTGCCCCAACACCATAAATACTGGCTCCATGCGGATGGAACCAAAAGCAATGTGACTTGCCGACAGGCATACGGGAACCACAAGATTGTCGATTTCCTCTTTTTTGGGCACAATAGCCCTATAGGAAATCGGGAAGGGAGAAAATCCGCCAACCTCAACGTTACCTTCATTTTTGACCATGCCATTGACGATCACACGGTCACAATTGTGCGAGTCCATGGTGTATGCAGCATAGCCTACGCCATCGGATACTCGCGCACGCCCCTGACAGTGGTGTTGTGTCATGACGACATCAGCAATCATCCTTCGGGCTTCGCGAATATATAATTGTGGAGACCAATGGCTATTTTCGAGATATTCGTCTTTGGGGTATCCCCATTTTTTGAATTCGCTTCGGATCGCCTCTGGTACCGAAGGATCGTTGGCAACAAAATATAATAAACCTTTGGTGTAATCTTCATGGGCCTTGATAATCTCTTTGCGTTCGAAATAATCGGCTTCGGGATAACGCCAGTTCATGCCAATCATATCTGTTGAAAATCCATTCCTGTTGTTGATATCAGTCTTTCCATTGGGCATCAGACTCCAGATAAATACGTCCTCGATACTCTTCCAAGGCTGTATCTCCTTTTGCCTCTTTAAGAGTTCATATTTGGTTGCGTCGTAATTTTGGGGTTTGGTGATTGCGTTTCTGTTTTCAGGGACATTGGTCAATGTGATCCGATAATTATAGGCTTGAACCTTGGTGTCTCCCGTTCCATTTTCTTTTAAAGGCTCCGTATTGATCCCCCATAAAATACCACTCTGAGGATCACCTTTTATCTTATAGGGATCTACACCATCGGGAAACTGATGGCCATCAAGCAATTGAACACCATTAATTGTCTCTCCATAGGTACTATTTGACTCTCGCCCAACGTGATAGGACACACCAGCTTTGGCCATGAGGTCACCCTCGTAGCTGCAGTCCATAAACACTTTGGCACTGACAGTTGTCATTTTGCCATCCCTGTGCTCACTCGGAAGCAGCGAAATGGTTTTAATTGATCGATTGTCAGTCTTAACGGCTACCAAACGATGTCCCATTAACATTGGTGTGTTAGCATGTGCCAGATAGTCCTTAAAAATAGATTCGGCTACCTTGGGTTCAAAAATCCATTGTTCGAAACTGCCATAGTGCTTGCCCATTTTGCGATAAAAATCAAGAGCGAGCCCTGTGACGACATATTTGTTTCCAATATCCGTCTGCCCTAATCCACCGGAGCTGAGCCCGCCTACCCTTGTGCCAGGATCGATCAGTAGCACTGATTTTCCGGCCTGTGAAGCGGTGTAGGCGGCTATTACGCCGGCTGAGGTGGTGCCATAAATACATAGATCTACTTGTCTGTCGGTTTGCCCGTTGACTAAATGCCAAAACATGGTCAAAAGTCCAAGGGTTATTACGCGTATCTTTTTCATCATCTTAGGATTTAATAGCCTGGATTTTGTTCCAGGTTTTTATTGGTTACAATTTCAATATTCGGGATCGGCCAAACGTAATTCTTGCTGGGATCAAACTTTCGGAGCTCGATAACCCGCATGTCTTTCTGATTAGCGACATTTTTATAGCTCACGTAATTATCCGAATCGATCGTTGGCGCATTGGCCAGCAAGCCTTTTGGAATGCGGCCATAGAGCGTCGAATTCATAAATTTATCGGCCAGTTTCCAACGTCTCAAATCGACTAGACGAAAGCCTTCATTGGCTAATTCGTAAAGTCTTTCTTTCCGTATGATCTCGCGCAGTTCTGCTTGTGTTTTATTACCTGCGATTGCGGGCATATCGACGCTAGGGCGCTGCCTGATGTTGTTGATTGCGTCATAGACAGTTTGGTCGATCTTATTGTTTTCGATCATCGCCTCGGCGTAAATCAACAACACTTCGGCATATCGGCTCTGAATAATATTTAACTCCGACTCCATAGTAAAGTCCTTGTCCTTCATATCGACATATTTTTTCCAGCAATAACCAGAAAAGGTCGCATAAGCATTGATCGCATCCTGATTTTGGATACGTACTGCCGTTGACGTATTGTATGTGTAGTTCCAGCAGGTTATGCTATCCTTATGCGTCTCAAACTGAAAACCAAAAAATGTGGTACCCGGGAGCGCAATGGTGTATCCCAAACGCGGATCGCGATTCACGAATGGTTTTTTAGGATCAAATCTGGAAGATTTGTCAATGGCCAATCCGTCCGTACAGAGGTAGCTATCAACAATGGATTGCGATGGAATTTTGTTGGAAGTCCCTTGTGCGTTGCGCGATAGAAATCCGCGCGTAGCACTGTGGGTCTTTGTTTTTTGTAATCGTAGATATTGAAAAGCAAAGATAATCTCCTTGGAAGCCTGCCCGTCGTAAGTAAATAATTGGCCGAAATCATTGTGTAGGGCATATACTTTCAGGTCCATGACTTCTTTGGCCGAACGTGCTGCTTCTTCCCAAAGTCCATTATTAAGTGCTGCCCGCGCCCTTATGGCCAATGCCGCCCCTTTGGTCGCACGTCCAACGTCTGCCGAACCATAGCTAACCGGTAAAATAGCTGCAGCTTCATCAAGTTCTTTGAGTATGAAGCTAGCAATTTCAGCCTGAGATGTTTTCGGAACATTCGCATCAGCAAGGCTTAATCCGCTCGTTACCAGGGGCACTCCGCCAAAGTAATCGATCAGATATTGGTAGACATAAGCCCGGATAAACTGTGTCTCGGCTTTATAACGCTTTTGGAGATTGGTATCCATCTTTCCATCCAACTTCTGGATATTATCCAGGATAAAATTACATTTGCCAATGACCTTATAAGAATTGGTCCAGATATTCCGGATGTAGCCATTGTTGCTATCGTGGTCTCCTCTTCCCACAGCCTGTAAATCAGAAGTATTACGGTCCCACCCAATATCAGTGGCATCATCAAGTGTGAGGTTGATGGGCATATCGTCCGTAGGGTGAAATGCCAGGGCGCTGTACAAACCATTGACAACCAATGTCAGCTCATCCTGATTTTTGAAATAATTTTCGTCCGAAGGGCCATCCAAGGGAGATCTGTCCAGGTATTTTTCGCATGCTCCCATCAATAGGAGAACTGCAACCGACAGCATATATAACGCGAGTTTATTTAGAGTTTTCATACAAGCCAAGTTTATAATGTAATATCCAATCCAAAAGAATAGACCTTTACCTGTGGGTAAAAGTTACCATAACCTACTGGTGCTTCGACGTCATAACCGTCCCAAAATTTATCTACGCTGAATAAGTTTGAACCATTAACAAATACCCGAAGTTTATTCAGTCCGATGGACTTTAGCAGCTCAGCCTGAAAGGTATAACCGAACTGTAAATTTTTCAGGCGAAGATAGGCGGCATTTTTCATCCAGAATTGGGAGGACTGCTGGTTGTTATTCTGTCCAAAAGCGAGCCGCGGATATTTAGCCGTAGTATGGTCAGGCGTCCATCGGTCTTTATTGTCCTCACGGATTGTTCCGCCAATTGCTCCCGTTGTTGTAAAAGGCTGTATACCGGCCCCGTAGAGGTAGCCATCGGCTTTCCCCACACCCTGCAACAGAAAACTGAGATCGAATCCCTTGAAACTAAAATTGGAGTTGAGCGAATAGGTATATCGTGGAATGGTACTACCAATGATGACCTTATCGGACTCATTAATCACGCCGTCGTCATTTTGATCACGGTATTTGAGATCACCCGGTGCCAAGGTACCAAACTGTGTGGCATGTGCTTTCACTTCGTCGGCAGTCTGGAAAAAGCCTTCCGAAACATAGCCAAAGATCGAATTAATAGGATAGCCTTCCCTATTGACCGTTAGACCAGTCTGATTGATTCCCCGCATATCCAGCACTTTGTTTTTGACATCAGAGAGGTTGAATGTAAAATTATATTTAAAGTCCTTGGCTGGATCGCTTCGATAGCCCATGGAAAGCTCCCACCCTTTATTCTCGACGACGCCTGCATTTTGATAAGGCTTATTCAAACCGATGATGAGCGGGATGTCCAGCTGTAATAATATATCACTGGTTTTTCTGTTGTATAGATCTGCGGTAATAGTCCATCGCTTAAATAAGGTAAGATCAATTCCTATATTTTTCTCCTCGGTAGACTCCCATGTAATATTAGGATTGGACATATCATTTAGCGCTGCCGTATTGACGATTCCATTGCCCAATGTATAAGAACCCAGGTTTAGAGATGCCACGGCTGGATAGGTACCGATATTCTGATTTCCTAGTTTACCCCATGATGCCCTGATTTTTCCCTCCGTAAGCCAGCCCTTGGATGCTGTTAGAAACTGCTCCTCAGAAAAACGCCATCCTGCAGACGCCGACGGAAAAAAGCCATAGCGATTACCTTTGGCAAACCTAGACGAACCATCGTAGCGTGCATTGAGTTCCAAAAGATAACGATCTTTGAAAACGTAATTGATCCGAGAAAATAAAGATTGTAACGCCCACTCGGAGGCACTGCCTGTAGCTGATTGATTCAGTGCCGACCCTGCATTGAGCACTTCATAGTCAGGGAGAACATAGGTGTCTCTAAAACCCTGGGAGTAATCGATCTTGTAGTCTTCCCGCGAACCACCAATCAATGCTTTCAACTGATGTAGACCAAAATCTTTGTTTAGCGTAAGGGTCGCACGCATATTATTAAAAAGTTCTTGGCTATTGTATTGCGTAAGTGCTGTCCGCACAGGGACCGAGAAACTCGGCGTACCATCTGGAAAATAGGACTGTACTGCTTTTCGGAAATTCTTATTTACCTGCGTCGCATATTTAGGTGCATAATTGACCTCGGCGGTCAACCATTCTTTAGGTCTGTAGATCAATGATGCGTTGATACTGCCAAATGGACTTTTGTTGGTAGCAACACCACCATCAGCCGCGGCCGAGACGGGATTGTTACCATTCCAGCCCAGTCCCCAGGTACCATTGGAATTTCTGAAGGATTGATTGGCAGGAATACTGCTCATCCACTGAAAAAGTTCCTCGATGCTCGCTGCCGGTGAGGTGACGATCGGATTGACGTATTGAAAGTCAAATTTAACAGCGAGCTGATCTGAGAATTTAACATCTACATTGTTGCGGATGGTATAGCGCTTAAACGAACTATTTAGTGTCAAACCTTTCTGGTCGAAATAACCGACCGAAGTCAGCATTTTTACTTTGTTTGTGCCAGCATTGACTGTCAGAAAATGGCTTTGCTGAAATCCATTCCCCTGCAAGGATTCCTTTTGCCAATCAGTATTGGGATACTCGTCCGAACTGCCATTGCCCTGACTACGATAAGCGGCAATGATATCCTCTGGATATAATGGGCTCGCACCAACATTGGTATAAGCTTCATTAGTCAGCAGCATATGATCGAGGGCATTGACGATTTTGGGCATATTGGTTGCAGACTGCCAGCCGAAATAATTATTGTAGGCAATAGCGACCTTATCAGAACTTCCCCTTTTTGTCGTGACCAAGATGACACCATTGGCAGCTCTCGAGCCATAAATCGATGCAGATGCGGCATCTTTTAATATGGAGATATTCTCAATTAAATTGGGGTCGATATTATTGATGGAGCCTTCAATCCCATCAATAAGTACTAAAGGCGCGGCGTTGCCAAGTGTACCGATACCGCGAATACGGATATCCGCACCGTCCGACCCTGGCTTACCAGAACGCTGCGTCACGGTTACTCCCGAGGCCATGCCCTGAAGGGCCGACGAGGTTTGCCCAGCGGGTCTATTATTCAGATCTTCACCCGATACGGCGGAAACAGCGCCCGTCAAATTGACCTTTTTCTGAACGCCATAACCGACGACAACAACTTCGTCTATTATTCCGGTGCGTGATTTCAGACGGATAAGCACGGTGTTTTTGCTGGTTGCCGTTGCGACAAAATGCTTAACAGAATCGGTATCGTAGCCGAGATGGTGTGCATAGATCGTATAATTTTCGCCAGCTACAAGTGGCGTTAAAACAAACAATCCATTGTTATCGGCCACAAAATGGAGCTTTTTACTGCTCCTCTCGTGGACAAGATCAATAGTTGCACCGGGTAATGTATTACCTTCGTTGTCTACTACTTTACCATTTACTTTCAGGTTTGATTGCGCAAATCCTACAGAAAAGTATGGAAATAGCAATCCCACGAGCATTAATTTGATTAGAATATGCTTCATAATTGTTTACAGTTGGTTATTCTGATTTATATATTGGTTTATTTTTCCGCGTTGGGTTGACTCTCTCCTACTGTACGTCCTCCTTTCTTCCCGAATTACTGATGTTGACAATACCATTGTTCACTTGGAATGTACAACCGTTCAATTGACAGAAGCTGGTCAAAAAATTGGCTAGCGATTCTTTGCTATTTAAACTTCCTGTAAATGAACTATTGAGCAAATCAGGATTATCGCATACAATCGAAACATCATAAAGGCTTTCGATTACTCTTAAGAGTTGAACGTTTTTGGTTTGGTTAAATTTGACAGACTGATTGGTCCATTCGACATTGGCGGTTAAATGTCGAATGAGTTTTCTTAACTCCTTATCTACACGAGCAGGCTGAGATTTTGTCAATTCAGGCTCCGAATACTTAATCATCTGCTGCAGTTTTAAGTTAACTAATACTTCCTCTTTTGGTTTGAGGTATATTAGATTGCGGCTATCCGCTGTAACTGATCCGACAGAGATTTTGCCCTCCATTAGTTTTATCAGTACATGATCGGCATCCTTGGGGTCTACGCTAAATATTGTCCCTAAGGCGGTGGTCAAATATCCGCTGTAATTGACTTGAAAAGGCGCATTTTTGTTTTTGTGTACGTTATAAATAACTCGCCCTTGCACTTGCCTTACATCCCGGTGGCCTTGTCCATTATATTCAAATCCGATTTTTGAATGTGGATAGAGTATAACAGTAGTGCTATCAGGAAGCTGAACATTGATCGTGTAAGCATTTTTATTTTCATACCAGATGACCTGTTCTTTTGTTGAGGTTGAAAAATTTTTCAAAAAGAGAACCGACAGTACACAGATTAACACGGCTGCACATGAAGCCCAGGACCACGGGCTTACTCTCAGGATTAGCTTAGGCTTGGGTGGATCTACGGCATAGATATGATCGAGCACTTTCCGATGAACTAGGCTTAGATCTGGTAAGGGAATATGTTGCAATACTTGTTCTTCATCCTGATCCAGTATCTCAGTGATCCACAATTCCAGTATTGCAGTATCTATCTCCGCCATTTCGTCAAAAAATGACTCATAATACTGCGCATCCAAACGGTTGTGGATATACGCCAACAATTGATCTTTAAAGGATTGCTCTTTCAAAATTTTCTATAATTAGTTCAATACATTGCTGTATTTGTTACTCTATACGTTTGGCAAAGAGAATCACACTATTGCATTTTGATTTTTTTTTATAGCTTAAATAAAAAGGCGGCAAAAAGACTGATTATATACTCATCTCGGTAATTTTTTTGAATATATTCTTTGATATCTTTGAGTGCGCTCACGAGTTGATTACTCACTGTAGAGACTGAAATCCCCAATAAATCGGCAATTTCCTTATAACTTTTGTCTTCAAATTTATTGAGCAACAGAATCTCCTTTCGTTTGGGGCTCAGAGAGTCGATTGCATTGGTCAACATTTGCTGTTTATCTTTGAAAAACAGTTTTTCCTCGGTATGATAATAGAGTTCTATTGCCGAAGCCCATATTTCCAATTGAAGCGCCTTGTCTCTTTGCACTTTTCGAAAAAAATCCATGGCCAAATTATCCGAAATATGATTGAGAAATGAGACAAACCCCTTATTAGGGTCAATCTTTTCACGTTGGAGCCATATTTTAGTAAATACTTCCTGTAAGATTTCTTCTGCAATAGTTTGATTTTTCACCAATTTGATCAATCTAATATAGATCTTTGGCGAATAATGGAAATAGATTTCATTAAACGAATTTAGGTCTCCATTTTTAAGTTTTTCCAGTGCAGCATGTTCTTTAGGAGATTTCATTTGGCAAATTCTTATAATTGGTACGAACGAAGAACTCAATATAGTGATAAATTTACTAAATCAAAATCATTGGTAAACTAAATAAAATTTTATAGTCCCTCCAGATTATTTGCTATGAAGTGAGTTTAGCCCCAAGCCTGCGTTTGATTATAAGAGGATTGTTGATTTTGCTATTTTATTTCTTTTTTGGCAGCAGACCACTTTTTATTCTTCTTTATCATTTCTTCCTGATAGCTTTTAAAATTGAAAAAAGGCTCGGCTATCTTACCATTGGGCTGTAAATACAACATTCCATTTCGGTTATCCAGGATACAGTTGAAGTGGTTTAAAATTTGGTTCCCAAACAGGCTAGATCTTCCATCGGGCTTTGAAGGGTCCGCGGCATTAGTCAGTATGTCGCGAAATTCCGTTTCAGCTATGACTGCATTCAGACGGATGATCTTTCGCCCATTGATAATAGTCAGGGGTTGTAATCGATCCCAACGCCCATCTAAAGAGGTAAAATCTTGATCATTGCGTTACGGGTAATAACAACGGTATTTAGCATTAACCATAGGATAGGAATCAACATAGTGAATTGGCTTTTTACGTCCAACCAGTCGTTTAAAATCAGGACAATAACAAATAGAAACAGCGCGACTAAAGTCCAGCAAATTTGGATCGAAACCAGTTTCTTATTGACACGATTATTTTGCTTTTTAAGATACATAATGGCCCAGGGTAACAGCACATTGAGCGGAGGCAAAAAACTGCCGGGCAATGCCAACATATTCACTATTTTATTCCATTTGAGCTCATCTGGATCTAGGGATTCCGCTGCATTGCTTTCATCAAAAAAACTTCTCTCTACGCCCAATGTAGTAGCAAGAGCTTTCAGTGTAAAGCCTTTTGGTTTCTGTCCCGATTAAATGCGTTGTATGGTTCTTATGGAAATGCCTGATTTTTACGAAAGTTCTTCCCGTGTGAGATTTAACTGTTCTCTTAAATCCGATAATTTCCCCATTCGATTACTTTTAGTGTTTATTTACAAGGTCAGAAATTTACAACATTATTACCATAATATACACCATCTAAGATCGAAAAATGGTCAACTCTTGATAAAGAATCCAGATGGTTAAAAAAACTGCCCGCGTAAAAGAGTCAATAACGCATCACTATCGTTCCAACTCTGCCAACGTTTGAATCAATTTTTTTGCGTGCAGTCTTGCATTGGCTCTTATTTCTTCCTCAGTGTAGCCCGCAGCTAGCGAAGTACCATGAAAATAAATCGGCTCAATGTAATTCATTTGGGTATGGTAAGCTGTCTGCTCAAGGTTTTTACAAAATTCATACACACGAAAATGCTGAAAGCCCAAAGCGGTGTAGCTTCTTTGTGATGAACCTACTGTAAAACTCGGGATAAAATTTTTGTCCTTTAGTTTATCTCCTTTTGAACCATAAGCAAATTGATACTCAAATACCCTATCAAACCAGTGCTTTAAAATGGCCGGCATATTGTACCAATAAAAAGGATATTGAAAAATAATGTTCCTATGGCGTAAAAGAGCTTTCTGTTCTTCTTTTACATCAATATCATAATCAGGATATAACTCATAGATATTCCTGATTTCAATATTCATGTTATTGCTCTTTAGCTCGTCGATAATCGTTTTGTTAGCAAAAGATTTATCATAATTGGGGTGTGCTAAAATCACTAATGACATACTATAATTATTTTAGTAGCAAAACTATTTTAAGTAAATTGCATTTGCAATAACTATCAAGATAGATAGGTCGAAATAAATGTAGCATGAAAACAGAATGTACCAGCGATTACGTGACACTTAAAGGGAAAAGTTACCCTTGTACAGTCAGTCTAACAATGGATTTGATGGGTGGAAAATGGAAAGCCGTTATCCTGTATCATTTAAAAGATATGCCAAAAAGGTATAATGAGCTTCGGAAAGAAATGCCTACAATTACGGAAATGACATTGAGTCTGCAATTAAAGAAATTGGAAAAAGATGGTTTAGTCACAAAGAGGATATATGGAGAAAAGCCTCCTTTAATGACAATTTACAGCCTATCCGATTTAGGAAAAAGCCTTCTTCCAGTTTTGGAAGCCATTACAAAATGGGGTAACGAAGTAGTAAGTGAAAATGGTGAGTTTATAAAAGTTTCATAACAACTATACTTTTGCATTGCCCCTAAATTGTAAGCTAATTTTATAACATCTTCACTATATCGGTATCCTTTTCTTGGGGTTAAATGGTGCTATGCTGCCAAACAATCCTTCCATATTCGGAATTACATTTTTGTTGCATAGAAAATTGGAATCTGCTCTCAATATGTAAATAAGGATCATACCGAAAGCAATGCTAAAGTGCTAATGCTATAATCCCTTTTATCTTCTAACCAATAGCCGTGTAAATAAAGATACTGTCCGTTTGCGCATAGATTTTAAACTATTGTTAAACACAAATTTAAAAATAAATGTCTACAAGAAGTCTAAAGGCGATATTTATTAACGGCAATAGATATGACAATCTCACATGTTATAAAATTAATGTAAAATACCTTAAGAGTAAAAAAAGCCTCGAGATGGGGACTCAAGGCTTAATTGTTAAATGTTTAAGCTACTTTAAAAACTTAAGGATATAACAACGGCTAACAGTTTTCGTTTTTACTTTTCGAAATAAAAAATAGTGACCTGACAACTCGACTAAACTATATTTTGGACAAATCTATATCGCATCGCAGTATTGACTATATAAGCAGCTGGCCCCGAATAGTCCAGAAAAATAATTGTAGATAGTGGTGAACGAATTTCACTTGGCTGTGTTCTAATCAGCATGGTTACGTTGCCAGCATATATACATTCAATATATTATGAAAATAGCAGTGCTTGCTCATTTAAAACATCCCATCCGCAAACCATTTATGGGCGGGCTGGAAGCCTTTACATACGAAGTAACTAAACTTTTATTGCAAAGGGGACATGAGGTTACCTTGTTTGCTAGTGAGCATTCGGATCCTAATCTAAATGTACATTCTATTCTTAGCGATGTAGATTACGATATGGAAACATTAAGCAGATTTCGCTCTCACGAATTAAGTGAGGATTTTATCTCTACGCATCACGCTTATTTGGAACTGATGCAAGAGATAGACCAATATGATTTTGATGTGGTGTTTAATAATAGCTTAAATTATGTACCCATTACAATGGCTACTCTTACACAAACGCCGATGGTAACCGTATTGCATACTCCTCCCATTTTTGAGATGAAAAGGGCTATTTTAGCAGCAAACCGCTACAAAAAACTAACGTATATATCTGTGTCAGAAACGAATGCGTCTTCGTGGAAGCCCTATATAGCCGAATGCAAGGTCATACAGAATGGTATTAATCTGGATAAATGGATATTTACAGCTAAAAATGCCGGGAATTATGTATTATGGTTTGGTAGAATCCATCCGGATAAAGGAACCCATTTTGCAATTGCAGCAGCAAAATTGGCCGGAAGGCGTATTAAGATAGCAGGTTCGGTTGCTGACAAACATTATTTTGAAACTTTTGTTAAGCCGCTTCTAGATGAAGGCGCGGAATGGGTAGAGCACTGTACACACGAAGAACTTAATAAACTCATCGGAAATGCAGCAGTAAGTGTTATTACGCCTTGTTGGGAAGAACCTTTCGGTTTGGTTGTCGCTGAAAGTTTAGCATGCGGAACGCCAGTTGCGGGTTTCGCTAGAGGAGCGCTACCAAAGATTGTAAATAACGAAACTGGATGTCTTACCGCGTCTTGTTCGGTGATTGAATTGGCAAAATGCATAAACGATGCGGCGCAGCTTAGTCGAAAAGCATGTCGAGCGCATGCTGAATCAGCATTGGATATTAATGAGATGGTATCTTCCTATGAAAACATATTTGCAGAAGTCATCGAAAATTGCGAAAGTAAATATGCCTTATAAGTACGCCTTTTATATCCACCATCACGGGGCAGGTCATTTGACTAGAGCCTTAGCCATAGCAGCGCAACTTCCCCATAACGAAGTGGTCTTTTTCGGTAGTTCATTAGCAACTCATAAAGATCTAATACCGGAAGATATCTTAACAATCGAATTGCCATTTGATACGCCTATTGATAGCGATTGGGATTGGACAAGTAGTGAGCTAAATTTTTTACATTATGCTCCTCTTAATGTGAAGGGCATAGTGGATAGAAACTATCTTATAATAAATTTTTTCGCAAAAAATAGCCTTTGCTTACTTATCGTTGATGTATCTGTCGAGATCGCATTACTTGCACGTCTCTGTGGGATACCAACCGTAGTGGTGAGACAACACGGTGACCGTTCTGACACTCCGCACTCCCTGGCTTATGAAAGCGCATCTCTTTTGCTGGCACCCTACGCAAAATCAATGGCGCAGGATATCGAAAAGGAGTTTATGCCAAAGACATTTTATTCAGGTGGGTTCTCTAAATATAGCGGAATGTCAATTGAAGAGAATTCGAGCTCGGAAAATCAGATCGCTATTTTCTTTGGCCAGGGTGGCACATGTTTTGATTGGCCGCTCATTGCTCAAATTAGGAGGGATCTACCTCAAACATCCAATTTACATATACTGGGTACCATACAAAATTATAAAGCTATTGATGGAGTCAGTTATTATGGGAATTCAAAGGATGCATACCATATACTTAAAAATTGCGGGATCGTAATAAGCAATGCGGGCCATAACTGCATAATGGAATTGGGTGATTTAAGAAAAAAAATTATTTGTATACCTGCAGAAAGGCCTTTTGAAGAACAAAAAATAAAGGTCAAACTTTTGGAAAATGCAGGAGTAGCCAAGGTAGTAGAAGAGAAAGATTTACTTCAGGCAAACTGGTTACATATCATTGAAAACACAAAAAAGTTGAAGATTGAAGCCTGGGAAAAATTGATGAACCCAAAAGCGACTTTTGAAATTGCAACGCAGCTTAAGAAACTGCACTCACAACTATTTAAAACATTATCAAATTAGAAATATGTACTCTACTGCTCCGGTCTCCGTATTGACAATTGTACATAAACGCCATCATGCACTAATAAACCTGGTTAACGGGCTCGCTAAAAATTCTATCTTACCGGTAGAAATAGTGATCGTGTTTATTAATGAACGTGCTTACCCGTTTGAAGATGATGAATATCCCTTTAGAGTAAATACTGTAGAAATGGAAACAGAAGGGCATTTAAATTTGGGCGAAGCAAGAAATATGGCTATAAAAAATTCCAGTTCTTCATTTAATATCTTCTTAGACGTAGACTGCATTCCTGCACAAAATTTAATCGAGCAGTATCTGCCCTACTCGAATAAAAAGAATGCTTTATTAAGTGGCCGGGTTAGGTATTTAAAAAAAGGGTTTGCAGATAAACCTGACTGGATGTCGCAATTAATGGAAAACAGTAGGCCCGATCCTGTCAGGAACGAGTTAGATCAATTTAGTTACGAACTCTTCTGGTCACTCAATTTTGGGTGTAGCAAAGAGACTTTCAATAAAATTGGTGGATTCGATCAAAACTATATTGGATATGGCGCTGAAGATACGGATTTTGGCTTCAGCGCAAGGAAAAACAGTATAGCTCACTTCACAATTGATGCATTGGCGTATCACCAATATCACCCAAGTTATAATCCACCTTTAAACCACTTCAAATCCATTGTCACCAACGCTACTCAATTTTTTCAAAAGTGGGGAGTCTGGCCCATGATGGGGTGGCTAAATAAATTTAACGAAAGCGGCCTTATAATTTTTAAAAATAATCAGATTATCATTCTTCGTGAACCATCAAAACAAGAAATTGTGGCCAGTCTAACGGAATAGAAACTATTTAAACATTCCAAGCAATTTAATAAGCCCATTTTCGCTGTGTAATATTTCAGTATTTTTCAAAGTATCGCAAGTTACCAATGAAGCTCTTGCCTGCATTTTTTTTCATAATGTGCGATGGCAGTTTGAATGTCCGGAAAGTTATCGCTTGTGCTAACTCAAAAGCGTCCTGCATTGCCTGGTTTACTCACTCACCGGCATATGGTGGCATGCGATGTGCTGCATCGCCAAGCATTGTCAAGTGAAGTAATGTCGGCCAAGTCTGGTGCAATGGAAAATGAAATTGTGGACACGGGATACACCAAATGGTATTACCTGAAAAAAGTTCTTGCCATTGCTCACGCTACGATGCGAAAGCAACCTTAAACCACACAAAAACCTGGTTTTTGTCATTAAATTCAATACCGCTGTCCTGCACTAAATTTTCTGACACTTTGCAACCGGTATAAAATGTTAAACTGCCCTCTCCCTTTGCACTTACAATGATGGATTGTTCATTTCCAAAAGTAAAAACTTTCAACAAATTCCGTTAATGGGCTGTTAGGTTTTACTACTTGATGTTGTAATTCATTTTTCATTGTTACATTCAGTTGATACCGTAACTTTCCTTCCTAATTTTGCCACCACACATGAAGTTGATAAAGACAACAAGACAGATACGTATTGATTAATAAGATATAATCGCGCTTTGGAATATATAATGTCTCAAATTAAATTGTATTTAAATACTCATTTAAAGATAATTCTGTTTCGATCTGCAATTTTTTGCGCAGTCTATAACGGTGAATTTCTACTCCCCTAACGGTAATATTCTGCAGCTGAGCAATCTGTTTGGATGTAAAATGTAATTTTAAATACGCGCATACTTTGAGATCATTTCGAGATAATGCTGGATGCTTTGCTTTCAAATTGTTTAAAAATCCATCATTGAGCTCATCAAAATGACTCGCAAATTGGTTCCAGTTTGCGCTATTCTTTTCAATATCCTTCAATAACATGTGAATACGTTTCAAATTAGAGTCTCCGTGATCGCCAGTATCAAGCTTTGCGATTTCATCCTTAACTTTGATTAATGCACCCGAATTTTCAAGCAACTGCATGCTAGTACTCGCTAGTTCTTTCGTTTTGGACATCACTTCATGTGCTAATTTCTCGTTATTCAACTTCACGATTTCTTTCTCATTTTTCTCAATTTCCAGCTGATGGATATAACGGAGTTGCGCTAACTGTTGCTCATGTTTCAGCTGCTGTTTGTGTCTCTCTATCTTACGCAGATGAATCAAGCCGAACACAGCGAGTATAGCCGATAGAAAATATACCATTTTGGCCAATAGGGTCTTATACCATGGGGGTAAAACGATAAATCGGTATTCGGCCACATCGGATTGCTGGTTTAAATTATTCCTTACTTTCACAAGGAATGTATACTGTCCATCCGACAGATTGGTATAGGCCTTTTCAGACTGCGGGCTCCATGAAGACCATTCGTCATCATAACCCAATAATTTATAACTGAATTCAAGATGCTGATTTATCCCATAACTTGGTGAGGAAAAGCTGAATCGGAAAGAGTCAAAAATGGAAGGTAACCTTAGGACGTTGCCTTTTTTAGCATTGACTGGCTGCTCCTTTGACTCAAAGGTATTTGAAAAAAAACCTGCATAAATAAGACTATCCCTTTTTCCTGTTGCAATAGTTTGAGATAACATCGCTACAGGTCTTACACTATGTTTCAAATACTTATCATAATTGATATGAATTGCCCCTTTCTCTGCTCCTATATATATATTGTGTTGATCAATAGCATAAATATGTTCAAATCCTGTGGTGTTCATCCCTTCTATCTCAGGAAAATTAATAAGATGATAGGTTCGAAGCTTGGAATCAAATCGCCCTACCCCAACCATTTTCCTTGTACAAAACCAGACATTTCCTTCCTGGTCATCTTTTAGATAACGTATGGTCAAGTCTTTAAACGCTACGAACTGTTCTGCAGGCAAAAAGCGATTTATCTTATAATCGTAGCGATAAAGCCCTTTCTCCGTCGCAAATACAACCTGATTTTTTATTTTAAATACGTAATTCTGATAATCGGCAGGTAGCCCGTCTTTATGATTGCAGAGTTTGGCCTGATACGATTTCTTATCGTCCGAAAGCGTAATCCGGTAAATACCCCGATAGGGATGAGATGCCCATATGGTCCCTTTTTCATCTTGTTCGAGAAATCGGAAAGAGTCAGAAGGTCCATCCAGCGGGCCTTTTATCAAGAATAAGCCTTGATTAAAATCAAGCAACTCGAGGCCATTATAGGTTCCTATTAAACTTTCTTTTACCGGATAAACCATACTAAGCGGAAGCAACTTCCAAGTTCCTATCCCCTGCCGAACTGGCTTTAGGGAATGATCCGTAATCTGGAATAAACCTTTGTTGTGTCCAAGTAATAATTGACCATTAAGTTGTTCAAGGCGCCATGCTTCGCCACCATCGCTGCCCGGAAGAAGGGAAAAAAAAGCTGGTGAACGGCTTTGATCGGTCAATCCTTCTTTTATTCCAGCATAATAAACACCATTCGAGGAGGAAAGGTAAAGTCTATTATTGAAGAGAAGTGTAGAATATCCCGTCACATCATTCTCCATATTGGGCCGGAGATAGCGAATGGCACTTCCATAGCTAATCACAGAGATGACATTGTCTGTACCCACCCAGATATTCTTCTGTCTGTCCACAAATACGGAAGTGACATTTTTATTTTGCAATCCTTCCCTGACACCAATCTTTTGCATTGTTTTGCCATTGAGGCTACGGATCTGGCAACCTTCTTTGGCATTACCGACGACGAAGGTTGAGTCATCTATTTTCCCTATGGACGGTGTATAGCTGCCGTCGCCCCCCTGGGTACGCAGTATTGTCAGCTTCCGGTTCTGTAAGCTGTAGGTTTCGTTATTTAAAGTAGACAGCAACAAACGCCCCTTGCCAAGGGAGAGCATGGATGCGATCTTCACATCTTTAAAGGGTAAGTCTTTTATGTAGGGATTCCATTTATTATCGCGAAACTCCAGCAAACCATTGCTTTTATCCTGCGCATAAAGTATGCCGTCCGACTGCCCCATATAATACCACTCAGCCGCCGCCGGATGTACTTGAATCTTTTGTCCCTTCAGTTCAAATATCGCATTGGTACCGCGAAAAAAAACAGATTGCCCTACGCCAACCGTATTCCAGATATCTGCAAAATTCCGATATCCTTCTGGAACGAGATCGTGTAAGGAATGATAAACGAGTCCAAATTGCGGCGAACGCTCAAAATAGCCAAAATCACCCTGTCCGCCAACATAAATTCGATCCTCATCATCAATCCAGACAGAACGGATATTGGTATGATTGGGGAGGGAAAATGTTTTCCAATATCGTCCATCAAAGGTCAGTAGCCCTTCACTGTTACCAAAGTACATGATGCCATGGCTATCTTGTTTTATATCCCAGGTGCGACTTCCCCCCTGATAGACCGATTTACCATAATTATAAACCAAAGGTAAGCCAAGTAACTCCTGTGCAGATAGCGTGTTTGAAAAAATAGAAAATAGTATAAAAAACAGAATGGCAAAACACCTCATAATAATTCCCTTCAATTGGCTGACGTAAACTTGACGTACCCCAAATATATTGAATTGCAGCCGAAAAAACCAACATGAAGTAGTGTTGTTGTACCTCTAAAATTCGGCAATAAGCTGCTTAAGCCTAATTTTGATTCTTGATAATTATAAACAATTCCTAAATTTCAATTCATTACACATGAAAAATAATATCAGTATTATTGCCAGTACTGTACTGTTCTCTTGCCTATCCAATATAGTAAGTGCACAGACTAAAACAGTGACTGGACGGATTACAAACGAAAAAGGTTCTCCTATCTCGGCCAGCATTACTGTGCAAGGAAATGCAACGATCGGGACAAGCAGCAATGAAAATGGGGAATTTTCACTCGCTATTCCTACAAACGTCAAATACCTCATTATCTCATCATTAGGATATGAGGCGAAGACAGTACCCATAAATGGAGATATCTTAACGATTCAGCTCATGCAAAACAACAGCGACTTTAACCTGGATGAAGTTGTAGTTGTAGGCTACGGTACCCAACGAAAGGGCGACCTAACAGCGCCCATAGGAACGGTAAATATGGAAGAAATGGCCAAACGTACTGTTTCCAACCCAATGGATGCACTACAAGGCGCTGTTGCTGGCGTGCAAATCGTAAGTTCGGGCGCGCCCGGATCTTCTCCCTCTGTTCGTGTACGTGGCGTTGGCTCTTTTAATAATGAAAGTCCTTTATATGTTGTGGATGGCATGTTCATGGACAATATTGATTTCCTCAATCCAAATGATATTGCCGACATTTCGGTTTTAAAAGATGCTTCTGGTGCAGCAATCTATGGAGTCCGTGCCGCAAATGGTGTCATTTTGGTGACCACAAAAAAAGGAAGCTTAAATATGAAAGGAAAAGTTACATATAATGGCTTCGCTGGTTTGCAAGCACCGACACATGTTTTGAAAATGGCTAATGCAAAGCAATATGCGGAATATGCAACAGCCATTGGCAATGAGGCCTTCGTAAAAAGTTCGGTGGAAAAATATGGCGGGACAGCGACCAACCCGGCGATGGATACGGATTGGTTCAAAGAGCTCCTGCGCTCTAAGGCGCTGATCACCAATCATAACCTGGACATTATGGGTGGGTCTGATAAAATCACCTATTCCATGGGACTCAATTATGTCAAACAAGAGGGCATCATGGATGCCAGCAATATGAATCAAAAATACAATCTCCGCTTGCAGGCAGATGCCAAAGTAACAGATTGGCTGAAAGCGGGTTTTAGCGCACACATCAATAACTTCAAGACCTACTCGCCTAATAATGCAGCTTTTAGACAAGCCTATTTCGCATCGCCACTCTACCCTGTTTATGACCCCTCATTGGAATTGGCCAAACCAGAAAAATTTGGATCAAGTACCGCCATCGGAATGCAATCCGGATTTTGGTATAACAATCCGGTAGCGACAGCTTTTTATAATACGAATCAAACAAAGGGCTTCCAGATTCTTCCGACGATTTATCTCGAAGCAACATTATGGAAGGACAAGATCACTTTTCGTTCGCAGCTGAGCCAGAGGTATCAATCCACACATACTATAAACTATAATCCTGTTTACTACATTGACAATGATCAGCGCAATGACCGCTCCTTTTTACGTTCAGCACAAGCACGCAACACCAATTATATTTTGGACAATCTCCTAACGTATAAAGATCAGGCGGGTAAACATCACTGGTCATTGTTGCTCGGGCAATCATCACGTGAGGAACGCTGGCGGGAAACTTGGGTACAAGCCAATGACGTGCCAGAATCGGAGGAGTTTTGGTATGTAGGCGTAGATGCGCAAGGTACGGGTTCGGCCACAGGATATGGAGAAAAGGGATTCCGAAATGCCGGAATATCCTATTTTACCAGAGGTACCTACGATTATGACAACAAATATTTGCTAACAGCAACATTCCGCGCAGACGGCAGCTCAAAATACCAAACAAAATGGGGCTATTTTCCATCGGTGGGCCTAGGCTGGGTATTGACCAAGGAAAAGTTTATGGAAAATCAAAAGCTTTTCAACCAGCTGAAATTGCGCGGAAGCTGGGGTAAATTGGGAAACGATGGTATTCAGCCTAATGCGGGCTATGCCACAGTTTACTCAGGCAATAACTACTCTGGTATATTTGGAAGCGAAGGGACTACCAACGGAACGCGCGTACCTGGATATCGTGTCGGCCGTTTTTTCACTCAAGTACGCTGGGAAGTTGTTGAAGAATGGGATGGCGGAATTGACTTTGCCTTGCTGAATAATCGTTTGACTGGCGCGGTAGATTATTATCACCGCACTACACATGACCTTGCTTTTAGCCGACCTATCCCCTTTTCGTGGGATCGTGTATATGGCAATTGGGGAAGTGTGACAAACAGTGGTTGGGAAATTGGTCTGCAATGGAAAGACAAAATTGGTGAATTGAGCTATGCGATCGGCGGAAACCTGACTACCCTAAAAAACAGAGTTACAAATCTCGGTGGACTAGAAAACATAATGAATGGTTATCCAGAATGGTCTGCTGAATTCCCAGCACGTATAGAATTGAATCAACCCATAAACTTTTTCTACGGCTATGAAGTAGCCGGTGTCTATCAAAATCAAGCCCAAATTGATGCAGATCCCATAGCAAAAAGATACAACCAACAGAATCCAAACACACCAATTTTACCTGGATATCTTCAATATAAGGATCAGAACAATAATGGTGAGCTTGATGAAAAGGATCGGGTAAACCTCGGCAATTATCTTCCTACGATAGCCTACGGATTTAACCTGGCATTTGATTATAAAAAATTTGATCTAAGTATTGCCTTTCAAGGTGTAGCCGGCAACAAGATCCATAATCTAAACCGTGCAATGCGCCGAAAATACAATCAGATGAATGTTGATGCCGCATTCGTCGAAAACCTCTGGACTGCAGAAGGAAGCAGTAATACGCACCCATCTGCCAAAGGATCCGTTGCCCCTTGGAATCTTCAGGCAAGTTCATTTTTTGTGGAAAGTGGAGCATACCTACGGATACAAAATATACAATTGGGTTATAATTTTGAACTCAATAAAATACCCGCGCGTGTGTTCGCAACTGCCGACCGCCCTTTTATATTTACAAAATATAATGGTTTTACACCCGAAATAGCTGGAATGGGATTTGACGCCAATGTGTATCCGATCGCTTCTTCTTATAGTTTGGGTGTCAAAGTATCGTTCTAATTATTAACCTTTTAATTCAAACTGCATGAAAACTTTTCAATATATCCTGATTGCAAGCTGTTTAGGTCTTTCTTCTAGCCTATCTAGCTGTAATAAATTTTTGGACAAACCCTTAGAAAACCAGCAGCGATCGGAAGAGATCGACTATAGCAACACCGCCTTAATGTACGGCCCCGTATCTGGTGTATATCGTTCGGCTTCCGACGATAACCTAGTCCATTGGATTGATCTTTCCATTCGCTGTATGCGCGATGACGACTACCAGCAGGCCGCACCGAATCCAAATGATAATCCCGAATTAATGGGCATCAAAAACTTTCAAAATGATGTTACTATTCAATCTTACTGGGGAATAAATCAATCCTGGATCAGTTATTACAGTCTCGTCATTGCCGCAAACAATGCTTTGATCGAATTGGATAATTTTGCTGAAAAAATTCCAGTTTCCAATGCGGCGGATATAAAACTGAATAGACAGTACAAAGCCGAAGTCAGGTTTTTAAGAGCATATGCTCACCTGATGGTTTCACGCCTGTTTGGCAATGTACCTATCCTTATTGACAGCGATAACATTGGCCGTTTGGCTACGATCCAAAAAAGTACGGTAGCAGAAGTACGTCAGTTTATCATTGATGAAATGAATGCCTGCTCGGAAGATCTTGAAGATGCTCGTCCAAATCAATCGAAGCACATTGGGGCGGTAACTAAATATTCTGCACTTCTTTTGAAAGCGAAGGCAGCTGCTGATTTGGCCGGGAATGATAACGGTAGTGCTCACTGGAATGATGTTCTGGATGCAACAAACAAAATTATTGCGAGCGGTCGCTTTTCGCTATACCCAAATTACTACGAGCTCTTTAAAATACCGGGAAAATTGTCGAACGAGTCTATCTTTGAGCTGCAATATTCTGATTTCGGCTTAGGAACTGGTGATATTGTTCGTCCGGGCGTTGATTGGGGTACCTTTTTTAAATGGCAGGGCCCTTCTGGGGATCAAAAAGGAAGCCCAATCTCCGGAGCAGGCTGGGTACCACCTTCGCAAAACATCGTTGATTTCTTAACCAATAGAGGTGAAACGGAACGCTTAAAAACAACAATTTTATATTGTGGCGTAGATGGCAATCCGGCGACTACATCGTTAACTCCAAGTGGCGATGTCGTTTATGGCAATCCTTTTGGCGTAAAATATTTCAATGGTAAAGCCTATCTCCCAAAATCGCAGATGACAGCAGGCCGAATGGAATATGGAGCAAACAATAATGTACGTATATTGCGTTACGCGGATGTTCTTTTATTAAATGCCGAAGCGAAGGTCAGAAAGGGACAAAATGGAGATGAGCCTTTTCGTCTGATTCGCGAACGCGCAAAACTAGCACCGATTACAAATGTAAATTTAAATCAAATTTTGGATGAGCGCCGAGCGGAATTTGCCTGCGAATGGTGGGGCGAGCGTTTTAATGACCTGGTCCGTACAGAACGCGCCCAAGAAATCTTCGGCGCAAAATTCACCCCTGGTGTCAGCGAGTACATTCCTATACCGCAAACTCAGATAGATGCAAACCCTAACTTTAGATAGATGATGACAGCAGCAAAACTACTAATATCCCTATTGCTAAACATACTTTTCCTTTCCTACGGATGGGGCAAGCAAGGCAAACCTGTTAAATCGACAATCGTTAAAGTTGAAAATAGTTTTACAATAATGCGTAATGGACAGCCTTACTTCATTAAAGGAGCAGGCGGAACAAGCAATCTGGAAAAATTAAAAGCGTATGGAGGCAACTCCATACGCACATGGAGCCCCCAGCAAGCTGATGAAATCCTAAATAAAGCACAAACTTTAGGTCTCACGGTAACCTTAGGGCTCGATGTGAAAACAGAACGCCATGGCTTCGATTACAATAATCCGGCAGCTGTTGCCAAACAAAAAGAATATATTCGCACAATCGTACTTAAATATAAGGACCATCCGGCACTGCTTGCTTGGGGAATCGGCAATGAGCTTAACCTACATTACAGTAACCCAAAAGTATGGGATGCTGTCAATTCGATCGCTGAGATGATCCATGGACTAGATTCCAATCATTTAGTCACAACCATGCTGGCCGGTGTGAATCAAAAGGAAATTGATTATATCGAAACCAGGTGCCCAGCACTGGACCTGATTGCTGTACAAGTATATGGTGGCCTTGCCGCTGTTCCTGAGCAATTAAAAAAGACGGGATGGAATAAACCCTATATCGTGACAGAATGGGGACCTACTGGCCATTGGGAAGGCCTGCAAACACCTTGGGGAGCTCCGATTGAAGAGACCAGCCACGAAAAAGCGAAAGTTTACAAAAGCCGATACGAAGCCACTATCGGACAAGATAAAAACTGTCTGGGATCTTATGTTTTTTTGTGGGGACAAAAACAGGAACGTACACCAACATGGTATGGATTATTCACAGAGCAAGGTGAGGAAAATGAGGTTGTCGATGTTATGCAGTACCTTTGGTCGGCCCAATGGCCCCGTAATCGGGCCCCGCAGTTAGACTCTCTATTATTGAATCATAGGCATGCAAAAGATTTTATCTACCTTGAATCCGGTAAATCCTACCCTATAGAAGCCTTTGTACATGATCCCGACGGCGATAAATTACAGATACGTTGGGAGCTTCTCAAAGAAAGCACAGACCTTAAAGAAGGTGGCGACCGTGAAGAGCGTCCGCAGGGATTAAGTGGCTTTATACAAAATAATGCAGTTGACAGGACACTCTTGACGGCTCCTCCTCTAGAAGGCGCCTATCGGCTCTTCGTCTATGCAAACGATGGAAATAACAAGGTAGCGACCGCCAACATCCCCTTTTTTGTCAAGTCAAATTCAGGTAAAGCAAATGAGATAACCTATCATTTTTCGCCAACACCAATATGGGCTGATGAATTTAATTACTCAGGATTGCCAGATAAAACCAAATGGTCTTATGATGTCGGTTCTTTGTACAACGGCTGGGGCAACAATGAACAGCAGTATTATATGGAGGCTTCAGCATCAAATTCCATCGTGGAAAACGGTGTCCTTAAGATTATGGCGAGAAAAGGAAATAAAAAGGACAAACCCTATACCTCTGCACGGCTGACCAGCAAGAATAAAGGAGACTTCAAGTATGGCAGATTTGAGGCGCGTGCAAAATTGCCAAGAGGGATTGGTACCTGGCCAGCGATCTGGATGCTTCCTACTGATATGAAATATGGTAATTGGCCTAAATCGGGCGAAATAGATATACTTGAACATGTCGGATACGATCAGGATATGGTGCATATATCGGTGCATACCCAAGCTTATAATCATAGCATAAACACACAGAAAACGAGTAAAAAAAAGGTGTCTGGTGTTTCTGAAGAATTTCACAGCTATCGTGTAGACTGGACACCGACATATATAAAAGGTTTCATTGACGGACAAGAGATCTTTCACTTTGTCAATCAAAATAGGAGCTTCAAAGAATGGCCTTTTGACCAAAAGTTCCATTGGTTACTTAACCTCGCTGTCGGCGGAAACTGGGGCGGCAAAGAGGGTGTAGATGATACAATATTCCCCGCAACGTTCGAAATAGACTATGTCCGTGTATATGGTCTATTGGATTAAAACTCTCCAATCTTAATCTCAAATCGCTCGTCGCCTCAGCTTAACGAGCGATTTTTTTTGCTCCCGTACCTTGCTGAATACCGAAGTTAGTCGATAGCGATAGTACTGCTGTAAGTATGCAGAGACGGACTTAATATTATTTAGAAAGTGACTGCTTTTGATCCTGCTTTTTAATATAAAGTTCTTGTACCAACACCATAACAATGACCAAAATTGGTGTAGCAAGTATAACCCCCCAGGCTCCAAGCCAGATCCCTACAAATACTTGCGAAATGATAATTAACGCGGGGGGCGTTTTGATCAATTCCTGTTGCACCAAGGGTGTAATAAAATTGCTCTCTACCAGCTGAACAAAACAATAAAGCACAATCACCCACAAAGCAGTAGATGGGGATTTTGAAAGGGCAACAAGAGCTGCTGGAATAATCGATATAATCGGACCAAAGTTGGGAATGAAACTTAATAGCCCTGCAATAAGAGCTAATACTAGCCACAAATCTATACCCAGAATAGCAAGTCCAATGCTCGTAAGTACAAACACAACGAACATTGAGAATAGCATTCCCTTTAACCAAGACCTGAGATTTTTTACAATTTTTTCTATCAAATTATTACCTTGTAAACGCATATCGGCTGGAAGAAGCTTTACAATGCCAGTCTTATATTGGTCGGGAGCCGCCGTGAAAAAAATTCCAATAAATAGTACGATATAGATATCTCCAAAAACGCCGACTGTACTATTAAAAAATCCACCCAATAATAGTGAAGCTTTCTCGACTATTTTAGAAGAAGCTATTTTTTCATAAATCAGTTTTATGTTACTATTGCCTTCGATGAAGTTTTTAGCATCTTCTACTAGGCTAGGAACTTCTTTGGTAAACTGAACCACCTCACCTGTAACGCGGGCTCCAATTAGAAAAAAAGTTCCAAATAAAAAGCTGATCGACAAAATGATAGAAAGTGGAAGTGACCATTTTGGGGATATCTTTGTTTTTCGGGCGATTAAACCTGCAAATCCATGAAAGTATATTGCAATGATGGCACCAGCTAAAGTATACAAGAACACCTGATTGGCTTTCCAAGATAGCAGGAGGGCGACGACTATAAACGATATGATGCCTGCGGCTATCCATACTCTTGACACAAATCGATGGTTTATCTGTGGTAAAGGATCTTTATTTTCCAATTTTTTTGAATTTCTAAAATTAATTTTGCTTTGCTTTTAAATTTGTAACATTGACATTGTAATAATCGCTTGGATTATTCGAATATGTAATATTTCAATGATCAATATTTCAATGCTACTTAATGTAACGCTGGCCTTCACACAAAAGTTTCGATTATTTACAGTATATCTTAAAATAACATGCAACTACCTGATCACGGCTAAAACAAAAGAAAAACCACTCCACATGTCGAATTATTTGGGAAATAACGAGCAATCCTCAATATCGATTCTTATCGGAAAATTTGAAATCCTGTAATCTTGGCAAAGGCCTTATCAAAACTGTCTTCTTTCGTATACTAAGTACTTTGCCTGATCCAAAGTGCTCATCTGTTTCGGTTCTTATTCCGCGTATGAGATCAAATTTAGTTTCAGTAAAGATCGTGTTTTCGTCAAAATAGCTTTTGGCGATATCACTAGTAAGTTTTTCAACATAAATCAATTCGAAATTACCTCTATTGTACTTGAAGTGATAGGTTATATTTCCACCTTTAATTTCTTGCCACATTTTTAAAATTCCTTTTTCAATAATAAAATCGGGCACTTGAAAACCATTGTACTTTCTTTGGTTTTCGACTGGATATTGCGGTTCAATAGCTTGATCTGAAGTTAATGCTAAGGTTAACTTCCCCTGATTTCCAGATAGAAATATTTGTAATCTCAACGGTTGTGAATCATCAGTTGTATCCATATTAACGGTAATTTTATCCATTTTACCGTCATTATTTAAATCCCCAATCTCTTCTCTAATCTGATAAGTGTATTTTTTTCTGCTAACAATATTTTGAGAAAATAAATTTAACGGTACTAACATCAAAATAAATGCAATGAAACGATAAAAGCTTTTATTGAAACCACCCCTATTATTTTGGTCTGCCCCATTCGTCAAGTTAAGAATATACGCTTTTGGATCCATTAAATTCATATAAACCTTTACATATTTAACAACATTCATTTTTTGCAAAATTTAATTTCAGCCTCCCCGTCTTCGACGGTTACATAATCTGGTAGGACACAACCAATCGGCGAATACTTCTTTCTAATCTAATTATAATGATCGTATTTTTTTATATATTGATACTGCCGTAAGGAAGGTATCATTCTGCCCACTCTAAGATACAGCATTCGTATATTTCATCGAAAATTAACTGAAGAGATTTTTCCCCTTTTTGGTATATCTTCTTCGCACCATTATAATACATCTGGTCCACCATTGGACTGCAAAACAGGCTAGTGTATCCAAAAATTAAAGCGTTCGGATTCAGCTCTTTCAGCAAAATAGTAGTTTGAGGTCCGTTCTTAATAGGCATCAAAATATCAAGAAAATATACACTAGGCTTGAGATCCATTTGATCGATTGCCAAAATTAAATCGCTCCCATTGTTAAAAACGGCATGAAGATGGAAACGTGGATCCCTTTTTAAAATAATAGAAATGAGCTTTCTATGAATTGGCGAATCATCTGCCACTGCGATACCAATACTGTTTTCAGTCATTTTACAAATCATGAAGCAAATTAACATCACAATAGCGTTAAAAAAATGCACAAAATTGTGCATTTTATCGTATAATAGTTATAAAATTGATATAACATTGTTGAACGTATTCCGATGTATTCCAAGATATGATGCGATATGACCATAAGGAAATAATTTAAATACTTCGGGCGCATGAAATTTTAATAGTTTTATTTTATCTGCTGCATTTTTTGATTGTAGAATCTCGATATTTTTCAGTGCCGTGACGAAATTTGGTTGAATAATCATTAGTTCCAATTGATAAAATCTTGGAAATTGCTCATACAGACGTTTAACTGCTGGAATATCCAGCATCAATAGCAAACAGTCATCCTGTACCCGATAATCTTTCTTAGATGGTCGGTCTTGAAGGTAATCTTCAAAATTAAAAATTATTTCTCCCAGAGATGAAGGATAATGCAAACTGGTAATACGGGTGGTACCATCCGGCTGTAGGATACTTGAATATACAGCGCCCTCAATAATTAAAGCGATTGTAGTGACGCGTTCGCCATATGAAAAAATAATTTCTTTTCGACGAAATCTTTTAAAGATTAAAATCTTGTTAAGTTCAAAAAGTTCCTCCTCATTCAAATTAAAATGAGAAAATTTATCGATAACATATTGGTTTACAGCTGATTTTTTCATTTCTTTGCACAAGAATAACATCCATCTATCTCCTAATCATTCTCCTAAAAGCAGGTTTAATCTAACATTAATTTCGTACACTCCAATTTATTTCTCCAAATAGAAATCCCAAGTCGCCTTTGATATAGCTGAAATCATTTGTGCATTAACTTCATTGCTCTCTTTAGAATCCGCCACAAAAACACTGATAATAAAATACTTACCATTAGGGAGAAACACTATACCGATATCATTAAAAGCGGCCGTAATTCCTTCGCTGTTTTTGCCAGAATATCCTGTCTTGTGTGCTACTACCGTTCCTTTTGGTAAAGCTCCCTTTAGCCTGTCTTCACCAGTATTTGTTTCTCTCAGAGTTTTCCAAACAAAATCATAACTATGCTGGGATAGTAGATTATTTCCATTGGCATAGAATTTCATCAAAAGCTCACTTGCAGCGTTAGCTGTTGTCCAATTTTGAAACATATTTTCCCATTTAGACTGCATATCCTCTTCGGTATAGTTAATTTCAAAATTATCAATAATATGGTTTTTCTTGAAATAGTCCTCCACTGTCTTCGGTTTGCCTAACAAGCGAATTAGCACATCACAAGCCACATTATCACTTTGAGAAACAGAATATTGGATTAGTTTTTTAATCGTAAAATCACCCCCTTTTGGATGTTCGTCTCTAAGCGGGCTCCAAAAGTCAGGGAGAAGTTCCCTTTCAGTAACTTTTATCTTTTTGTTTAATGACAACTTACCTTTGTCTACTTCTGAGAGCACTGCGAGAGCAATATGCAGTTTAAAAACACTTTGTAAAGGATAATGCTCTTCAGCGTTTATTGAAATGCTATCCTGACCATCATTTGCTAAAATTGAAACTCCTACCCTCATATCCTTCGTTGAAATTATTCGTTCAATTTTCTCTTTTAATAGAGCAGTTGTTTTCTGCGCAAAAAGCTGATTCAAATTAGTACATAAAAGAAAAATAGCTATAAAAAAATAACACTTAATATTCTTTTTAGATGTTAAAAGGTGTAGATACGAAGTATGCATTGCCCGAGATTATTAGTTGTCTTACCTGGATTCAGCTAAATTTAAATAAAAAAAATTTTTTCTAGTGTTATTTTGGGATAAGAAAATAACAGTGACGTGATCATAATCAGAAATAGCAGAATGGCCATCGCTATTTGAGATTGTGACAATACGGTTTTGAAGACTAAAGAGGATTTAAATTTATTAACAAATGATTGTTGGAAAAAATATAACATCCCTATCTATAGGTTTGCTTATTCAAATATTCTCGTTGTAAAAAGATCTTTCAATTTGTCAAAGTTTTGTTTAGGTTTTTTGCAGATATAAATCGTCTGTAGCACCCATCCTTCGTTACTGGCATATGGACTATATAACTTTTTCACAGGAATGATTTCTTCAAAAAAAGGATAAAAAAACTCTTCGCTGGTATCGTTGTAACAAATGGCTATTACAGTTTTTGGCATTTGTCCAAATGGTGCCCAACTGTAGAAACTACCGTGGTAGCAAAAGGCATTCGGAAGCCTGTATGTACTCTTCATCAGCTCGATAGCGCCAGCCTGAGAATAATGTTTACCCCAAATGAGACAGTTCGACTGTTCATTTGCAGGCAAACTGTCATAAACGGATCGTAACTCCTGCATAGTACTTTCCCACTTTTGCTTTGTAATGTATTCTTGCATAGGAAGAACCTCCTTACCATTTTTCACGTTTTTAGGAAGGTATTTGTGAATAGTATCTATATAGTGGGCATAAGAATAAATGGGTAGACCAAAAGGAATCAACATAGTTCCTAATAATAAAATAAAACCTAATGGATATAACAACCACCTTCTTCGAGGCATAATGATACGCTCAAAAAAAACACCCACAAATGGCAATAATGTTAGAACAATCGGGAAAAAGTAATAGGCTTTGCCTTTAGAATACGCTAAAAATAGAACAGAAAATAAAATTGAAGTCGCTAAGGGCCGGTAATGATGTTTTATTTTTTGACCTCCTAAAATGAAAATAAATGTAGGAAGTAGCATGATAGATGTAATCGGGTTGATATCTAAAAAGAGACCAGATACTACTTCAGTGAAAGTAAGATCATCCAATTGCGTCAGGTAAAGTCTATCAAACATATGCAAAGCTGGAAAGTCATGTACGTATTGCCATACCATATTTGGTGGTTTCCGGTTGCTATATGCAGTAGCTCATCTCCCTGAAATCCTGAATGTATATCTGCAATGATATGAAGTGTCAGTTTGAAGATACAGAAAATAAAGATAATAATTTTTGTGCTTTTATCCATTAGTTTTTGTGTGCGGGTTATCTTTGTTGACTTAACTATACTATATAAGGTTGAGGATCTAAAAATAGAAATTTTCAGCCAATTTATTGGCGAAATCACGATAGCCAAATCTTTTAATATAAATTACCTTGTCTCCATTTACTTTAGCAACAGTCAAACCTCTACGTGATGATTTTTATTGCTATTTATTTTTACTGTTTGAGAAAAGAGAGAGTGAAAACCATGAACAAGAAACGAGCTTAAACGGATTCCATAATAATAGGAATTTATACTAAAATGCTTCAACAACTTTACTCCTGCAGCTTCCTAAAGACTTCAATAGGAGCTGCGTAAAAGAAAAAGAATTGCTCCGCATTTCAATCCAATTGACAAATATGTCAACGTTTTAGGCATAAAATTTGCCACAGCTAAAATAAAGAAAATATGAAAAGCACAATACTTTTATTGACATCTGCATGGGCAGTTGCCTCATGCACCCAACAGGTAAAAGATAATACCCCGCCGCCAACTCCACAGGAAAGAACGATTGAAGAAGCGCCTACAAAAATTGACACAACAACAAGCTTTGATCTTGCAAGTATCCCGTACTCAGAGAGTGATATCGGCGTGTTCCCATTTTTTACTCCGCCAAAAGGTTACAAAGAGATGAACCAGCCCATTAAAAAAGACTTTGATGTTTGCTATTTTGCCATCAACGGAGTTATGAAACCATTCGAAGGTAGACTCTATAAAGCAAATATAACAAATGAGCAAGGTACTCAATTTTCACAACGCTATTTTGAAAAAAGCATGGAGGATTATTTAGCGTCTATCGGCGCTGTAAAAGTTTTTGATGGCACCATTACAAGGGAAGAGTATGATCGATACAATAAGCAGGATCCACACAAAGGTGATGAAGGTGACATCGGATATGTTGATGAACAAATCAGAGTTTATGTTATTAGAACCAAAAATCAAGGTAATATATTTATTCAATATACGTGCAACAATGCTGGAGCCAAACTTAATATTCTTCAAGAGAATGATTTCAAACAAACGATAAAAAAAATTACAGCAGATGAAATCACAAAAGATCTCTCTGAAACAGGTAAATCGATCGTTTATATCACATTCGATACGGATAAATCAAGTATTACCACGTCAGGAATCGATTTGGTCATTCAGATTGCCGAAGCGCTAAAAAATGATCCCTCATTAAAAATCGCAATCGAAGGGCACACGGACAATATTGGCGATAGCGCTCACAACAAAAAGCTTTCTAGTGATCGTGCAAAAGCTGTGATGGATGCACTCATTGCTCAGAAAATTGATAAATCCCGATTATCAGCTAAGGGCTACGGTGCAGACCGTCCTTTGGTCGCTAACGACTCAGAAGACAACAGGTCTAAAAACAGACGTGTGGAACTCGTCAAAATTAAATAAAAAGGTATGTAAACACCCCCATGATACTTGTAGCATAAAGTTTCATGGGGGTGCTAATAAGCAATTAGAACTTATTTATTTCCCTGAATTAATGTCTACAGGAAGTGGATATCCTTTACCTTTCAATGCTGCAATTCTAACAACGATTTCTTTCTGGCCAACTACCTTTTTCGTTACTTGGCCTTTGTCTTTTCGGCTTTCTTTATCAGCGGCTCGTTCTTTTGCACTATCGCCTGTTGAGGATGATTCCGGATTGTCAACGCCGGCAATTTTATTACCACGCGCATCCTGATTCATATCTTCCAAACCTTTCATTAAGCTAGTGCGCTCTTGCTCACTGAGCTTCTCTAGCTTGATATTATATTTATCAAGAACACGGGTCGCATTTTCAATGGTATTTGTACCTCGCTCATAAACATCCCGAAAGATATGCAAACCTCCATCCTGAGCAACAATGGTTTCATATCGAAGTTCTACTAATACAGGTTGCTTTAATTTTACAGTTTCAGTTTTTGTATCCTTTTTTTCGTAATTAGCGATTGCCTCTGCCGAAATCGGATTTCCTGCTACTAAGGACAAAAATTTTGTAAAATCCTGCACCTGACCGTCCGTAAGACCAACACAACCATGAGAAGCAAACGCTCCCAATTTGGATACATCTTTTCCGCCATGAATCAAAGACGGCATACCAATGGGAATTTTAATGGGCCCAAGAGGGTTTAGTTTACTTCCAGCAGGGACTTTCTCGCCCGGACTAACCTTACCTTTCACCCAAGGCTCATCCGGAGGTGTCCATGTAGGATTAAATATGATGTTGGTCGCTTTACGTACACCAGTAGGCAACGGGAACTCGGGATATCCAATAGCAATACTGTAGGTCTTAACTAGCTTGCCCTGCTGAAATACATCCATTCGAAAAGCTGGTCCATTTACAATAATACGCGTGTCTTCAGGAATATGATTTGGCTCAATTGGTAGCGTATTTTCTCCATCATTATAACGTGCAGTTATAAAATGAAAGAATTGAGCAGCCTTTTGATTACCGAGTATTTTGACAATTTGAGTCGTGGCCTGGTTTATAGACTCTTTAAATGATTTACTGGAAGGTTCATCCTCCTCGCTAAGTTTTTCCACAGCTGTACTCGCTGCTACCTTTAAATCAGCAATCTGCCTTTGACTGAGTTGCAATTGGGATTTTAAAGAGGACTCAAAATCCTCCTCATAGAAGAGGGCATTAAGGAACGCAAGTGTAAAATCTGTATTCTCAGCCTGCTCCTTCATTTTAGAGACTTCTTTCCCTGCCGGCTGATTTTTAGTATTGCGGTCCCGGCAACCTGTAAAAACAAAGCTTATCAAAAATATGCCCCATAAAGAGATCTGGATGATGTTTTTATAATTAGATAACATAATAATATTTTTCATTTAACTTATCAACAAGCTTAACAAGCAAATAGTTCGAACACGTAGAAATATAATTTAAATTCATCACATCCTATCAATTGAAAGCAATTCGACTCCATTATCATCAAATTATAACGATGTTAAGCCACTAACTCAAAGTGGCCTGACATTAAGCGCGAGTCTTTTTATAGGTAACGTGTTTGTTGTCAACGGTGCAATGCTCCCAGGATTTGTTGATCAATCCTCTCCATAATAAAATTTTCATAGCTATGTAGTTTAATTTATACCACAATAAGCTATATTGCGATGTTCTTGAAACAATGTCAGAGCATTGATAGTTTCAATTATTTACATTTTGAAGTAAATGTTGGAATTACTTTTTCGGTTATTCGTATTTTTTTAAGTCGCTAATACTTTGGATATGATTTTGTTCAGCTTGAGAACGCCGCATCATTAGAGCGTATGCATTATTAAAACCAAGAGGTTTTAGCCAAGTAATGCCAAATCTCTTCTCAAATTCACCCTTTACATAGTTATAGGTGCCAGCAGGATCTTTGGACACATTGGATATAATTTGTTGCTCCGGTTGCAGTAATACCAAAAGCCCTGTCCCCGTATACTCCACATAAAAGTCTACGGCATCGTGTATCAAAGCATCAAAGCAAATTTTGGTTCCGCCAAGTCCTGTCTTTGTCTCCACTTTATAATCAGTATACCCTTCAAGGAGAATTTTATAAATGGCCGACAAAATGTATTGTTCCCCAAAAATTTTAGAACCTATCCTGATGGTACCAGCCTGACCTCGGCGTGATGGTCTATAGAGTTTGTTTTGCACTAAAAAGTCCTTGGCAATATTTTCAGGCGTCTGTTTTAGGAAATCAGCCCTATAATTAAGGCTAATCATCACCGAATCAGTGAACTTCTCTGCCAATAGATTTATTGTCTCTTCCAATTGTGGAAATTTCTTGAGCGTCGCTACCTTGACAATCGGTGCGGCAAAGTAGGGCGGAAAAATATTCCTGTCATCTTTCAATGCAAGCAGATCATAAGCTTTGACGCGACCGTCAGTGGAATATCCACTAATAAGATCGATATCCTTTTCAAAAGCGGCTTTGTACATAATCGCATCGCTAATGATAAGCGGTTTTATTTTTAGACCATAAACACTACGGAGGCCTAAGTAACCATCCTGGCGCCCCATAAATTCGGGTGTAAAACCAGCTTTTATCTGCCGATTAACACTGTTTGTTCTTATATAGAGGATAGCAAGAATAAGAAGAAAGCTGGGCAAAATAAAGATTAGAAAAAATCTGAAATTAGCGATTGAATTTTGTAGCAATCCGATACCTTTATCTAAAAGTATCGCAAGTAATGCAGCGGGAATAGCTCCCGCTAAGATCATATTGGAGTTATTGAGTGATATACCACCAAAGATAAATTCACCCAATCCGCCGGCCCCAACGAATGATGCTAAGGTTGCGACGCCTACATTGATCACTGCGGCTGTCCGAACTCCGGCGACAATCACCGGTATACCCAGGGGAAGTTGAACTTTGAATAGTATTTGCCAATCGGTCATACCTATAGCTTTGGCTGATTCCAAGATAATATGGTCTACGCTAGTGATTCCAGTATAAGTATTTCTAATAATGGGTAAAAGTGCATATATAATAAGTGCAACAATAGCTGGAATAGGACCAATACCTAGGATTGGAATAAGAAACCCCAGCAATGCAATACTAGGAAGAGTTTGTAAAATCCCTGCAAAAGCTAAAACAATAGCAGCAAATTTCTTTTTCCTCGAAATCAATATTCCCAAAGGTACTCCAATAAGAATGGCAAATGTCAGAGCTAAAAATGTAAGTTCTAAATGCTGCCAGATCTGTATCACTAACTTCTCCTGCTGCTCAAGTGCGAATTGCCAAAGAGTTTGATCCGTCATACCACCTGCTGTTTTCTATACGTGTTGAATGCAACTATCATACATTCATAGTCTAGTATGGCATCCACACGTGCACTTAACACCTGTAAAACACGCCATAGGTCTGTGTTTTCAGAAAAACCATAGTTATCGATGAAATGATCCAACGCTATAATTCCTTTTAATTCATGTAGCATCGTTACTTTATACTCCAACAGTAAGCGATTTTCTAAAAAAAAATCAAACACAAATTCATTTGCTGGACTATATAGTAGCTCTTTAGGTGTTCCAATCTGTACAATCTTTCCCTCATCCATCAAACAGATACGATGTCCAAGTTCAAAAGCTTCAGGCACATCATGTGTAACCAAGACAATAGTTTTGCTTCGGATCTCTTCCAACAATTTGAATTCGGCATGGATGCCACTTCTAGTCATGTTATCCAGTGCCGAGAAGGGTTCATCCATCAACAATATAGGGGAATTGGCTATTAACGCCCTTGCTATACCTACGCGCTGTTGTTGGCCTCCGCTCAATTCATGTGGGTAGAGCTTTAACAGATCTTCTCCTAAATTTAATTTGCTTAGAAGCTCAACTGTACGATCCTTAATTTTATTTTTTTTCCAGTTCAGCAGTTCTGGAACCACAGCAATGTTTTTGGCTATGGTATAATGGGGGAAAAGGCCAGCATGCTGCATTACGAAACCAATTTCTCTACGCAAATCTTCCGGCCTCCTTTTGGATATATCTTTACCTCGGATAAAAATCTTACCCTTATCAGGTTCAATCAGCCTATTAATCATTTTTAAAGTAGTGGTTTTACCACAACCACTGGTACCCAAAATAACAAGAAATTCACCATCTCTCACTTCTATTGATATGTGATCAACGGCCGCCTTACCGTTAAATGATTTAGAAACTGAGTCGATCTCGACCATATTATCTGGCTAATCTAATTCCTGTGAACTGCCACTGATGTGCGGTTTGAAAAAAATTTCTGTAAGTCTTGCGGCTATGGCCTTTTGGTGTAGCTATTGAAGCGCCCCTTAACACCATTTGATTAATCATAAATTTGCCATTATATTCACCTACTGCACCCGCCTCTTTTTTAAATTTTGGATAAGGAAGATAAGCCGAACTTGTCCATTCCCAACGTTCTCCCCAACTAATGTGGTCGGCTGCGACTTCCCATTCCGCCTCTGTCGGAAGTCGCATACCTCTCCAAGACGCATACGCAGCAGCTTCATAGAAATTAATATGGCAAACCGCGGCCTCTAAGTCGATATCCGTCAATCCCTTCAGGGTATAATTCATCCACTTCCCATCAATCATATGCCAATACAAAGGCGCTTTTGCTTGATGCTTTTTAACCCAATCCCATCCTTCTGCATGCCAAAATTGAAAGTCTAAATATCCCCCAGCTTGTATGAAATCAAGAAACTGCTGATTTGTGACCAAGGTATTCTCAATTTCGAAATCATCTAGGTAGACTTTATGCCGTCCCAGTTCGTTATCAAAACAGAAACCTTGTCCCTCGAATCCAATTTCATAAATTCCAGCCTCAAATCTAACATACTCTCTGTCGTAATTCTTGCATTCGGGTGACGTAATTTCTTTGCTATAGGGAGGAAAAAGAGGATTATGCCCTAATATATATTTTATATCCGTGAGCAGCAATTCTTGGTGTTGCTGTTCGTGATTCAAACCCAAGACAAAGATACCAACAAGATTTTGTGTCAAAAATCCCCCATCCAAAAATTCGATCATATGCTTGTCAACGTATCGGCGGTAATTATAGATGTCTCCTACTGATGGCCTACTGAGATTACCTCGGTCCGTTCGAATCACACGGGAACCTATTGTTTCGTAATAGCTGTTGAAAACGAAGTTGTATTCGTCATCAAAGACTTGATAATTCGGTAAGTGGGGAATCAATATAAAGGTTTCAAAAAACCATGTAGTATGCCCAAGATGCCATTTTGGAGGACTAACATCAGCCATTGGCTGAACGACATAGTCCTCAATTTCCAAAGGCCGGCAAAGTTCCTCAGAATAGCCTCTTACAGTAAGATATTTTGCATATAACACTTCTTTTTCTGGCAATACGCTAACTGCTAAATTTATATTTTTCATAAACGATTATAATTACGCTACCCTCCAAATGGAATCCACAAACCAACCTTTGTTATCATTTAAATTTACCAACAGTTCAAATCCGGCCAAAGAAGAAAGACGTTGAATTTCCTCAAGCGAATATTTCTGTGAAATCTCCATGTCAATCAATTCATTTTCCTTAAAAAAAATCGAATCTCCTTTAATGTGTACATATTGGTTTGCTAGACTGACCAAAAAGCTTCTACAAGCTCCAGAGATAGGATCATAAGTTTGGTAATGCTGAAAATATTGTGTATCGAAGTTTGCGCCCAGCTCCCTGTTTATTCGGTTAAGTAAATTAATATTGAATGCCGAAGTGATTCCAGATTTATCATTGTATGCAGAGAGGATGGTGTGAGGATTTTTTTTTAAGTCAAAACCTATAATAAATAAATCTCCGGGACTCAATCTACGACGAATTTCAGCACAAAACAGTTGTGCTTCTTCCATATCCATGTTGCCAATATTTCCCCCTAAAAATAAAACTACTTTTCGACGTTCGGATATTTTCATTGCCTCATTCAGCATCTCAAAATATTCGCCTTTCAAAGGAACAGTATCTAAGTTTGGAATTTCTTCGGATAATTTTTCACACAATACCGTAAGGATATTGCCTGATATATCTATTGGCATGTAGGAATAATCGATATCACTTTTGCTAAGATGTCTTAATAAATGACTCGATTTAAGCGCATCACCAGCTCCCAGTTCAATGAGGTCGAAAGCAGAATAGTCAGCGGAGATGAGCTCAGCCATCTCCAATGTTCTTTTGCTAAAAATCTCGAGTTCACAGTCTGTTAGGTAATATTCCGGCATTTGCATAATGTCCTGAAAAAGCCGGTCGCCGATAGGATCATAAAAATATTTTGAATATAATTTCTTGGGATAAGTATTTAAACCTTCTATCACGTCTTTATGAAAATTACCTTCATAATTTTCTATCTCTTTGACGACACTATCAACTTGTAGACTCATAATTCGCTAAATTTTCCTATGGTTTCTTATGGAAAGATAACATTCAAACCGAAAGAATAGTTTCGTAATTGTCTCTGCTTTTATGTTATCAAAAAACAAAGCAGTAGTAAATGCTAGAACTGTCAATAGCATTAACTACTAATTCACTTTCTATTACTATTTAAAATGTAGAGCCATTTTAATATAAAGGGCTTTTCTTTAATAATTAATATCTTTGATGTATGAATATTGAACAGATCACACAACCTTTCCTTAAAATATTTCCTGGAGATTTTTCCAATAGCCCGTTACCGAGAGCTACGCCAAAAGTATTATTTGCAACAACTGAAACAGCAGGATTTGAACAACCCGAACGAATTGCTTTTAATGAGGCTCTTTCGACGGAAATAGGCCTTGGAAAATTTGAAGAAAACGATGTTAACTTTCTTGTAGGCTCCCAACTACCCAAAAATATTCAGACGTATGCGACAGCTTACGCAGGGCACCAATTTGGTAATTGGGCGGGTCAGCTCGGTGACGGACGGGCAATTTTCGCTGGAGAAATCATTAATTGTGAGGGTAAAAAAACGGAAATACAATGGAAAGGTGCTGGTGAGACGCCCTACTCAAGACGTGCAGACGGAAGGGCAGTATTAAGATCCTCTGTACGCGAGTACCTCATGAGTGAAGCTATGCATCACTTGGGCATTCCCACTACGAGGGCATTGAGCCTTTCCCTCACTGGTGAAGATGTAATACGGGATATTATGTATAACGGCAATCCACAATACGAAAAAGGTGCGGTAGTGGCAAGAACTGCAGACACGTTCCTTCGGTTTGGCCATTTTGAATTTCTATTTGCTCAAGGAGAACACAAATTATTACAAGATCTGCTTGATTTTACTATTGATAATTACTTCCCCACCATAGTCCCCTCTAACCCATGTAAATATAAAGATTTTTTTGAAACTGTCTGTCGAGCAACAGCAGATCTAATAGTAGAATGGTTGAGAGTTGGTTTTGTACATGGCGTAATGAATACAGATAACATGTCAATTTTGGGATTGACCATCGATTATGGTCCTTATGCAATGATGGAAGAATATAATTTAAATTTTACACCAAACACCACAGATCTGCCGGGAAGACGATATGCATTCGGTAGACAAGCACAGATCGGACAGTGGAATCTATGGAAATTAGCAAATGCGCTCCACCCGGTCATCAATGATGAAAAATTTCTTGAAAATTCATTGAGCAATTTTGGTGTATATTTTTCAGAGGCCAATAACAAAATGCTTTGCAAAAAATTTGGATTTAATGAGTTCATAAAAGAAGACGAATTATTTTTCTCAAACTGGCAAAGCTTGATGCAAGACCTTGAAATGGATCACACCTTATTCTTTAATCAATTGGAACAAATAAAAGCAGATACTGATGTTAAAGATCATTTCAGTCCCATTACATACACTGCTCTGAATGAAGAAAAGCTCAAAAAACTAAAAGATTTCATTGACCAGTACCAATACCGTTTGCGTTTAAATTCAATTTCAAAAGCAGAGTCACTAGAATTAATGAGAACAACAAATCCGAAGTTCATACTAAGAAACTATTTACTTTACCAATGTATTGAAGAAATCAGTAATGGAAACACAGCAATGTTATTAAAACTAACACAAGCTTTAGAAAAACCATATCAAGAAATATTTCCAGAGTTTTCTGTCAAGCGTCCGCCCATCTACGACAATATCGCAGGATGTTCTACGCTTTCATGCAGCTCTTAATTATAAAAAAATATGCCATTTGATTTTGATAATCTGTTGATTGTAAAAATCAAATGGCGCATTTCTCAATTCCTCTAAAATACCAAATGTAAATTTTAAAAGCTAAGGTCTAAGCCAAAACTGATGTATCCTGGCAATAGTCTGTATTCAGTGCTAGAATTGTACATATCAGTCAGCTCAACATTTCTAAAAAACTTCGTATTAAAAATGTTTTTTGCTATAATGTTAAATCTCGTTCTGTGCTTTTTCATCTCATACGATAAAGTGAAATCCGAAAAACAATAGATCTTGGATCTCTTCCCCATTAAACTTCCGAAGCGATAAGATTCATTTTTTAAATTGCACTGAATATTTTTCGACATGCTGAAAAATACATTCAGGAACCCCCGGCTATTATTTAGTATAAGTTTACCTTCTGTTCGATAGTTAACGTGCTGAAGGGTATACCCCATATAGATATTCAATTTAGAATTCCACGCGCTTCTAAACGATAGTCCATAATCATAACTTGCTGCACGGATTCGACGGCTGCCCACTCCTTCTACAAGGTTTGCATAATCTGTAGCATTCATTCCCAGATCTAACCGAAAATTTCCATGTACAGCTCTCAGATAATAATTAAAGTCGCCCTTAAAATAGCTGCTTTTTTTATCCTTAAGTAACACCTGTTGAACAAGGCTGAAATTCGGATCTAGTCTGCTTGATATACCCACATAATCAAACAAAATTTGATGTCCGGCAGAGAAATTGGCAAAAAAACGATCTGTCAGACTACCATAAGTATATGTTAGCGATGCACCTGAACTACTTAGAGCAGCAAGATTATCCATTCCCCGGATAAAATTACGTACACCTGTTGTATAGTAATTGGGAACTAGTTGAGTGCTTGTAGCATTCTGTTGCTGAAAATAAAAGTCTGCTTCCAATCGCCCTTTTTCATGAAGCCCCCATTTACCCGACAATCCAGGAGAAAGCACTACGTTATTTTTACTTTTTGATTTTCCAAAATCTATCAATATGTTTTGTACCATACCAACCTCCAAACGTGGCGTTAATTCCCATAGACCTCGTTTAAAAGTATATTTGGTATTAATGTTAGTCTGAAAAACGTTAAAATCCATTGCATTAGAAAATCCCGAAGGAGAGGATACTGAATCACCTAAACCTGTTGGATTAGACAGCAATTTCAATTCGGTGTTGAGCTGCTGTTGTTGATAATCCATATTGAAGGCTAGTTGAAAAAAATCGCCATTACTTCTACGGCTTACATAATGAGTGGTGGCACCTATGTACATTAAATTATTCGCAATGTGCTGTTGCACCGCATAGATGTCTTTAACTCCAAAGAGGTCTTCATAATAAAATTTATTAATATTATAATCTATTGGCGTCTGCTGCTTAATCCAGCGTAATGAGCTAACTAGTACGTCACGATTAGAAAATTTGTGACTATAACTTATATTTTGGTTGGTGACGTAACCATTGCTTTTGGTCCTTTCCTCACTTTGGACACCATTGAATACTAATGTACCGAGATCAATTTTACCAAGGGAACCGAGGGTACCTGTATAGGTCAATATTGCATCCTTGTGAGGCTCAAATTGGAGCTCCAGTTTTGTGAAATAATTATCGATTTTTCTCTTAAACTGGTGATCTTCGGTATTGGTAAATTGATTATCCTGTAGATGATAGTCTTGCACCGTATTTCGATAAAATATTTTTTTGGTAGGATTTGCAAAACCGAGCCATTTAATCTTTAGCTGCGCTGTAGGATTTAAAATGGTATTTAACGAGAGCAATTTATCATTATTGAAATTGGTCCGCTTGTGATCAAATCCAGGAATATTTGGAGTATTGTCTATCAAGGTGGGTGTTGTTATTCCCACACCGATCTGGCCTGGTTCATGAGGCGATCCAGATTGAATCAGGTGATTAATACTGCTGACGGCATCAAATCCATTGTTATTGGTAGTTCCCAATAAATAATACTTTTTTTTTTTCCGAAGTTCATCAAATTGGCACTAGCCTGATGATATTTGGGTCCAATCGGAACGATCTGAGCATCTAAAGACGCCATCCACTGTGCCTTACTATCCTCTTCCAATTCCAAATTTAGTGCGATCTTGTCCGAATTTTCAATACCTTTAAGTTGTTTATTATGAGAATATCGCTGCAAAATCTGAATTTTTTTTAGGGGCCTAACAGACATGCTCTGCGTTAGCAAACGGTAGCCTTTTTCAAAAAAATCGTCCCCCTCAACCATTACTTTTTGCACCTCCTTATCTCCTATTTTGATGCTGCCGTCGGTCCCGACCTGAATACCCGGAATCTTCTTAAGTAAATCCTCTACGGTACGTTCGTCCCCCTGCAGAAACGATTTGACTGCAAGCTCAATGGTATCTTTCCCTAGACGGTAAGGACGTTTGGAATGGACTATTACTTCTTGCAATCGCTCCACACCTCCAGCCGATAACTGAACATCGATCAACGTATCTGCCCGCAATGCCACGATAGGTAGCGAGACGGGCTTAAAGCTGAGTGCAGTGAACAGTAAAGAGAATGGTCCACTCCGCACAGTTTGCAAATTATATTTTCCCTGCCCGTCGCTGAACGTATATGCCAACATTTTGTTATCGCCATCACCCCGTAGTTCAATACGGACTCCTCCCACAGCTTTTCCTGCAGCCCAAATCCTTCCATGGATAGCGACCTGACCACGAGTTGCTATAGCGAATAATAGAATACTAAATAAGGTCGCTATCTGCTTATTGATGTTCCCATTCATAAACTTGTTCTACACCGCCTCTAACTTTTTGCTTCTCTACACTAACCCCCTCCATCATTGGCATTTTACTATATAGCATACGCATATGCTCTTCGTTAAATTGGTCTTCTTTCTTAACAAACTCTTCAAGACTCAATTTGCTCAAGGAATGTATATACTTATCATCAATTGGGATACGTCCACTATAAGGGTAGTTGACCTCCTTTAGATACCAGTAGTTTGGATTAGCGCTTTCATTATAGAGCATAACAATTATTCCTGGTAGACCGCCAAACTTCGATGGCCCTACAGGTACAGGAATGGCATTTGTATAATAAGCTACCAGGGTCGTTCCCCGATAAGATGCTGTCGCC
This sequence comes from Sphingobacterium sp. UBA1498, assembly GCF_002325125.1. Classification (NCBI taxonomy): domain Bacteria; kingdom Pseudomonadati; phylum Bacteroidota; class Sphingobacteriia; order Sphingobacteriales; family Sphingobacteriaceae; genus Sphingobacterium; species Sphingobacterium sp. UBA1498. Next base: position 243,628 of record NZ_DCRG01000005.1, read on the forward strand.
TTGTGGCATACATATTTACCCAAAGTATCAACATCGCCATACGCTGTGTTCCATTCTAATAACGGAAATTTGTCAGTCACTAGATAATTGACCCCTTGAATGGAACGGGTTTCCAACTGTTGGTTGGCATTATTTTGATGCATTACGACCCTATTAAACTTCTTGCCGGAACCAATTGTGATAGAATATGAAGGCGCTACTTCATCGTCCACATCCTTATCAAGTACTTGAATCTGCTGTGGAGTCGAATCCCGAACAGCGATCTTCACCGTTCCATCATAATAAACATTTTCCTTAAAAGTAGCCATTGCAGATGGTATGTATTCGTAAACGGCGTGAATCCGCTGCGCAAACGATAACCTAGAAAGGAATAGAACTAAAAAAAATATATAATATTTATACATGATAATTTGTATTTTAAATAACGGGCCTAAGCACCGCTTTTATTTGTCGTAAAAGATTGAATAAAATGTTATTTGATTTCAAACAAATCGTGCATTACTAAAAAAGATCGCACAACCCCTAGTTGAAGAAAAGTTATTTACGAAGTCTAAAGTGACGATACCGTATTTGCTTCCGTGGTTTACTATGTAACATCAACCATATTTTTGGCGATATGATAACTAGATATTTTCAATTTTGAATTTCTTTCGACTGCTATTGCAAATGTCCTAGCCGATCTAGCAAATTTTAGCGTGACCAAACCCTGCTTACTCATCATTAATTTTTTCATTGTTTTTAACTTTATTTGTTAAACCATAATATGCTTTCTTGGCATAATATTGAATACGACTATAAAAATAGAGACACATTCAATGACTGAAATGATGATTAAATATCTGTCGCCAATCACTTAGAATTCGTAGCTGATCAGTTACTATTCGATCTAAGCAATATGACCTTCCAGATTGTAAGCGTAAAAGCTATTTAGGCGGATTCTTTTGTCATCTCAACAAGCAGGTGAAACGACTCTTATAAATGCAAAAAGAGAGTATGAGTTAATGGAGAAATCGCAAAAATATAAACTCGAAAAAAACAGAGGGATCGTTTAATTGGTCCAGGCAAAATTATGCAGTCCGTGCCTAGGAGCAATCAGGCGTATAAAGCTCGTTCTAGTGATTCTACTGCGCCAATATGCCTAGGCAAAGTAAAACCAGTTTGCAATATACTTTACATAAGATATAAAGGGTACATCCAATCCTATTTATTCGGGCTGTATAATTACATAATGTATAAATTTAAATTTGGTTTTTATGGTTGTACGAATCCGATTTATCGCCTCATTAATATCTTCAGTATCCAAGTGATCCTTAAAATCGATAATAAGCATCAATACAACGTCCTCGGGTGACTGGTAAGTAGATAAAATGTTTTTTGTTTTTATCACACAAACATCTTGTTCCACCAGTCTGGCAATTTCAGTTCTTGTTTCAGAAGCAATGCCTTCGCCCATGAGTAAACTTCTGCTTTCCCTAGCAAGGATAAAGGAAACGAAAACCAATAGTAAACCGACAATTATGGATGCCAATCCGTCTAATTCAGGAATCTGCAGTGCATGACTTAAGGCCATCAGAATCATGACGGTAATAAGCCCCGCCACAGCTGCCCCATCCTCAAAGAGGACAAGAAAACTTGAAGGGTCTTTACTTTTAATCATAGCTTTCCACCAGCCCATGCCATTCCGGGTCTTGTTAAATGCTTTCATCGCAATGATAAAGGAAGTCCCCTCAAAAATAAGCGATAGGATTAAAACAACGTAATTCCAAAAAGGATCCTTCATCATTTGCGGATTCCGTATATGAAGAACACCCTGATAAATAGACAACGCTCCCCCCAAACCGAATATCAGAATAGAAACGACAAAAGACCAAAAGTAAAGCTCCTTTCCATAGCCAAAGGGGTGCGACTGATCCGGTGCCTTTTTACTACGTTTTAGTCCATATAATATCAGTATCTGATTTGCAGTATCGACTGTTGAATGGATACCTTCCGAAATCATGGAAGAACTGTTTGTAAAAGATCCTGCTAGAAATTTGGTGAGTGCGATCAGAAGATTTGCAATAAGAGCACTATAAATCGACTTTTTGTTATTGTTCATTTTTCATATACTTGTTAAACAATCCTATCTCATGCTGTCTGACGATATGCTCCTTTTTGCCATAGTCATAATTGGTAAAGGATTTGAAATCCTTCCTCTTTATTATCTTATCCTCCGGATATGGAACAGCGATATACATCACCATGTAAAGCAATATAAGCTTGCGCCTTTACCAACATCTCCATATAACTTAGCGTGGCAACCCAATAAAAAAATTAAAGCTTGCAACAGTATTATTCCAATATATTTCATGGGCATATGGATTGTTTATGACCATTATTTAAATAGTAAGTCATTTCACTTTTTCGATTACTTTTCTAAAGACAACAAATTCTAAAATGGTACAGGCCAGGTAAATAAACGCGAACAAGAGAAGCGTTTTTAAAGGTTCAATTGCCATATTATAGTAGCAGACTTGCACCAATATATGAACAATTAATATTACGAAGCATATAGCTGGTATTCCTGAGAAAACCAAAAAGCATAATGTTTTACTATTCCTTACTTTTTCTATACGATTTAGAAAAAACAGTAAAGAACACGATACTATGGCGAAAAGGTAGACCACTGAAAAAACAAGATTGACAATAATGTCCATTATAACAATAATAGTATTCAGAAATCCAGTATCAACCGTATTTTTTTCTTCAATAACGAGTCGATATAAGATAAATAGCAGAATACTTATCAGCACATTGACCAACCAAAATTTTACTATGATTTTTCCCATTTTTAACACTTGCTATGACCACTAGCAAATATTGCTCTTTTAGTCGTCGATTATTCCTTCGTGTTCTCTTACAAAGATATTAAGTTATTTCTCGAGAGGGATGCACGAATATAAATTTTGTTCTTGCGAATAATGATTGCTTTGTTTTTTAAAAAACAAAATAGTAGCTAATACCACTAAAAAGGCAGTTCATCTTATATTAACCCCTGTTTAGAGCCATAGAACATGTTCCACGCAATAGAGTTCCATAAATCTAGGATTATAGCAGAAAATCGTAGAGATAATTAAAACTGCTATGTTATGAGCTACAATATATGGTATACATTTTAATTCACAGGATCTTTTGATTGAGTTCCCAAATTGAATGAGAGTCCCTTTTTAATCGAGTAGAGATATAATTTCCTTATCCTCTGGGTCAGTTTTTGGTGAAAAATGCTTTATGAGCTTGCCATTTTCATCAATTAAATACTTCTGAAAGTTCCATAAGACTGCTGAACTTTCTACACCGTTCAGCCTTTTATTCGTCAACCACTGATAGATAGGCGCCTGTCGCTTCCCTTTCACATCAATCTTTGCTGCCATCGGAAAAGTTACACCGTAATTTCGTTGACAAAATGCTGCTATTTCAGCGTCCTTACCTGGTTCTTGATCTAAAAAATCATTTGAAGGAAAGCCTATAATAACTAGCTTATCATTGAATTTATTATATAGACGTTCAAGCCCCTCGTACTGCGGAGTAAATCCACATTTGGAAGCGGTGTTCACAATAAGAATCTTTTTACCTTTATATTTCGCAAAGTTTATGGTTGAGCCGTCCAGTCCGTTGACTTTAAATTCATGGATAGTGGATGATTTCAATCCCATATCTACTTTAACGTTACCATTGGTGAATAAATAATAGGCTACACCGGCTCCGACTGCCGCCACGATAAATAAAACTATAAAGACCATTTTTCTCATTTTTTTCGGACATGCCAATCATTATGAACCATTTTGAGATCTGACTAGGCCAAGTTAAAGGTACTAAAGTTTAAAGAAGAAATCAACTCTATTTTATAGTAGTAAAACCATATTCGTCCAAATTCTGTTCATCCAGCGTTCTCTAATGCCTCACTGTATGTCTGACACAATACTAAGATTTCCATAATTAGTTTATAGAGATTCTAAAAACATAGTATTTCATGTTAATAACACGGTCGCTTTTGAACCCAATACAAGTGCATTAATTCGTAAACTGATAGGGAACGCGATATTTGTTAAAAGAGATCCTGATAAAAAAGGGTTAGGGTTTAGTTTTTACATACAAATTAAATATTCCCATTTTCACATAAAAAAGGATGATTTTCATATTCTTTCTGCATCTAATCTGAGTTACATTTGTCAAATAAGTAGAATTGATTCGATAGAGGTAACTGCTGAACTGGATAACGATCCATGTCTCAACATTTTAATTCATAATCGATTCAATAAAAATACTGTAAAGATCCTACAATACTACAATGAAAAACATGATGTGGAACGACATAGTCGTTCCACATTTTTTAATTAACCCAACTATTTTCGATTGATCAAATATACTCAACAGCTGACACTTCCTATGCCTGAATCTGTAGTCTATCTTGAGAAATTAAATAGCATTATGATAATACTTACAAATTGTTTCTTAGATATCCTTGAAAGTTATCCTGAAACTGCAGTCCCATTCCAATCCTATATTTACTTAGTTTATTGTTTAAAGTGAGCCCCCATAACACAAATTCGGTTAAAAAATGGATGTCTTCAGATTTCGTTTCTGGCTGATATTGCTGAATCAAAGCTTTAATAGGTACTACGTCATCCAGAACCTTAAAATACTCCAAATCACTGAGCTCTTCAGATAATTCAATACCCTCCGATTCTGCAAACCAACGCACAATATCATCATAAGGATAACGATCGCTCTCTCTTTCCAGCTTCTCAATTTTTGGGAATAAGACGGGAAAGATGCTTTTTATAGCATTTTCAATCAGTTGCAATGCCACAATATCGGCTCCTTCCTGCTCGCCCTCATAAACAAGCTCAACCTTGCCAGTTATTGCAGGTATAATACCCATAAAATCACCCAATCTCACTGCGGTTGCTTGCGACCCGTTTTTAAGCATGCGCAATTCGGCGGTACTCAATAGGTTTTGAAAAGCTGTTATGCTCATACGAGCGCTCACACCACTTTTTTCATCAACATATTCACTATTTCGGGCTTCAAAGCTTATCTGCTCAATTAATTCCCGTGCCAACTCAGGAACATATATCTGATCCTTCTGAGCCGCTTCTAGATTGGCCTCCTGCGCAGTAATTGCCTTTGCTATCTCAACTGATGCCGGATAATGTGTCAATATCTGTGATCCTATACGATCTTTTAGAGGTGTCACTATACTTCCTCTATTGGTATAATCTTCCGGGTTCGCAGTAAATATAAACTGCACATCTAAGGGTAAGCGCAGCTTAAAACCACGAATCTGAATATCTCCCTCTTGTAAGATATTGAAAAGTGCCACCTGAATTCTCGCCTGAAGATCAGGCAGTTCATTAATGACAAATATGGAGCGATTTGCTCTTGGAATCATGCCAAAGTGAATCACACGATCGTCTGCATAGCTCAATTTTAAATTTGCTGCTTTGATCGGATCCACATCACCGATCAAGTCGGCTACAGTTACATCAGGAGTGGCAAGTTTTTCAGCAAAACGATCATTTCTATGAAGCCAGCCGATCGGCGTTTCATCGCCTTTCTCCTTTAATAGCTCTAGGGCATAACGTGATATCGGATTGTACGGATCATCATTAATCTCTGACCCCTGTACCACCGGAACATATTCGTCCAGCAGATTGACCATAAGTCTAGCTAGACGTGTTTTTGCCTGACCACGGAGACCTAGAAAATTAATATTGTGCTTGGAAAGAATAGCTCTTTCAAGTTCTGGAATAACTGTATCTTCATAACCATGCACGCCGGTGAACACTGTTTCACCTTTCCTTATTTTTGTAATCAGATTCTGACGCAATTCTTCTTTTATTGTTTTAGGTTTATAACCCGAAGTTTTTAATGCACCAAATGTTGTAATCTTCGTGTAATCCATATATTCTTATCGTATTCTTTTTTTACGGTTTTCTTCATAATCCTCAAAAATCATTTCACCTAGATTTCCAAGTCCTGTATAATAAGCTTTCCCTTGATTTGAAGCTGTAAATTCGTCGACGAATTGCTGCAGATAAGGATCTGAGGCAATCATAAAAGTGGTAATAGGTATTCCCAGCTTTCGAGCTTGCGCCGCCATACTATAGCATTTACTGGTGATAAACGGATCGAGCCCCATAGGATTTTTATAATAAGTACCGTCCGGCATATTTAAACAGCTCGGTTTTCCATCGGTTATCATAAATATCTGCTTATTCGCATGGCGTTTCCGCCGTAGCAAATCCATCGCTAATTTTAATCCAGCGACCGTGTTGGTATGAAATGGTCCAACCTGCAGGTAAGGAAGGTCTTTTATCGCAATAGGCCAGGCGTCGTTACCGAACACGATGACGTCAAGTGAGTCTTTCGGATAACGTGTTAGGATCAGCTCCGATAAAGCCATTGCGACTTTCTTCGCAGGTGTAATCCGATCCTCTCCATATAAAATCATGCTGTGGCTGATATCAATCATCAACACCGTGCTCATCTGTGACTTAAACTGGCTATCCTCAACAACCAGATCATTTTCCGCTAGAGCAAACTCACCTACACCGTGATTGATCTGTGCGTTTTTTAAGCTCTCGGTCAGAACTATTTTATCCAGGCCATCTCCATACTGATAGTTCCTGAAATCGCCCATATTTTCGTCACTGCGTCCTTGGTGATTGGTTTTATGATTGCCCGACCTTCCTTTTCGCATTTTTCCAAAAATTTGGTCCAAGGCATGCTGCCTCAGCGCCTTTTCCAGCTTTGATGTAATATCCAGCCCACCCTCACCGGTAGATTCTAGCCTTTCTTTGATATATCCTTTATCCTTCAAATCAGCAATGAAGTCGTCTATAGTATAATCTGGCGTCGTGAGTTTAAACTCTTTATCCAATTGCCTTAACCAATCAATGGCTTCATCGAAATCACCTGAAGTATGGGTAATCAGTTCTTTGAAAATATCAAATAATTTATCAAAAGGCGTTAGAAACGGCTCGTCATATTGTTTGAATAGAAAACCTTTATTTCGTTTCGTGCTTTTCATACATTCCTTTCTAGTAATAAGAAGCAATTCAAATCATTATTGTTTGCTCCATAGGATGAATTTACGAAATAATATTCCTTCTGTAAGCGATATTCCTTTTTACATAAAAAAACTGGCTGTAGTGTGACGAATAGGCTAGATCTGCGTTTGCATATTCCGCTCGGGACTAATTTTCAAATGCTACTTCAGCAATTAAGTGCCATTACGGACATAGGCATATGCAAGAGAACTCCCCGCGTTAGCAATAAAAGCATGCTGAAATGCCCCAACATCCGGATTGCCAGAAGGCAACGTACTGCCAGCGAAATCTTGTCCACCATTATTATTGATAAAAACACCTGCATTGACGACATGACAACCTGCACCAACGTCATACCCTTTTGCAGCGTCAAGCCCGTTTCTGCCTATAGGATTAACAAATACAGGATCCTCATAGAAATTATTGCTACGAACTGTCGTTCCCCAATTTAACGCCGTAAATGTGCTCGACGGAAATAAACAATTATTGTTAAACTTCAGTCCATTATCTGCTTGGGTCAACATAATAAGTATTACCGACACTGTTTAAATCAGCTTTCGCTTTTGCTTTCAACGATCCCGCAGATTCCAGTTGAATTGGTTTCTGACAACTCATTAATCCAACTGGTTCCGATTGAAATCATCATGATAAATTTTCTCATAATTTTGTTTGTAATTTTAATAATTGTTACAATTTGTAATACACGCATTCTTGTCCCAAGAAATACGAACTTTATAATTTGATTAATCACATTAAGTTATAAACAAATTGCAGGTCATACGGGGTAAAATCAAAAATAATTTCATTGAAGACACTATTTGTGATCACCCATCGAATCTTTTTAAGGATATCTGCATCTAAATCAAAGAAAATTGAATATTTTTAGAACACAATTACAGGCCTTATGGACGACAAAAAATTAATGGAAATAGATCAGTATATCGGTACACTCTCAGACAGTGAGCAACAAATAATTGGTCAATTCCGAAAAACAATAGCAGAAAATGACAGCGCTGTTTCCGAGAGCTTCGAAAAATTCATGTCAAATCCCAATGCAATCAGCTTCAACGAACAAGGGGTATTTAAATATGGGCTAACGCTTGCAAAGAATTATATTTCATTCCATTCCTTGGTGATGTATACTAACCCACAATTAATGGCAGAACTAAAATCAAAGTTGCCCAAAGCAAAGTTCCAAAAAGGCTGCATTAATTTCAAAACATTGGATGAATTTCCGATATCAGTATTAACAGAGCATATTCAGAATTCTTCCAAAATAGATTTTCGCCCCATGATTAATCGTTATCTGAAAAAGAAATGACCATGCCTGATCGTTCACTAGACTTTTTTTATAGTAACCAGAGTCAACTACTTACATTGGTTGCGTCCGAGCGGGAAGCGCTCGATACAAAACTATATATCAAAAAGTTCCGTCGCGAAAGCTCTTTTTTACTATTAGACGCCAACGGGCGCTACCTTTACTTTCTGAACCAATTGCCTTTTTCATATAGCCGCATTTCACTTTTCATAGTGCATCCTACCTTGGGGTCAATCCTGAAACGCTAAGCAGGATACCAAGTAAAAAGTCAAACCAAATTCATCTATGCCAAGTCAATAACATTTAGATTTTATCACTTTTGATATTATTATAAAAATGACAATAAAAATCTATAAACCTGATCATGTGCTTCTCAAAAGACATATCGAATGCTTTTATATACTTGAAAAAACTGCAGAGGAAAAATCTACAGTATATTTTACATTTCCTAGTATTTACACGATTGTTACCATAAGTCAGCAAACCCAAACTGCGATAAATGGAAATAAATTGGTGACCAAACACTGTCCATCTAACCCGATAGAAACTAACCTCGTATGTAACTTTAATGACCCCGTTCTCATCTGTTATGAAGGAAAAATAAACGAAATCACCACCTACTTTAAACCCCTTGGGATAAATGCTTTCATACCAGAGGATCTAAGATATTATAGCCATGGAACGTTTCCCGATTTTAATCCCTATACGGATTATAAAGATGCGATGAGCTCCATTCTTTCGATAGATGACCATTGCGAAAGAATAAAGGCCTTAGAAGCTTATTGGCTCTCGAAATTAGTTTTTTTTGAAAATGCATTGCTAGAAAACGTGATTTCCGAAATGTTAAATAAAGCGAACCTAAATCAATCCATGGCCGAATTCTCATTAAAAACAGGACGTTCAAGAATGACAATAAACAAGCATTTTGATCAGCATATCTGTAAAACACCCTCCCAATTTAAAAAAATAATTAGATTCCGCACAGCTATTCAAAGTCAATTGGAAGACGGGAAAAAAATTGGTCTGTCATATAATCTGGATTACTTCGACCAATCCCATATGATTAGAGATTTTAAAAAATTGACAGGCTTTACGCCAAAAGTTTTCTTTTCCAAGATATCGAATCTTGAACGAGGCCAGATAAAATGGATTTTTATTTAGCAGCTTTACAAAAATACAATCATGCCAGTTCATTAAATAGTAACATTGCTTCATAATTACTTATACAATACTTTATGAAGCTATTAATTCTACTCATCTTGTGCCCAGTTCTTCTATATGGACAAGAAAATACACCAACGAAACTTGCAAAATATATGCGAGCACAGGTCGAAATAAATAACTTTAGTGGAACCGTGCTCGTTAGGAAAAACAACACTATTTTGCTAAAAAAAGCCTATGGTCTCGCAGATTATGAATGGAACGTTAGAAATACAATAGATACGAAATTCCAATTAGCATCGGTCACAAAACAATTTACAGCAACTGCTATTCTCCAATTGATAGACAGCGGACGATTATCCCTAAATGATAAACTCAGTAAATTTCTTCCGGATTATCCAAAAGCTGATAGCGTCAGCATTCACATGCTGTTATCACATACTTCAGGACTAGCCATGGGTTTCAAGGAAATCGCATTGAGCAGTATGAGCAGCGATTCTGCTTATACTGCAATTAAGAAAATTCCTTTCGAATTTTCACCGGGTACGAAAAGCTCCTACAGCAATATTGGTTATTATTTATTAGCTAAAATTATTGAAAAGGTTTCAGGTGAGCGTTATGAAGCTTTCTTAGAGAAGAATATCTTTGATAAAGTGGGGATGAAGAATACGGGGATTAGTAACAATGAATCCATCGTCGCAAAAAAAGCAAAAGTATATTGTCAGAGCCAACAGAGGCTGATTCATAATCCTTATATCAACTGGAACATCAACTTGGGCCACGACGGTGTTTATTCAACTGTCGAGGATTTAGCCCTCTGGGACAAAGCCTTGTACGGAACAACTGTATTATCTGCCGCAATGAAGAAAAAAATGTTCACCCCCTATAGTTCCGAAAATTGGGGCTATGGGTTTATTATCAATCCGTTTTATAATCACGGACATGATCTAATTGCGCATGATGGCGGATTTTTTGGAACAATGACTTCCTTTAATCGATTTACACAGGACAAACTATTTGTCACAGTGCTTTCCAATAATGGCTCCTTGTCTCATATCATAGGTTATGGACTTTCGGCAATTGCTTTCGACAAACAGGTAGAGCTCCCATACAAGCATCATCGCGTCAAAATAGACACGGCAATATACGACAAGTATATCGGTCAATATGGTAAAATCAAGTTATTGAAAATCGACGGCAAACTTTTCTACAATGACAAAGACATAGAACTCATTCCAGAGTCTAAAACAAAATTCTTCAGAGGGGACGACAACGATAGAACTATCGAATTTATTCGGGATAAAACAGGTAACTATAATACCTTTATTTTAACAAAAGGTGGTGTTAAAGAGATTTTTACAAGGTCTCAAAAAAAATAAATCTTTTTATCAAGCATTTAAAACTGAAAGAAAAAATCTAAATTACATCTAGATCAATTCGGCGCTCTAATTTATCTTATAACCTAAATTAGAGCGTTTTGCCACTGGTGGAGTAGTATATGGATAAGCTAAAAAAAGTATTTTATGGAGGTCTTTTATATTATGCATCGTCTTGAAAAATTTCGCCTTCCATATACATTCTAACTTTTCGCTATCCAAAATAATCACTATCTTACAAGAGATGAATTTGTGAATATATATCCAATTTGGTAGCCATTGGATCCTAGTTAAAATAAATTTCAGGTACAGAAGGAAATACATCATATGAATACAAGATATTTTTTCTACGTCATTATCATCATCGGCTTGTTCACCTCGTGTGGCCTCATCCATAATCTTCCTGATTCGGCTTCTCCCAATACCGGAGCAGATCCTAATTTATGGTATTCATTTGTGGATCAAAATGGTAATTTTTATCCCGACAACTGGAAGAAAAACTATGGCATCCCTTCGAATAAAGCCGCTAGGGATCCATATTCCCTGATGAAAATTGCCACCGACAGAGGTGACCGCGAACAATTACTTGCTTTTGAACGAGGTAATATGCTTCGTCTTTCGAAACGTATTGCACCTAAAAAACGAGTTTTTATTTTAGTTCATGGCTTCAATGCGGATGAAGAATCTGTTGTAAAACAATATAAATATATTGCAGATCATATCGTCACCAATCCCAAAAACGATGAAATCATTCGATTTTATTGGGATGGTTTGCGATCGACCTCCCCTTTTCGATCAGCAAAAAATTGGTTTTCCGCGGCTTCTTTTAGCCAGATGGCCGGTGAATTCGGTTTAAGACGCATACTTAACAACATGGCGGATAAAGATGTTTATATTATCTCGCACAGTCGGGGGGCCTCCGTGGTCATGAGCGCAATTTCAAATCCAGAATACAATACTTCATTTTCTGCGCAAGCGAAAGATATTCACAATATTGATATCGAGCGGGCAAAGCCATTGCTGGAAAACAAAAACAGGATTACCTGCATCATGCTTGCGCCAGCAATAGGCCTTTCCGAATTTCAATATACTGACACAACAACTAACACAAAAAAATTTGTGGATCTGAGCACCCAAGTAAAGAAAATACATATCACGATTAATGGCACTGATAAAATGCTAAAGAAATTTTTTGGATTTCTATCCAACAAGCTTACCCCAACGGATCTGGGGTATAAAGAGGATAGCTTTAACGCGCTTAAGAAAAACTATACGATCTTTTCGATGACGGATTTTACAGGAATGTCAAGCCACGATTTTAGTCGTTACATACGAGATCCCAGGTTCAAGCAAATGCTGCGGGAAGAATCGATTCAAGTACAATAAGTTATTAGCGAATTTTCGCAGATTGGCTTTTATATACTGGTTTATAGTACCCCAACTATTTTCTCAAAACGACCGTGATTACTTATGGAAACTGGCAACAGTTCCCTTCGTCCCTCCGTAGCAATGCCAGGTAAACCAAGTGGATCTTTAACAACTTGACATCTTTCGAGTTCCACCACATGATCCAAATGATCGAATACCTTAACTGCTATAGTATGTATAAAATCAGGATTAACAATGGTATTGGTGTAATAATGACTTCCTTCAAAGACAACCTCTCCCACAGCGCTATCGCAAGACTTTTTAACGATCGAACAAATTAATTTATTGGGTGCATATTTTCTGTTTCTCGTCTCTCTGTTCCATATTTTGTAAGCAGCTTCTTTCATGCTCCACAAAAGCCACACAACAATCTCCGGATCGTGACTATTGGCTATTAACAGTTGCTCATTTTCATTAAATATCTTAGTAACAAACCCCCGACGTCTCCAATTGCTGTCTTTTCTGGACTGAACTAGATCGACAATATCATTACCAATCATTTTTCATTAAGCTTGGTTTCGATAATATCGATTGCCGCCCTTACATTAAGCATACGTTCCATATCAGCATTCTCAATAACTATGTCGAATTGCTCTTCGATATCCAGTACAATATCAACCAGATTAGCGGAATTGATTTGTAAATCGTGAATAAAATCAGTTTCTTCGGAAAGCTTTCCAAATGCTTCTTCGTTTGTCGTGTAAGGTGCAATAATAGGTTTTAAAGCATTGATCAGTTCTTCTCTATTCATATGGCAAGTTATCAAATTTTTTAAATATTAAGCAAGCATTCACATCCCCAAATCCAAAACTTGCCTTGGCAATAATTTGAGGTGCAACACTCATTGTATGCAAAGGGACGTTTGATTGATCTATCAGTGCAGCAATTTCAGGATGTAGGTCAACACAATTACTGTTTCCAAATATAAAACCGTGATATAGCTGCAATATTGTAGCTACGCTTTCTATACTGCCAGCTGCACTAAGACAATGTCCAGTCATACCTTTTAATGAGTTTATAAAAGGAAAATCCTTCCCCCTACGTCCAAGAGCCTCAGTCCAGTTTTCTATTTCAAAAGCATCTTTGGTAGTTGCTGTTAAATGGCCATTTATAGCATCGATTTCTAAAGCGGAAACACCTGAATTCTTCAAGGCTTCTATAATACACCGACGAACAGCATCAGCATTCGGAGCGGTCATACTACCTGTCCCCCGCTGCCCTCCGGAATTTACCTCACCACCCAACAACTCACCATATATCGTCGTCTTTCGGGCTAAGGCACTTTCCAAATCTTCCAATAGCAAAGCTCCTGCTCCGCTGCCGGGAACAAACCCTCCGGCTGTCGCACTCATCGGACGAGACCCCTCATGCGGACGGTCATTATAGTGCGAACTACACACACGCAACGCATCAAAACCACCCCAAATATAAGGGCCGCTATCTCCAGTGCTTCCTGCTAGCATCCGCTTTGCCTTGCCGGATCGAATACGGTCATAGGCCATTAAAATTGCTTCGGTCCCAGTTGCACAAGCAGATGAATTTGTTGTTACTTGGTTTCCAAGTCCCAATTTACCGCCCAAATATGCGCTGACACCACTGCTCATCGTCTGGGCCACAACTGTACTACCTAATCTGCGGGTCTGCAAATCGTCAATTTTATAGATGCTCTCACGAAACTTATCAATACCAGAGCTCCCGGATCCAAAAATGGTTCCACTGTCCCAATCTGGAGCAGATTCAGTCGCTATCGGTAACCCCGCATTTGCCCAAGCTTCCATACCTGCAATGACTCCATATAATATCCCCGTACTGTTAAAACCTCTAAGCTCGAGTTCAGTGAAATAGCGCCTTTTAAAATCATCCGTTATTTCAGGAGTTCCTGCTATCTGGCAGGAAAACTGTAATTTCTCGAGTTGTACATCATGTCGAATACCCGAGACCCCATCTTTTATCGCTTGCGTAAAAGATGGTAGGCCTACCCCATTCGGTGCTACAACCCCCATTCCTGTAATGACGACTCTCTTCATAGCTCCTCCGTAATCATACCTGCCAATAGTCCTTTACAAACCTCCTGGCCGCTTTCATTTTTCATAACGACCTCACATTTTAGTTTACCAAACCTGAAATATATCTTTTTTGAAGACACGGTAACTCTCTCCTTCGGATATACAGGCTTTAAAAATTCTATATCCGTTGAGGTCAACGCTATAGCAGCATTAGCCGTAAACTCTTTATCCAGCAAAAAAATTCCCAGACAGGCTAAACCTATCTGTGCCATCGTTTCGATCAAAATAACTCCCGGAGTAACAGGTTTGCCATAAAAATGGCCTCTATAAAAATCCAGGTTTTCATTAAAAGTATAGGCACCTGTAATACCTTCCTCATCAACATGAATTAATTCATCAACAAACAAAAAAGGTTCTCTGTAGGGCAACTTTGCCACTATATTATTCAAATCCATTGATGAGATCTAATTAGGTCACCATTTTAACAATACGCGCTGAGCTGAAAATCCAGGGCCAAAACTTAGCATTAAACCAAATTCTCCAGTCTTTGGTTGATGCTTCATGATGCGTTCAAGAACATACAGCACGGTAGCACTCGACATATTGCCATATTGCGCAAGCACTGCCTTAGTGTCTTTGATATCTTTACCAAACTCAGCAAAAATCTGCTCAATCGTCGCCACAATCTTCTTACCTCCGGGATGAAAAATCATGTGATTGATATCTTTGATTTCCAAACCATTCTTTTTCAAAAATGGATGTAGCACATCTGCAAAATGTGACGCGATCACATTCGGCACATCAACATCCAATATCATCTGCATACCACTGTTGGTCAGCTTAAAACCCATGATATCTTCTGTATGATAAAAATGATACATCTGCTGGTCAAGAATTTCTGGTCCGCAATCCTCTTCATGCGATGAAAGCAGACTACAGGCAGCACCATCTCCAAATATAGCCGCACTGACCATATTTGACATGGAGAAATCCTCCAGCTGAAAAGTAGCTGTTGGGGCCTCTACGGCAATTACCGCAGCACGTTTACCCGGATTCGCCTGTAAGAAATTCTTAGCGTAGATAACCCCTGAAACCCCAGCAACACATCCCATTTCTGTAACCGGCAGCCTGACAATATCCTGCCGGAGCTTCATCTTGTTAATTAAATATCCGTCTAATGATGGTATCATAATTCCCGTACAACTCACCGTTATAATATAGTCTAATGACTGCGGGTCCCAAGCTGCTTTCTTAAGTGCTTTACGCAGCACTTTCTCCCCTAATTCGATTGCTTCACGGCAATAAATATTATTCTTTTCTTCAAAGGATGTCACTTTAAAAACTTCGATGGGATCCATGATAGCATAACGCCTCTCCACAGCAGAGCCTTCAAAAAGTTTTTTTATCTTTTTTACAAAACGGAGCTCCTGTCCTTTAAGCCAAATATCCAATAACTGAAGAACCTCATCGGTAGTACAGGAATATTTAGGCAGTTGCTTGGCAACAGTAATTATCTTGACACTCATATATTGGAAATTATCCACTGGTAACGAAAAGCCCATTTCCATTGGATGGTATAACTTTTTAATTGCAATGTTTCTGAGAATTGCTCTAACTCATATTTTTTAAATCCGCGTAGTATGGAGATAAGTCCATCCACTTTTGTCATTTTATTTAACCTAAAAAAGGTACCTACAGCTTGAAAAAGACGATAGGCTACTTTGCTCCTATGCAGGTCGTTGACGACGATTCCCAAATTTGAAATCTTGATGAGTCTGTCTATCAATTCAATAATTCTTTCATTGTCAAAATGATGAATGGTCAGCGTACACAGCACAATATCATAACTGTTATTTTCAAAATCTGTGTCGAATATATCTGCACACAAATAGGATATATTACTGTAATCTTTTGACAGCGACCGCGCATAATTTACCGTATATTGATTTGCATCTACACCCAATAGATTCAGATTGATATTATTTTTATAACCATAATCACTCAGCATGCGAAGCATGTCTCCATTCCCGCATCCGATATCAATAATTGAAATTGGCTTGCTCTTCTCTACACCAGAAAGAAGTTTCTTGACTCCATCCAAGGTGATGCTATTTCCACCCAAAAACTGGTTGATCTTTGAAATACGATCCAATGTGACACGAAGTTCCTCACCTGCAAGCAAGAAATCATCCATGATCTCAGTCTCCCCTGTTCTATGTTTCGTGTTTATAGACATTTTATTGTGTTTGCATTTCCATGAGTTTGTTTGATAACCCAAATCAAAATTTTTGGAAAAAGGACCCCGATCTTCATCAGTATTGCCGCGCCAAATTCATAACGTAATATACTAGACAGCATCCGCCCGAACCATAATCGCCTTCCAAAAGCTTGTTTCCAGCGAGTGACATACATTACTTCCAATTGTTGACGGGATTCAATTTTACGGCTACAGTAATCCAAAATAAGTTCCGAAGCTAACTTTGCGCCGTGTATCGCCATAGCCATTCCATTTCCACAGAATGGATGAATAAGACCAGCCGTATCACCGACCATGAGGATGTGGTTTTCCACCGCATATTTTTTATCAAAAGAAAATTGACTGATCGTAATCGGTTTATCAAAAAGCATCGTGCTCTTTTCAAAAAAACACTTTAGATACCTATTTTTAGATATGACGTACTTTTGATACGCTTCGATGTTCTTATATTTCTTAAAAGTTTTTACATCGGCCAAATAACAGACATTTATCTTGTTATCTTCAACTTTGGAAATGCCACAGTAGCCACCTTCAAAGTTGTGTAAGGCGATGAGGTTGTCGGGAAAATCTCCCGAATAATGAGCCTTTACAGCCATCCAAATGGAGGGTCTCTTCATGAAATCCCGTGACAACAATTGATCGATATTACTTCGTTTGCCATAAGCCCCCAATACAATCTTTGCGCTTAACTTCTGCCCCTGAAACGAAACAGCAAATATATCATCGCTAAAGGAAATTCCGGTGACCGTAGCAATCACGATTGAACAGCCATTATCTTTTGCCTTTTTATAGAGCAACTCATCCAAGGAATAGCGACTTACACCAATGCCACCCAATGGTAATCTGATCTTATCGGATTGCCCATGTTGTGTCGTATATTGTAATTCTTCAAGATGTGTGGCGCGCAAAGTATTCACATCAACCTTAAGCCAGTCCAAATAGGGTAAAATCTCATTGGAGAGGTATTCCCCGCAAACTCTATGATGTGGGTACTCATGTTTTTCGATTAATGTTACCTTCAGTCCCTGTTTGGACAAATGCAATGCACTTGTGAGCCCAGCTAAACCACCACCTATTATAATTACATCAGGATTTATTTCCATATAGCAAACTTGCTCCGCGTTAGTAATCTTCAAAATATTGTTAGGAAACACCGCACAGGCCATGATCGATGGGGCTGCTTTCTACCAGTCATTTTGATAACAGATCTTACCAAGAAATAGTTTTACCCTCCTCATAAAATTAAAAAGACACATTACAGATTTTCTCGATCCTTCTGTGCTTGATCCATAAATAGCTTATCAAGAAAAAGATATCTGTCCCGAAACTCCTCAGGAGATGCTTTCGCATCGACATTTAAATTAAGAATGTTCATGCGCTTATCTTTGCCTAGTGTTTTCGGCCATAGAGAAAGCTCCTTCCCATTTGGATCACCTGTCTTAATGAAATTGAAAAAATAATTCTGCCCCAGTCTCGATACCCTATAATCATCATCTGTCCAGGCAAAAACATCGTTACTTTTAAGATTGCCTAATAAATATTCGATATCACTGGCATGGAAAGCGCCAGGTAGTGGTTCTGGCATTTTCTCTTTAGGCTGTTTTTCAGATTTTTTACTAATTCCCCCCGCAAGCCCAGTCTGTACATCGCTATATGCTGGTTGCATCGCCGGCCGTGGTTTACTAAATATATAGACAAATACGGGCTGACCACTATTTTTCCGTTGCAGATCGAGCCATTTCCATGTACTATAGACTATAAAATTATCACTGGCCAATGCTGTAGACGATCGAATTACTTCCATCTCGGTTTTTCCGGGATATAGTTTCAGAACTTCGTCGGCTTTAGCTCCATATTGCGTTCTGACCAACTTTTCATAATTCTCTGGAGAGGGGTAAGATTTACCCATATACGCTGTATATGGCGCTTCTGTCGAAGTCCAGCCTGCGAGTAGAGGCACTTTAGACTGTTCGCCAGCTTCAAAAATCGCGAGCGGAGATTTCGGCAAGAAATACCCATCAACGATCAACCGGGTAGCGAATGCCCCAGGCTCACTGGCTTTATCAAGAAGTTCAGATGCAGGTATCTCACGCAGTTTATCAAGCTCTTTGGCATTTACACGATCTGCAAATGTAATCCCCTGCTGTTCTTGCTCAGAAAGAGATATAGTGCCGTATCTCAAGTTAAAGACACTTCCACTTTGACCAATAGCACGCTTAAACAATCCTTTGGATAACGGACTGGCCATCTGTGCGGAGACGGACATACTACCCGCCGACTCCCCTCCAATGGTGACCGCATCAGGATCTCCACCAAATGCAGCAATATTTTTTTTTACCCACAACAAGGCAGCATGCTGGTCCAAAAGTCCATAGTTTCCTGATGCATGTTGAGGAGATTCTTTGGTTAATGCTGGATGTGCAAAGAAGCCAAAAATACCAAGACGATAATTCACTGTAACAACGATAAGTCCTTCTTTTGCAAAACTTTCCCCATCGTAACGATTTTCCGATCCATCACCGGCATTGAAACCTCCACCATAAAAATAAACCAATACAGGAAGTTTGCCCTCGTCGGCTGCCTTTGGACGCCACACATTCAGATAGAGACAATCTTCACTCATTCCGGGCGAACGAAATCTCATATCTCCATAGATGGGCTTTTGCATAGGGGAGCTGCCAAAATGATCTGCTTTACGAATACCATTCCAAGGCACCACTGCTTGCGGTTCTTTCCATCTTAGATCACCAACAGGTGGCTTCGTAAATGGAATCCCTCGAAAAGACTGCACCCCGCTTGACAAGGTAATCCCTTCCAGTATGCCGGCTTCAACCTTTACCTGAGGTGCTTGAGCAAAAACACATGATACAATAAAAAAAACGACAGTAGTAAAAAAGATCTTTTTCATAATGAGAGGCTTTTAATTCTATTTTTATGCTTCTTTCAGTTAAAATACTAAATAAAATCTATAGAACGACGACCGGTGCATTTTTTATAGCAGAAAATAAGATCAATCACTGGACAACATACATGAGACATTCCCATAGCCTAATTGGTAAACCAGATAAAAAGTAAAATAAGCCATTGTACAAAGATACATATCCAAAATGGTTTGCTACTTGGTGCCGCCAGTATTTCGAGAACCTGAATAAATTTTGACTTTTAAATAGTATAGAAACTTTCGTTATGATCCAAATCAAGGATATCAAACTTCACTTTATTCAAACCAAAAACAAGAATCCGCTTGACCCAAGGATTCTCGATCTGGATATTGCTCGCAATCTTTGAAAATACATATCTGTTGCTAAAAAGAAATAGTAATATGGGTAACAAAATCAATCCTACTCGCCAAAGAAATTTACCCATGGATGTAAAAACCAATGTTCAGACCCCAGACAATAAACAGGAAATATAGACAAAAGGTCTCGATAAAAATTTCGAGACCTTTTGTTTTTTAATCGCAATTAAACAACCGTGTAACCACCGTCAACTAAATAATAGCCTCCGGTCATAAAGGACGATTTATCCGAACTTAGAAAAAGAACCAATTCAGCCACTTCTTCTGCTTTTCCCAAACGCCCAATGGGGTGCTTACTGATTAAAGCATTAATATGTTCTTTATCCAGTTGAGCTAATAAAGGGGTATCGATATAACCTGGTCCGACTGCATTGCAACGGATATTTTTTTGCCCATATTCTGCACCGATATTTTTTGTCAAACCCACCACTGCATGTTTTGCTGAAGTATAGGCACTCGATAGAGGAGCCGCAACAGTACCATGGATGGAAGCCATATTAACGATTACACCACCGCCATTCTTTTCCATCGCTTCTATTTGATACTTACAGCCATAAAATACCCCATTGAAATTTATATCAATCACTTTTTTCCAACCATCTAAACTATAGTCTCCTGTCAGTGCAGCTTCTCCTCCGATCCCAGCATTGTTACATGCGATATCAAGTCGACCAAATGTTTTGACCGCAAAACCAACCAACGCTTCATTATCAGCCGGGGACGAACTATCTGCTTTAAAAAATGCAGCCTCTCCACCTAGAGATTCGACGTGTTTTACGGTTTCATGCCCCGCTCGCTCGTTGATATCCGAGACAACGACTTTTGCACCTTCCTTGGCATAAGCCAATGCAACAGCCAGTCCGATCCCCGAACCAGCCCCTGTTACTAAAGCTACTTTATCTGCTAAAATTTTCATATGATATAAATTTTATGATCAATACAATTTACAAAAAGCAAAAGTGACTAAGTAGGCAAAGACCATTTACTTTATTTAAAACGAAACTAAGATGACATTTCTCATCTCATCAATTTTGTAGCTGCGGATATTTTTTATAAAATCTATCCAAGAAGAAACGCCCCATTAATTGAAGTTTGGCCTGTGTTTCAAACATGCCGGCACCAGGAGAGATAATACCATGTGGCATACGCTGCACAGTACCATAATATATAATATCAAGTCCATTTCCATTAACTTCAAGATGCATTTTCTTTGGATTTAATCCCATAACAGATCCCATACGTGTCACTTTTTCGGAATTGCTGATCTGCGCTGGTCTCGCATCGAGTAAAGTTGCCTGATCGAAAACCAAATGGTCCCTTGCTTCGCCATCATCAAAAAACACATAATGTAACTCATCATTGCTGAGCACCAAATAAGAAGCATTATCCCGTTCGCTATAACGAGCCTTTACCCCCACAGCTGCCCAGGCAACAGTCTTCGCTGCAGTCGCTGCAG
This sequence comes from Sphingobacterium sp. UBA1498, assembly GCF_002325125.1. Taxonomy (NCBI): domain Bacteria; kingdom Pseudomonadati; phylum Bacteroidota; class Sphingobacteriia; order Sphingobacteriales; family Sphingobacteriaceae; genus Sphingobacterium; species Sphingobacterium sp. UBA1498. The sequence continues at coordinate 265,019 of NZ_DCRG01000005.1, forward strand.
CCGAAGCAACTTTATCCCCCACCGTTGCAATATACGCACATTGCGTAAAGGCATCGATGGGAGCGCCATTCATTCGTTTTCTTAATTCGTTAAATTCATCATATAACAATTCATCCTTTACTGCTGGCGCCAAGGAAATTCCAGATTCTCCTTCATACTTTTTGGCCGTCTCTTTTTGCTTCTTCATCATCATAAGAGAAATGAATACGCAAACCACAACGATCACAGCAAAAATACCAATGTATAACATCATAAAATAAAAATTTAGAAAAGGTTTACAATTCCATAAAAAATCCAGAAAGTGGATAACATAATTAAGTTTCCGCTCTCTAGATTGGTCGGTTGAAAAAATTTTCCTGACTAAAGAATTTTATCTGGATAGTGAATATTATTCAAAGCAGTTTGGTGCATATCCACCCAAATATCGTTATTTGACTGATTTAGAAGCCAGTTAGGGGAGCTACGCATATCAGCATCCTGATCGTTATTATAGACAGATGGAAAATCGGACTCTCTGACGCTAAGCAAAACGACAATTGTACCAGGCATCAACCAGCGATCTGAAGCAAGATCATGATATTCAGCATCCGCATGTTTACTATCACGTTGCAAAGCCCAACTCTTCAGTTGCTTGAGCCGTTCAGTTTCCTCAAATCCATTTTTTTGCATCCTGCTAAACTTCCCGTTCGTTGAGCTCCAATTGCAATAAAATATCGCGCTTCTTACCTTCAATCAAAGACAAATTACCGGCAACAAAAACACCTTTCTGTCCCGAATTTTTGCTAATTCCATATACCGATGATTCATCGCCGGGATCTGACTCACCTTCATAGCGAAATAGGTAATCAATCCTGTATTGATCCGCGTTAGCCAGCAAATCGTCAAATTCAATATTGTAGTCAATTGTATAGCCCAAGTTGTTTAACTTTTCCAACGCAACACTTGCAGATGAGTACCCATGCATTCTTTCCATAGTTGATTATTCTAAATCCGATCCAAATTCTATTTTTTATTATAAAACGATTGACAAAAGGGTTTTGTTTTCCACAATTTGAAATAGTTTATTCGAAATCATATTTCTATTTTTGTGCTACCAAACACAATAATATATGGCAAATCTAGAGGCACCCGCTTATCAGCATACTCCCCAATTAGCATTTCAACGATTACTCGACGTCTTATATACCTTAAGAACAGAATGTCCATGGGATAAAAAACAGACCATGGAATCTCTTCGGCATCTGACAATGGAGGAAATGTATGAATTGACAGACGCCATCTTAGAAAAAGATTACCCCGAAATAAAGAAAGAACTTGGCGATGTATTGATGCATCTCGTGTTCTATGCGCGCATTGCGGAGGAAGAGGGACAGTTCGATATTGTAGATGTGCTCAATGCAATCTGTGATAAATTGATTACACGTCATCCCCACATCTACGCCGATACCAATGCGGACACAGAAGACCAAGTTAAATCCAATTGGGAGACTATTAAACTCAAAGAAGGTAACAAGTCCGTTCTATCTGGCGTCCCAAAAGGATTACCCGCTCTGGTCAAAGCTTATCGTATCCAAGATAAGGTTCGCGGTGTCGGGTTTGATTGGGAAGACAAGAGACAAGTCTGGGAAAAAGTAGAGGAAGAGCTTGCTGAATTTAAAGCTGAATTTAATCTAGAGGCTACGGCTCCAATCGATCAGGAAAAAGCGGAAGGTGAATTTGGCGACCTCTTATTCTCATTGATAAATTATGCACGGCATATGGGCATAAACCCCGAAAATGCACTCGAACGAACCAACAAAAAATTCATTGAGCGATTTAGCTATTTGGAGCAAAAAGCAGCTGCAAATAATCAACAGTTGCAGGAAATGAGTTTAGAAGAAATGGACGTTTATTGGAATGAAGCTAAAAAAATTAAAAAATAAAGCCACTCCCAAAAAGGGAAATCAGCAACGGAATTTAATTCGACTTTGTCAAATTTATGCGTAAATTCGCAGGAATATGGAAACAGTTGTTAGCGGTATCAGAAGTACCGGAAAATTACATTTAGGAAACTACTACGGCGCATTGAGCAATTTTGTGAAAATGCAAAACGAATATAATTGCTTTTTTTTCATTGCAGACTTACATTCACTGACGACCCACCCCACCCCACAGGGGCTTCAAGGGACGGTTCGCCAAGTTATTGTCGAATACTTAGCAGCAGGAATAGACCCAGAAAAATCGACAATTTACGTTCAATCAGACGTTCCAGAAGTTGCGGAACTCTATCTATACATGAACGTGAACGCCTATCTTGGCGAACTTGAACGTGCCACTGCGTTTAAAGACAAAGTCAGAAGCAATCCTGATAATGTCAACGCAGGATTATTGACCTATCCGGTCCTGATGGCCTGTGATATATTAATCCATCATGGCACAAAGGTTCCTGTAGGTAAAGATCAGGAACAACATCTTGAAATGACACGAACTTTCGGCAATCGCTTCAATCGCTTGTATAACGTAGATTATTTCAAGGAAGCATTCGCCTTTTCTTATTCAGATAAATTGGTTAAAGTTCCTGGGCTAGCAGGTCAAGGGAAAATGGGTAAGTCAAACGGCGAAGCAGATTGTATTTATCTCTCGGATAGTGAAACGGTAATCCGCAAAAAAGTAATGCGTGCAGTGTCCGATTCTGGACCAACTGAAATGAATCAACCAAAACCCGAAGCCATTCAAAATCTCTTCGATTTGATGAAAGTCGTATCCACCCCTGATACACTGCAACATTTTGACGATCTCTATAATAAATGTGAAATTCGTTATGGCGATTTTAAGAAACAATTGGCTGAAGATATGGTATTGGCGACTAATGACGTGCGTTTACGAATTGAAGATATTTCAAATGATGATGCTTACATTGCAAAAGTTGCGAAAATGGGCGCTGAAAAGGCTAGCGAATCTGCGCGAAAAACGCTGAAAGAGGTTCGTGAGATAATTGGTATTAAAAGATTTTATTAAGCTAGAAATAATATGCATATAGCTATCGTTGGAAATATAGGTGCCGGAAAAACGACATTAACAGAGTTGTTGGCCAGCCACTTCAAATTTGAACCTCAGTTTGAAGCTGTAGACAACAACCCTTATCTGGAAGATTTTTATTCAGACATGAAACGCTGGGCATTCAATCTTCAGATTTTTTTCCTAAACAGTCGCTTTAGACATATTGTAAAATTACAGGAAACAGGCATCGATATGATTCAAGATCGTACCATCTATGAAGATGCGTATATTTTTGCCGAAAACTTGTATGATATGGGCCTGATGAGCGCGCGTGACTTTGAAAATTATAGTAATATTTTTCAAAGCATTATCCATTATATCAAACCGCCAGATTTATTGATTTACCTCAAAGCATCCGTTCCTACTTTGGTTAATAATATCCAAAAAAGGGGCCGTGACTATGAATCCGCAATTCGCTTGGATTATTTGTCGAAGCTGAACGATAAATATGATAAATGGATCAATAATTACAAAGAAGGTAAGGTTATGATTCTGGACAAGGACAACCTAGATTTCACCACAAACCCAGAGGACCTCGGCAATATCATTCAAAAAATCGAAGCCGAATTATACGGATTATTCGAATAATTGCGATATCAAAAAGCCTGTAAGACACTTAATTTTACAGGCTTTTTGATAAACTCGCATTTCCTCAGCCAACGATAAATAGTAAAAAATGAAATTTTTAGGTATTATTCCTGCCCGATATGCATCGAGCAGATTCCCTGGAAAACCGCTGATCGACATCGAAGGAAAAACGATGATTCAGCGGGTCTACGAACAGGTTAAAAAATCAACAAAATTAAACGATGTTGTTGTAGCAACTGACGACCAGCGCATCGCCGAAACTGTACTTTCTTTTGGTGGCGAAGTTGTCATGACCGAAGAGCACCATCAATCGGGAACAGATCGTTGTGCTGAAGTCATCACCAATATAGAAGGTTATGATGTTGCCATCAATATACAGGGTGACGAACCCTTTATAGACCCCGCACAAATTGATCTTTTAGCAAATTGTTTTGAAGATACCACTACGCAGATAGCGACCCTAATCAAGGAAATTACTGCGGAGGAGGAACTATTTAATGTAAACATCCCTAAAGTTGTCCGAAACACCAAAGGAGAAGCCATCTTCTTTAGTAGGCAGACCATTCCTTTTTTAAGAGCTGTGGAAAAAGACCAATGGTTACAAAGGCAAACATTCTATAAACATATCGGAATATATGCTTACCAGGTAGATACATTAAAAGCCCTGACACAACTTCCTATTTCTATGCTAGAAGAAGCAGAGGCTCTGGAACAGCTACGCTGGTTAGAAAATGGCTACGCCATTCAAACGGCAATTACAACGCATGAAACTGTCGCCGTAGATACAAAAGAAGACCTCGCTAAAATATTAAGACTATTTTTCAATAAATAGTAAAGCTTACCGGTGTTCGGTATAATATAACGACCGGACACCTTCCAATAGAACCTGCTTATCCAAATCACTTAATTTCATCATCTGCGCTTTTGCTCTGATCAATTCATCCAATTGCAATTTGGTACTCACACCAACGAGTGCTGTAGCAACAGCCGCGTTAGAAAGCACATAAGAAAGTGCAACAACCATATTGTCTTTTCCGATACGTTTGGAAAGATTTGCCAAGTTTCGCACAATATGGGCCACCTCTCCCGAACTATACTGAAGAAAAGGTTCTATTGGCTTGTTGATGAGAACGCCTTTGGCTAATACACCGCGTACGACGATACTTACACCCTGTTCTTTCAACATGCCACTGATTTCTTCTTCTGGTCTTCTATCCAATAGACTGTATTGCATCATTACTGAAGCAATGTCAGATTTGGACAAAAATGCCTTGATAACATTTGGGCGAATTGATGAAAGACCGTAAGCACGGATTTTCCCCTGTTGCTTCAACAGCTCAAACGCTTCAACAATCTCCTCTATCGGATCTTCTATCGTACCACCATGTAACTGATAGAGGTCGATGTAATCCGTTTTTAAACGTGACAACGAACCATCCACAGCCTTGATAATATAGTCCTTCGAAGCCTTCCAATCCCAGCCGGATCCATCTGCACGCCAAAGGTTACCAACTTTCGACGCCAAAACAATATGCTTGCGAAAGCTTTGCACACTCTCCCCGACGATCATCTCGTTTAGGCCTTTATCGTAGAGATCAGCGGTATCAAAGAAGGTGATCCCGTTCTCGTAAGCTTTTTGGATAATATCTTTGGATTGCTTGGACTGATTGCTTTTTAAAGACATGCAGCCCAAACCTATTTGCGAAACGACTAAGCTTGTATTTCCTAATTTACGTTGTTCCATCTGCACCGATATCAAGCAATTCTACCTCAAACACCAATGTGCTGTTTGCAGGAATTTCACCTGTCGCCCGTTCGCCATAGGCTAATCTACTAGGTATAAAAAATTTATACTTTGCACCTTTGGACATTAACGGGATTCCAATCTGCCACCCTTTGATCACCTGACCCAAGGATAGTTTCAATGGCTCCTTACGGTCGTATGAGTTATCAAATTGCTTTCCATTGAGTAAGGTACCTTTATAATGCACGGTTACCTCATCGTCACTTTTTGGCTTTGGACCTTCTGCCTCATTGAGAACAAGATATTGAATTCCTTCGGCTGTAGATTTCATCCCAGCAACCTTAGCATTTTCTGCAAAAAATTTATCTTCTTCAGCACGGCTAGCAGCCTCTTTTTTAGCACGAACGTCCATGATCGCCTGTTGGATAACAGCTCTTCCTTGGCCTTCTTCCAATAGCGATTTCTCCCCTTTCAAGACATCCGAAATTGCTTTTGCAATAACATCTGACTTCAAGTAATCAATCTCAATAGATTTTAGTGAATTTCCGATATCGGCACCAAACGCATAAGACACAGAATCGGCCTTCGTTTTCAGTTGATTTGTTGCACTTGATTTAGTTGCGACGACCTTCTTCTTCGCCGTCGTGTTCGTTTTTTTTTGTTGGGCAAATCCTGTGACTGTTGTCAAGGATAATAGGGCTAATGCAATATACTTCATGTTTGTTTAACGGTGCTTCTGCACGATTTCATTTATAATTTCCTGCGTGATATTAGGGTAATCAACTTCAACCCTAGATTTACTGTTGAGCCAGGCTTCTATCGCCAGCATGTTTTTCTGTTTTAAGCTCGAAATTACAGGCACCCCCATCTCTTCCAATGACGCTGCATTCAAATGCTGCTCATATTGGTTTTTCATCGGGATAACTAACAGTTTCTTTTTCAAATATAACGCTTCTGCCGGTGTTTCAAAACCTGCCCCACATAAAACTCCAGAAGAAGATGCCATACTATCAATAAAAGATTGGTTATTGATCGGTCTTATCGTTACATTTTTCATGTCAAATGCCTTCGAATTATGTTTACTAAAAACATCCCACTTCACCTCCGGAAACTTCATTAAATGCTTTAAAAGATGCGCATCGTCATATGCCGGGAGGTAAACCGTATAATGTCCCTGATCTGTCACATTCAATTCACGAACAGCATTACGGATAACCGGTTGATAAATATTCTTGGCGTACCGCTTGAAATGGAAACCGTAAGAATGTGTGGAGGGTGCATAGTTTTTCATGATGAACTTACCCAGCATATCACTGTCTTCTGGTTTGGGACTCGACGGATCTAAGGCAGCAATCTGATGACTCAATCCAATGCATTCTAAATCTTTTGAATGACAGGCCCAAGCCGAGATAGGTTCAAAATCGTTGATCACCAAATCATAGTTTTCAATGGGCAAGCTCTTAATTTCATTTGTAAATTTACGAATAGTCGAACTCATGAAAGTCTTCCACAAATCGACCCCACCAGACTTACCAAAGATAAAACTCAGCCCATGAAAACGGTATTTCACGTCAAAAGGTAATGATAGATCTGCTTGAATTCCACTAACCAAAACATCAACTTCTCCTAACGCTCTCAAACAGGGAACAATATCCATCGCACGGCTAAGATGTCCATTTCCTGTCCCTTGTACGGCATACAATATCTTCATAACGACTGTATTTGTTTCGGCAAATTAATCAATTTTAACGATTATCAATATTATTTTATTGTTTAGTTAGGTTAAGAAAATATAAATTAACATCAATAAAAAAGCCTATTAATCTTTTTTTAACCTTCCTTTCTGTATATTTAATATCAACAATTATTTAATAGCCAGTTCAATAAACCATGAAATTTCTGTTGTATACGATTCTTCCACTAATTGTGATACCGATTTTTACCTCGTGGGGATTTTTTGCACATAAAAAAATTAACCATTATGCCGTATTCGCCTTGCCAGCGAAGATGGCGAAATTCTATAAAGACAATATCGAACTAATTACCGAGAAAGCTGTTGACCCAGATAAACGCTGCTACACCGATAGTGCTGAAGGTCCCCGGCATTTTATAGATATAGAAGATTATGAAGAAGATGGAAAAAATGATTCCATACCCATTCATTGGTCAAAAGCGAAAGAAAAATATCAGGAAAAACAGTTGCTAAAAAATGGTATTGTTCCCTGGCAAATTAATTTAACCTATCAAAAGCTAGTGAAAGCTTTTCAGACAAAAAATTATAATCTGATCATCAAACACTCTGCAGAACTCGGGCACTATATTGCTGATGCGCATGTTCCTTTACATACAACTAAAAATTACAATGGACAATTCACTAACCAAATTGGAATACATGCATTTTGGGAAAGTCGCTTGCCAGAAATGTTTTCAGAAAGATATAATCTTCGCGTAGGGAAAGCAATCTATATCCACGATCCTTTAGCAGAAGCATGGCTTATGGTTCGCGAAAGCAATCGTCTCGTCGATTCTGTATTGAATATCGAAGCCAAGCTCAATCGCCAGTTTAAAGATTCTCAAAAAAAAACATTTATTGAGCGAAACAATCAACTGGTATGGACGTATTCGGATCGCTATGCGAACGCGTATCACGATGCCATGAACGGAATGGTCGAAAGAAGGATGCGAAAAACGATCTTACGTATTTCTTCCTATTGGTATTCTGCTTGGCTTGAATCTGGGCAACCAAATTTAAACAACATTGAGAAAATAAAAATCAATAGCAAACAAGATCAAATTGATATCATAGGTAGAAAGCCGATTGGCCGTGAAGAGTGGATGTAAAATATACCTTATAACTGGACTAATTACATTATTCATACCGGACCACTTATGTTGTCGTCAACTAAGCTACTTTTGCAGCGTAAAATCTAGGAAAGCATGTTGAATAAGAATATTACGTTAACAAACCTTGCATTAGTGCTGAGTATTGGAGCTGCGACTGCTCAGATTAAAGACACAACCGCTCTGAGCGAAGTCATCATTAATCAAAATCGCTTACAGATCCCTTTTTCAAAACAAAGCAAAAATATCCAAATATTGACGCAGGAAGATATACAGAGACTACCAAATCGATCAATCAACGAGTTGCTTAGCAATATCCCAGGCGTTGATATTCGCCAACGTGGACCATTTGGCTCGCAGGCAGATATTAGTATTGATGGCGGCTCTTTTGAACAAACGGCGATTCTAGTTAATGGTGTTAAAATCACCGATCCGCAGAGTGCCCATCATAACATGAATCTTCCGGTTCCTTTGGAGGCCATCGAGCGTATCGAAATCATTCGGGGGCCGGCTTCACGAATTTTCGGCATTAATGCGCTAACCGGCGCCATTAACATCGTAACAAAGAAAATTGAATCGAATCAAATTAGCGCTCAGGTATATAGTGGTTCATCCTTCAAAGACAATGAGCAGACAAGTGCAGGCAAGTATTATGGTAAAGGTGTTCAGCTTGGCTCACAGTTCTTAATAAAGCAAACAAGCCACGGTTTATATTTTGGCCATGAAGATTCGAATGGACAACGTTATAATACAGCCTCTAACAATAATAAACTCTATTATGACGGGACCTATCAACCGAATACAGCCAATATGATAAAAGCCAATGTTGGCTATATCAACAATCAATTTGGAGCCAATGGTTACTATGCTGCACCGAGTGACAAGGAAGCTTATGAACAGGTTAAGACAGCTTTCGCTTCCCTACAGTCCAAGCATCAATTAACATCGACGTTTTCTCTCAGTCCACGTCTCAGCAATCGTTATAATGAAGACGAATATTGGTATCTAGGAAGGGAAACGACAAAAGGAAGAGCCAAACACTATAGCAATGTTTTTGGTGCAGAAATTAATGCCGCGTTGGAGCAGCATTATGGAACTTTCGGCATAGGGCTTGAAGGTAGATTTGAACGCATTAATAGCACCAGTATTGGGCGTCATGACCGCGAGAATTACGGTGGCTATCTAGAATTCAAAACGGAAGTGATCGAAAAACTGATGATCAATGCCGGAGCCTATATCAATTACAACTCGAAATTTGGATGGCAGGTATTTCCAGGTCTTGATTTAGGTTACGATATTACTGAACATTGGAAGATTATCGTTAATGCGGGCTCAAGCCAACGTATTCCTTCTTTTACCGATCTTTACAATAATCAAACGGCCAACATCGGAAATCCAAACCTTACCTCCGAAAATGCCTATCAGATTGAGGGGGGGATCAAATACCTATCCAATCGAATTGTTGCCCAAGCGGGTTATTTCCACCGCAAAATAGACGATTTCATTGACTGGCAAAAAGACGATGCCAATGCCGGAACTGGAACAATTATTCCTTGGAAACCAACGAATATTGGAAAAAACAAAATCGATGGAGTGAATGCATCATTCCGATACAATTTCAATGACCCTGGCGCTACGACACGCTATTTCACCACCCTCAGCTACAATTATCTTCATCCTAGCGTGACATTAGCAGACGGGATACTATCCAAATATGCTATTGAAAGCTTAAAGCATCAAGTTATTGCCAACTTTACCATAAACCACAAAAATTGGATGTTAACCAGTTCCAACCGTTTTAATGAACGTATAAGTTACAAATCTTATTTCATTGCTGACGTAAGAGGATCGTACCAACTCCAAGACTTAAACATCTTTGTGGATGTTCAAAATATATTTGACAAGAGCTATATAGAAGCTGCCGCCGTTCCAATGCCCGGTCGTTGGTTTAGTATCGGCGCAAAATATAAACTGAACTATTAAACCCAAGCAAATGGCAAAATCAATACCCTTCTGATTTCAACATTCGCGATAAAAAATCCCAAATGGAATGACCATTTGGGATTTTTCATTGTGCCATCGACACATAGAAGCATGTACCAAGCCCTAGTTAAGAAAACGCCAACTATAAAATAAGCTACTTTTTCTTGGGAAGAACAGATATAATTCCTCCAATTAAATGTTTTTGGAACTCAGGTTCGTCATAGGACTCATCGGTATGTCCAAGCCCAGTATAGAAGACTTTCCCTCCATCGTAGCTCTGGGTCCAGGAGATTGGATGTTGATCACCCATTTTTCCACCTTGGTAGCTTTTTTCATCCAAATTCATCAACACATGCAATCCGTTCTTCACATCCTTGAAATTATACCATTCATCTTTGTGCCACCAAATCGGATCGAGGTGCTTGGTGGCCGGATGTTTTCTGTCCAGCACATCAATTTTGGCTTTTTGTACGGCAGGATGAGACGCAAAATAGGCACCTACAAGGCCGTTATACCATGGCCAATCAAACTCAGTATCCGTCGCGGCATGAATGCCCACAAATCCTTTTCCTGATTGGATATACCGCACAAAAGCTTCCTGTTGCGCATTATCGAGAATATCGCCAGTTGTACTCAGAAAGATAACAGCGTCATATTTTTTCAATCCTTGATCTGTAAACAGAGCAGCATCCTCCGAATGATCAGATTTTATCTTTTCTTTATCAAGTAACTGCTTAAGTACCTGCGCACCCTTTTCGATGCTTCCGTGTCTAAATCCCTTTGTCTTGCTAAAGATTAATACTTGCCTTTGAGCCTGAACAGCAGCTGATATCCCCAACAGGAGAAACAGAAAAATGAAAATTCTATTCATGATATAAATGGTTATTATGATGATTTAAGTTTAGGTTTACTATTTTCCGCAACGAAATTGCGATAAAAATAGCTGTAAAGAAAAGCCGCGCATTCTCCCGATACACGGCTTCTCTGTTTTATTATGGTGTGATTAGCTCACGGTAAAAATCAAGGCTTTCTATAATATCATCCTCAGAAACGTAGATATCATATTGACAACTGCCTATTTGGTCAAGCAATGCAAAACCGATCTGATTGGACAGGTTTTTCTTATCATTTCGCATCAGATCCAATAAGGCTGTATCAATGGATGAATCAAATGTGTAGTCGTTGAAATATTTTCTAAAAGTTTGAATCAAATCGTTTAATTCACCCAAAGGCAATCCATTCAATTTATGAGATAGATACCCCTCACAAATCATTCCCACAGCAATAGCTTCTCCATGTAATAAAGGTGAAGCATCGTTCAACAACGAGTAGCCCTCAATAGCATGACCAATTGTATGGCCAAAGTTTAAAATTTTACGCAGCCCTTTTTCTTTCGGATCCTCAAGGATGACACGGTTTTTGATCGAAACAGAATGTTTGACCAAAGAATTGTCGATTTGATCGATCTCCAATGTTTTCACTCGCTCATAATAAGCCCGATCGAAGATCAGTCCATGTTTAATCACTTCAGCAAAACCTGAGATTAACTGGCGTTGATCTAAAGTTTTCAAAAACTGACTTGAAATAAATACAGCCTGGGGCTGTGCAAAAGTCCCTATAATATTTTTTACACTTCCCATATCAATACCAGTTTTACCTCCTACTGATGCGTCTACCTGGGAAAGTAAAGTCGTCGGAATTTGAATAAAATCCATTCCCCTTTTAAAAGTCGATGCGGCAAATCCTCCCATATCAGTCACCACACCACCGCCAAGATTGATCATCAATGAAGATCTATCAGCTCCGAAATCGAGCATATTATGCCATACACCAATACAGAAATCAATATTTTTATTTTCTTCGCCCGGATCAACTTCTATCACATCATAATTCGATAAATTGGGTAAAGCTTGTTGAAACAGCGGCAAGCAATTATCCAGGGTATTAGTATCTACCAATACGATGATCTTTGAATAATTGCGCTCAGCTAAAAATGCCTCTAAAGAGGCCAACGTATCATCAAAATATACCTGATAGCCCAAACTTTCTATGACTTCCATTCTACGATTCTTTAAGGTTTAAGTTTTCTATTTACCAATATTGTTTAATATTACACCAATTTTATTTGCATCCCATCAAATTCAACAACATCTCCTGGTCTTAATTTGAGTCTTTTTCGGTAATCAACCTGCCCGTTATACTTCACATACCCTTCCGACACAACCCACTGGGCCATAGCACCATGCTCTACCCAATTTAAAGCTTTAAGTAATTGTATAAGCTGTATATATTCCCCCTCGATTTTAAATTCTTGCATTTCACAAAAATAGCGGTTTAACTGGGTAATGCAAGAATAATCATCGTTTTAATGCCTACTAAATTGCTACATTTGCCTTATTGCAAATAAAGATTATGATTGAGAATTCTGAGCCCAAGACATTATCCTTTGATAATACAGAGATTGCTTTTAAAAGTAAAAGCGATAAGGATTTGGAAAGAGCGTATTGGTTATTCAAAATAATAGCGAATAACTTCTTAACAAAAGTAGGTCCGTCAATGACCAATTTTGCCCTGAACATTGGATTGCCTATCCAGGGCATCATCCGCAAAACAATCTTCAAGCATTTTTGTGGAGGAGAGACTATCGAAGGTTGCGAAACAGCCATCAACGAATTGGGAGAGAACGGAGTGGGGACGATCCTGGATTATTCCGTTGAAGGAGAAGAAACTGAAAGAGCATTTGACGCCTGCTGCAACGAGGTATTACGCACCGTAGTCGCGGCCAGTAAAAACAAATATATTCCATTCTCCGTATTTAAACCAACTGGATTAGGACGTTTTGAGTTATTTGAAAAGGTCAACGCCAAAGAAACTTTAACAGAGGCAGAACAAAAAGAATACCAACGCATGTTGGATCGTACTGACAGCATCTGTAAAGCATGTCATGCAGCAGGTGTAAAAGTTTTGGTGGATGCTGAACATTCATGGATTCAAGATGCCATTGACGATATCGCTCGGGAAATGATGGAAAAATACAATATGGAAAAACCTATTGTTTATAATACTTATCAATTGTACCGTAGTGATAAGTTGGCATCTTTGAAAGCTGACTTCGAATACGCAAAAGTTAGAGGATTTCACATGGGTGCTAAGATCGTTCGTGGTGCCTACATGGAGATTGAACGTGCTCGCGCCGCACAAAAAGGTTATTCCGATCCTATCCAGCCAAACAAAGAAGCGTCCGACAGAGATTATAATGAAGCTATTGAATTTATCTTGGACCACCTGGACAACTTTGGACTAATGGCCGGTACACACAATGAGGATAGCAGCATGTTACTGGCAAAGGAAATTGACAGGCGTGGTATCGACAGATCAATCGACCGCATTTACTTTGCACAATTATTGGGCATGTCTGATAACTTGAGCTTCAATTTAGCTGCACATGGCTACAATGTTGCCAAATACATGCCTTATGGACCGGTTAAGGCGGTCATGCCATACCTTTTCCGTAGAGCACAGGAAAATACTTCCGTCGCAGGAGCAACAGGTCGGGAGCTCGGGCTTCTGATCAAAGAAAAACAAAGAAGAAAAGCTAGTCGATAACGACTAGCTTTTTTTATAATTGGTGGGCATCAAGTCCATCTACTTAAGGAACTATGCTCAAATAGTCTCCAAGAAACACCTTACTTTTGAAAAGCGCAAAAGCACTTTTACTATCACTCGCTCCCCCTTCGTCCTTTCAAAACAACCTAATTACAAAATCATTCCATAATCTTGAAACTATTATTTATGTTTGCAAACTTTTTCCTTAAAACAAAGTTCATACTGGGAGGGTGCTCCGCCGGAGCTTAAAAGAATACAATTTGAAATGGAAGAAAAACTTAGATTATTTGATCTTGCACGTCAACAGGTCAGTAAATATCCCGATCTTGACATATTTGCACACAAAGTGGACGGCAAGTGGAATTATATCAAAACAGCAGATTTTCTTGAACAAGTAGACAGCCTCTCCAAAGGGCTGATTGAACTTGGCGTGAAACCCAACGAAAAAGTTGGTCTCATTGCCGGCAGCAGTATAGAATGGCATTTGATTGACTTTGCAATCCAGCAAATTGGTGCAGTAGTGGTGGCCATATATCCCAATATTACAGATACAGACTATCAATATATCTTTAATGATGCCGAAATAAGAGTGTGTATCGTCAGCAACAAAAGCCTATATGACCGTCTGATGAATCTAACCGACTCTATCTATACACTGAATTATATTTTTTGTATCGCAGATCAGGAAGACACACGTAGCTGGAAAGAACTTAATGATATAGGTTCCGATAGCTCCCTGGAAAAACTAGCAGCGCTACGTGACCAGGTTAAACCTGAAAATCTCGCTACCCTGATTTACACTTCCGGAACCACCGGAAAACCAAAAGGCGTAATGTTGTCGCACAATAATATCTTTTCCAATGTACTCGGCGCAGCAGAAATTACCCCTTGTAAAGCTTACGACCGCGGACTGACCTTCCTCCCTCCTTGTCACGCCTACGAGCGTATGGTTTTATACACCTATATGTACCTCGGTTTTACGATCTATATAGCAGAATCCTTTGATAAGATTGGTGATAATCTAAGAGAGGTAAAACCTCATATCATGACCGTTGTCCCCCGTATTCTTGAGAAAGTCTACGAGAAAATAATGAAGACAGGCCATAATCTCACCGGCTTGAAGAGAAAGGTATTTGACTGGGCAGTTTCAATTGCAGAAGAATATGATCCCAATCCAAAGAAAAGGAGCTTTGGTTATAATGTCAAATTGAAACTGGCCAAACAGCTTGTTCTCAATAAATGGTACGAAGCGCTAGGCGGAGAATTGCTCACTGTCGCTTCAGGATCAGCTTCCCTGCATAGTAAATTAACACGCGCGTTCCTGGCTGCTGGTATCCCCTTATATGAGGGATATGGTATGACCGAGGCCTCGCCATTAATTTCCGTCAATCACTACATCAAAGGAATACGTATTGGCACTGTTGGACTTCCCGTGCGTTTTGTCGAAATAAAACTAGCTGAAGACGGCGAAATACTGGTTAAAGGTCCTAACGTCATGATGGGATATTATAAGAATAAGGCCGAAACGGATAAAACTATCATTGATGGATGGCTGCATACCGGAGATATTGGGAAGTGGGAAGACGAGAAATTCTTGAAAATCATCGACCGAAAAAAAGAAATGTTTAAAATTTCAGGTGGAAAATATGTCATTCCTCAGCCGATCGAAACGAAACTTGTTGAATCTAAATTTATTGAACAGGCAATGGTGATTGGTGACGGAATGAAATTTGCCTCCGCCTTTATTGTTCCAAACTATGCTCATTTATTAGATTGGGCCAAAACAGATGCTCCTGAACTTGCAAGCATGACAAAGGATGATTTTCTGACTGACCCGGCAATTGTAAAAAAAGTCAATCAGGAGGTACGCCGTGCGAACCAGCATTTTGGCAATTGGGAGCAAATTAAGAAACCAATTATTTTAACAGATGAATTTACCATTGAAAATGGGGAGTTAACGCCAACCTTGAAAATGAAACGGAAGGTGATTCTCGAACACCATCAAGAGGCGTTCAATAACCTCTATCAGATGGAAATAGACGAGTAGGCAGCAAACGACACATTGAAATAGCACAAAGCATCTTAGGAGTAAAAAACAGCTTATCAAAGAATAGAAGCAAATAAAAAAGCCTAATCTTCCGTAGATTGAGGCTTTTTTATTTGAAAAAGATAAATTATTATTAATCCCAACGATAATCATTATAAAAGTCTTCGGGATGCCTACTGATCGGCACCTCTTTGACTACACGAATATTAGCTGCTCCCAGATTGACATTCAGCATAAACGATGGTACATTTGCTGAAAAATTCCAACGACCATTCCGCATATAGACATACCCCCCTCTATATGGATCGTAAAATGTTTTATAGTCCCTAAAGTATACATGATGCCTGCTATCGTAACGATGGGCACTTGCCCAGACCGGTGCTCCATGACGGTATCCTTTTCGATAAGACTTTGCAACTTCTTTACGATATTTACGATCTGCTTTCTCGCGTTTTTCTAAATATTTTCTATATTCTTTATCTCTTTTTTCCTCATATTTTCTACGCTCTTTGCCCTGCCTCCATTCACGTTCATGTCCCCGATACTGAGCGGAAGATTGTTGTGGAGCCATTAATACAAGTCCTCCTATTGCCAACGCGAAGTATATCATCTTTCTCATACAGTATAATTTAAATTTAAAAATTAATTTCACTCCGCCTGTGTTTCATTCTTTTTCACAAGCGTTTCTATAGGTATGACTTTAATGTTTGAACAAAGGTTTAACCGATCACATTGAATTTAATTTGTAGCGTAATATAGAATCCATTAGTTCAATTTAATGTATCTTTGCACCATGTCAAATACGGGATATATCACTGAAGATACCATTGTTGCATTAGCGACATCTTCGGGAACAAATGGAGCCATTGCCGTCATACGCGTTTCGGGTCAGCATGCTATAAAAATTACGAACGAAATTTTTAAAGGAAAGAATCTTCTTCAACAGGCGTCTCATACGATTCACTTTGGAACCATACGCGATGGTGAAGAAATTATTGATGAAGTGCTTGTTTCTCTATTTGTAGCGCCTAACTCCTATACCAGAGAAAACTCCGTGGAAATATCAACACATAACTCCAAATACATTATCGAAAGAGTTCTTAGCTTACTGATTAAAAAAGGGGGCCGTGCTGCCCGTCCGGGAGAATTTACCCTACGTGCATTTCTCAATGGTGGCATGGATTTATCACAAGCAGAAGCAGTTGCCGATTTAATTGCATCCAATTCTGCAGCTTCGCATCAAGTGGCGATGCAACAAATGCGGGGCGGTTTCTCCAATCAGCTTAAATCCCTTCGTGAAGATCTCATTCACTTTGCATCACTAATTGAATTAGAGCTTGATTTTTCGGAAGAAGATGTGGAATTTGCGAACAGGGATCAACTAAAAAATCTGATCAACAAAATACAGGTCATTGTTCAAAAATTAATACAATCTTTTGAACAAGGTAACGTCCTTAAAAATGGTGTTCCTGTTGTCATTGCCGGGAAACCGAATGTTGGAAAATCAACCCTATTGAATGCTTTCTTAAATGAAGAACGTGCCATTGTTTCCGATATTGCAGGGACTACGCGTGATACTATTGAAGATGAAATTAATATTCATGGCGTCACATTCCGGTTTATTGACACAGCAGGTATACGTGAGACGGCAGATGTTATTGAAGCAAAAGGAGTTGAACGCACCCGTGAAAAGATGAAACAGGCACGATTGATCATTTATCTTTTCGATCCTACACAGGACAAAGTTGAAGAAGTACAGGCTCAGTTACCTGATATTGAGGATCTCCACATTCCATTTGTCACCATTATTAATAAATCTGATCTACTTTCTGAGGAACAGAAAGCGGCTTATAACAGCCTCAATCCGCTTTATATTTCAGCAAAAGAGCAGACTGGTGTGGAGGAATTAAAGGATGAACTCATCAATTGGGTACAATTAGGAAATCTCAATACAGATGACGTTATGGTCACCAACATACGCCACGTGGAAGCGCTACAAAAAACAGCAGATTCACTAGAAAGGGTGATAGATGGTATAGACAATCCGGTCACATCCGATTTTCTCGCAATGGATATTCGCCAAGCCTTATATCATCTTGGTGAAATTACAGGTAGTGTCTCTACTGACGATTTATTAGATAATATCTTTTCAAAGTTTTGCATCGGAAAGTAACTCAGAGAAAAAGAATACCAATAAAACCACCTTCNNGAAGGTGGTTTTATTGGTATTGACCACTCCATAACTCCTACGTCGGAATAGCTCCATTCTTATGAGGGCAAATACATTGGAGGAGCTTTTCATCATACTATATATGAGCGAATAAATTAATCCAAAGTTGGATTAAATGTTCCTCCCCAATCTTTATTCTGTTTTACAGCTGGATTCTTATCAATGACAGATTGTGCTATCGGAAAGAAATAATAGGTATCTGGCACCAAATTCACTTTATTACCTGTGCTTGGCACCTGTAACACACTGTATTTGAACTGATTTTCTTTCAGCGAATATGCTTTGGCCAATACATTTGCATCATCCAGATTCATCTCCGTTCCATTGGCATGTATGGCAATAGCTTCGACCCCATGTTTGGAGGTATTGTTTAGTATATTGAGTTTACGCAGTCTTCTCAAATCCCAAAAGCGATGCCCTTCAAAACAGAACTCAATATTGCGCTCCGCTAAAATGGCTTCACGCAATTGCTCCTTTGTCGTTGCTGTTATACCATATTTATTATCTGCACCGGGCTCAATTCCCGCCCTTTTTCTTATTTGCGTAACCAATTCTAATGCTGTTGCAAAGTTTCCTGTTTCATTTGCTGTTTCAGCATAATTTAATATTACTTCGGCGTAGCGCATTAAAACAAAGTCCACATCATACTGCGTTTCCACTTCTGTTTGCTTTAATGATAATTTGGAATTTTTTAAGATAAAAAATCCACTATACCGGTCTAGATTGGAAGAAGGTGTCTTTGCTTTGGGGTTTACACCAAAATCGTCCAACGCTGGAGCAATACCTACCGAAGTGTATTGCCGTTTGCCAGTCTTGCCTGACACTTCATAAACCTTTGCATTCCATACGATAGATTTTTCAAAACGTGGATCCCGGTTTTCCCAATAGGATTGCAAAAATTGATCTTCTGTCTTATAATATTTCCCACCTAGATCTGAGTACAACTTTCCATCCTTCATTGGAAAAGCTTTTACAAATTCCCATGATGGAACAGCCCCCGCTGGCCCCCTACTTTCAGAACCTGGCCGTACGCCATTATCCCAACTGGCAACCTTATTTGGATAGGTATTAATCACGGCAAATACAACCTCTGGTCCTTTTTCAACTAGGGCAATGTTGGAATAATCTGAAGTCAAACTATAACCATCCGTTTTAAGCTGATCATAAGCCCATTTATTTGCTATATTGGCTTCCTGCCAATATGAATTTCCATAAGGATTGGAAGGATTAAACTGGGGAGATGCTTTATATAACAGCACCTTTGCCTTAAAAGCTACAGCGAAATCACCATCAATTTTGCCATATTCAGCAGCCCCTTTTCCAATGGTTTTTGGCAATAGCGAAATAGCCTGATCCAGATCTTTAATTATCAGATCAAAACATTCTTTTGTCGAATTGCGAGGAACATTAAGATCATCGTTCTTTAAATCTTGCGCAACAATAATGTAAGGAACACCACCGTGAATCCTCACCATGTTAAAATACATAAAGGCGCGCATAAACAACGCCTGCCCAATTACCGATTTTTTAAAATCGTCTTTTAAAAAAGTACTCTCAGTAACTTTCTGTATAGCTGTATTGATTTTTCGGATAGTCGTATAATCCCATGATTTGTAAGAGCTATTGTTGACTGTTACCGCATCCAATGGAAAAGAAATACCAATCAATTGTTCAGAATTCCCATCAGCACCCGAACTCCAATTGCCAAATAATGGATATAAATTCGCAAGATAACCATTGACTAGATTTGGATCAGCCCATACTTTAGATTCATCCAGCGAGTTGAGATCCTCAATGTCCAATACATTTTTGCAAGAGGACATACCTAATGCCAAGGCGATTAAAGGATAATATATTTTTTTCATCTTTTTTTCATTTAAAATTTAACATCAAGTCCAAACGTGAAGGTTTTCATGACTGGATAAGAATCATACAGTTTTTGCTCTGGATCATGAAACTCTTTCATCGGTGAGAAAACAAACAAATTTGTTCCATTAAAAAACAAATTGATATCTTTTACGCGTATCATCTCGGTCATACTTTTCGGCAATCTGTAGGACACATTAATATCACGCAATCGTAGATAGGCTCCATTTCTTATCCAGAATGACGAAGGCGCCGCACCAGACTCGGCCCAACTGGAATAGCCTGTTGGACGGGGATATTTAGCATCAGTATTGTCAGGTGTCCACACATCTGAAGCCCAAATCGGATAATATGGACGGAAGGTATCACCGTGCTGGCGCATACCGCCACCTTCCTGATTACTGATCATACGATCATAGGCAAGAACCCCTTGAAACAAGGTAGAAACATAAAAACCTTTCCAGCTCGCATTGAATCCAAATCCATAATTGATCCGCGGAGAATTATTGTCCGATAATAACTGTAGGTCATTATCATCAATTTTTCCATCTGGCCCACTTGAGTAGTTCGCTCCCTGAATATCTTTATATAAGATCATTCCGGGAAAAGGATCTCTTCCGTAAGTTTTAAATCCCTTTGCCTTCAATTCATCGGCTTCTGCCTGCGTCCTCACTAGACCCAGCGCTTCTAAGCCTATAATTCTATTTTCCGGCCGTCCAATCCTGGAACGAAAGTTCTGCGGTTGTCCAAATGCATAAGACGGTTCTTCATCAAAAATATCCCAGCGGTCCTTCGCATAGCCCAGATTTGCATTGAGCCCATAGGCCACTTCACCAACCCTGTCATTCCAGCCCAAAGAAATCTCCCCGCCTTTGTAACTTCTCGCCGCATAATTCTCTGGAGCAAGCAAACGTCCATAATTGTCCGGGACTTTCAGTGATCTTCGGCCAAGAATATTGGTTTCCTTACGGGAAAACAGATCTAGGCTACCTGTCAGTTTATTATTGACAAATCCAAAATCTAAGCCCATATTGACGCTCTTTGAAGTCGTCCAGGTTAGATTCTGCGTTGGCGTTGCTCCATACGCTATACCGTTATAATAGCGGTCACCGAACATATATCCACCCGAGGTCGTATACTTTTCTAAATAGCCAAATTGACCGATCCTATCGGCATTCACATCCAAATCATTACCCGTTGTACCATACGATGCCCTGAACTTCAAATCTGATATCGTGTTTTTTATATCCGTAAAAAAATTCTCGTCCGACACACGCCAAGCCGCTGAAACCGATGGAAAAAAACCCCACCGCTTATCCGTCGGAAACAATGGTGACCCATCATAGCGGAAAGAAAATTCAGCAATATACTTATCTGCATAATTGTAATTAGCGCGACCAATGATACCCCGTCGTGAATCAATTGTTTCATTAGCAGATGTCGACCTAAAATTACGATCAGTAGGATAAATAAACATCTGATCTAGCGCTGTGATCGGGTTTTCGGCCCGTGAAGTGACATAAGTTCCTCCTTTTTTAGACTGTTCATAAACCAATGTCCCATCAACCGCATGTTTACCAAACTTGCGACTGTAATTTAAAAACCAGTTCACCTGATATTGCCACAAGCGCTGTGGGCTGTAGTCCATAAATGGCTGGCTCTGACTAAAAGTAAAAATATTAATGTTGGCTTCCGAAGGTGGTGCTGGTATAAAACGGTTGTCATTCGGATTCAGGGATGTAAAAGTATAGTTCTTTTGAAAACTCATATAGCGCTTGCGCATATAATCTTCAGCAATATAACTACCTACAACTTTTGTCGATAGTCCTTGTACCAACTTATCAAGCTTCAAGTTTAAGGTCATGATTGGATTGACCTGTCGAACTTTACGGTCAATATATCGATCCCCGATAACTTGATCGATAACGTTCCAAGCCTGCCAACTTCCCATGGGGGTCTGTACAGGATAAGCGGTTGGTGTGTTGCTAGGGGTACCATCTGCATTCAGATAAAAAGGATACATCTTTGGCCAGTTGAAGGTAACGCGATAGAAATCCGATACATCAAAATCATCGTCATTGGAAGACGTGCTAAATGGCCAAAAAAAGCGTTTCGAATTGGTTTGATTAGCTGAAATATTAAAATCCATGCTAAAATCCTCTGTAATCTGTGCAGAGATATTGCTTCGCAGATTAAATTTCTCATGGTCAAGCGATTTATATGATCCATTTTCTTTACGATAGCTTAACAAACTATAATACGTTATCTTGTCGCCGCCACCATTGACAGAGATGGATTGCCTATGCGTAAAAGGATTGCGCCAAATCACCTCATTTACATTGTAATTTTTATCCTTAAAATAATCAAACTCTTTTTGCCCATTTGGAATAGATAGACCACGGAACTCGGCAACTCTGTTTTGATAGGTCAATTCATCCACTGCAGTGGTTAAATTAGCAAGCAACTCTTGGGTTGGTGTATTAAAGGTATAATTACTTTGTACATTAAAAACTGGTGCTTGTGCTGTACCTTTTTTAGTCGTTACGACAACAACGCCATTACCTGCCCGTGTACCATATACTGCTGCAGTTGCTGCATCTTTTAAAAAAGTCATCTGTTCAACTTCGTTCGCTTCTAGCACATCAAAAGCAGCCTTATCCCGAACTATCCCATCAATTACATAAAGCGGCTCGGCAAAACTCCCGCGAATGCGTAAGCTCGACGACGCTCCTGCCATCCCCGAAGTATTCGTTACATTGACTCCTGCGGCCCTACCGGGAAGCGAATTGGAAAGATTTGAACTGGGGATATTTTTTAACTGTTCCGCATTTACGGTAGCGACCGAACCGGTAATATTCCCTTTCCGCTGCTTACCATAACCGATGATCACAACCTCTTCAAGAGCGTGGTCACTCGATACCATGGTCACTTGAATGCTGCCGCTGGAGACGGCTACCTCTTGCTTCACAAATCCCTGGTAATTCAAAATTAAGACATCACCGCGATTCGCGCGAATGGCAAAAACACCTTGCCGATTGGAAGATGCTTGAACGGATGTTCCTTTGACAGTCACGGTAGCGCCAGCTAATACCTGCCCTTTCTCATCTTTAACTACCCCTGTGACCAGATCCTGAACTAAAATAACGCTGGTCCATTCTAGATTTTGCCCATAAGAACCAGGCTGGTTAAACAGCAGGCAAAGGCCCAAAAGACTAATGGGTCTCGCTTTTCCATGAAAAAAAAATTTCTCATCATAATTATAAATTGGTTTAAAATAATAAAGAACCCATAGGTTCAAATTCGGTTTATTTACTTGTCACGTTTTTCTTTTTGTAAAAAACAGTAAAAGTTTATTAGATTATGTATTAAATTTAGATAACAATATCCTATTAACGAAATAAAAAGGATTATTTTAAATCAACATGCATATAAACGTTACATGTGAGAGATAGGAAAGGGAAAGTGTAAAAAATTGAAAACTGGTTATCCAAGCAGATCACTTTAAAAACATTGTTAGGGCAAAAGTTGACTTGGACATGGGGCCACTGAAGGACCGAATGAAAAAAAACAGGAGTTTAAAATTGTAAGCTGGCATTTAGACAAAATTGTCCTCCAGTATAGATTGGTAATATCACATAGCTTTTTTTTGGATTTTGTAATCTATTGTCCACAAGAGGTAACAGCCAGTAGGCGATTTTGGCACTTAATATCCCTACACCCGCTCCCATAGCTATATCTGAGAACCAGTGCTTATCGTTGTACATACGAAGATACCCCGTTCCAGCCGCAGCAGCATAGCCTGCGATACCGTACCAAATTGACTCTTCTCTGTATTCCTGCCACAACAATTCGGCACCAACAAAAGCGGTTGCCGCATGTCCTGAAGGAAAAGAATTATTTGCCGACCCATCTGGTCGCCAAACAGATATGGTAGATTTCATAATCCTCGTGGTAGCCGTCATGATCATATTAGAGACAGCGGCCGTAAATAGGCGTTGTTTCAGGTTATGCTTGGCAGGTATCCCGACAGCATCCAAAGCAAAAACTCCCGCAGTTCCAGCGAAACGACTGAAGTCGTCTAATTTAATCTGTGGATTGTTACCTCTCGATACCCCATTTCTGATATCCTCATCTATTCCTTTAAAAAAAGGACTTCCTTTGGAAACAATACCATACGAGATTAATCCCGCAGGAATTATCAATTCGCTATACTTAATTTTGTTAAAAAAATGCGACCTTTCACTCGAATCCGAAGATTGTTCCGAGTTGATTTGACCGAATGAGAGAACCGGAAATACAAAAAGTAAGACCAGTATGAAATAAAAAACAATGTATCTCTTGAAGTCGATCATTTATCCTTTATCTATTTTACGGTACGCAAAGATAATATTAATTTAGCAAGTAAATAGAGCAGCATCCGCAAATACCCGCGGTTATCGAACGATTTATTTCGATACTGACATAATGTTTATTTAACTTGCTCATTTATAAGGAAAAAGATATGAATTCTTCATTGTTAGATGGAAACTATTGGGACGATCGTTACAAGAACAAAGAAACGGGATGGGATATTGGATATGCCTCTCCTGCAATCGTTAGCTACACTGAAGAATCCATTGCCAAAAATGCGCGTATTTTAATTCCTGGTTGTGGGAATGCGCATGAGGCTAAAGCTCTTCTGGATAAAGGATTCAGTCAAATAACATTATTGGATATTGCACCAAGCTTGGTTGAAAAAGTCAGCGAAGAATTCGCAGTCAGCCCCGATGTTCAGGTAATATGTCAAGATTTCTTTCAGCATCAGGGCCAATACGACTACATTATTGAACAGACCTTTTTTTGTGCTCTCCACCCATCATTACGTACAAGCTATGTACGGCAAATGCTTACCCTGTTGAAGCCTCACGGTATCCTTATAGGATTGCTGTTTAAAAGGGAATTCGCTCAGCAAGGGCCTCCTTTCGGAGGGAATCAAGAGGAATATCAGCAGCTATTCCAATCCGAATTTGACATTTTGCAGCTAATAGATTCTTCCAATAGCATTCCACAGCGACAGGGAAACGAATTATTTATTGAATTACAAAAAAAAGCAGCAGTCTAAGTCCTCGGCATGACGTGATAGGTTGGATCTTCCATGATATTAACCACCACAACACCAGTAGCATTTTTCAATAGAGAACGGCAGTCCTCACTGAGGTGCCAAAGTTCTATTCTTTTCCCTTGTGCGGCGTAGCGCTCGGTAACTTTGTTAAGTGCATCCACAGCAGACATATCCACTACCCTGCTTTCCTTAAAATCTAATATAACACGTTCGGGATCGTTTAAAACGTCAAATTTATCCAAAAA
The DNA here is from genome assembly GCF_002325125.1 of Sphingobacterium sp. UBA1498. Classification (NCBI taxonomy): domain Bacteria; kingdom Pseudomonadati; phylum Bacteroidota; class Sphingobacteriia; order Sphingobacteriales; family Sphingobacteriaceae; genus Sphingobacterium; species Sphingobacterium sp. UBA1498. The sequence continues at coordinate 290,309 of NZ_DCRG01000005.1, forward strand.
ATTAGCTGTAGAACCGAAAAAAAGTGGCCCATATATTTCATAATGCATAATACCTTCCGAATCCATATATTTTCTTGCCCGAATACGCTTTGCATTATCCCAAGCAAATACAAGTGCAGATATGACTACACCGATGAGCACCGCAAGTGCCAAATTATGCAAGATCACTGTAATCGCTGCGACAAGTATCCCCACGAAAATATCTGATTTGGGAAATTTATTGACAATACGTAAACTCACCCATTGGAAGGTTCCAATCGCTACCATCATCATCACACCGACCAGCGCTGCCATTGGTATCTGCTCAATAAAAGGCGCTCCTATTAAAATAATCAGTAAGATGGTCATTGCTCCTATAAAAGAAGAAAGCCGTGTACGTGCACCAGCATTTAAATTGACCAATGTTTGCGCGACCATGGCACATCCCCCCATTCCGCCAAAAAATCCATTGATTGCATTCGCTATCCCCTGTGCCATAGATTCACGGTTCGCATTTCCTTTTGTCGCTGTAATTTCATCGACCATGTTCAGTGTCAACAGCGATTCCACCAGTCCGACTCCTGCCATTACCAATGAATACGGAAAAATCAGCTGCAAGGTTTCCCAATTCCAAGGAACCATGGGCACATGTAAACGCGGTAAAGTTCCACTGACGGATGCTATGTCAACGACTTTCTTTGTTGGAATACCTAAAAGAGACACTACACCAAATACCATCAGAATGGCAACCAACGAGGCGGGGATGGCCTTTGTGATACGCGGAAATCCAATTACAATCAGCATCGTCAACAAAGTCAGTCCGCCCATGATGTACAACGTTGTTCCCGACATCCATACCGCGTCGCTTCCAGAGCTTACTTTAAATTGCACCACTTGAGCCATAAATATGATTATGGCCAAACCATTCAAAAAGCCATACATCACAGGCTGGGGAATTAAGCGCACAAATTTTCCCCACCTAAATAGCCCTACCAAAAATTGAAAAATGCCAGCCAATACAACTGCAGCAAAGAGATAATCTATTCCATGGCTTGCTGCAAGCGCCATCAAGACAACCACAGTGGCTCCCGCACCCCCGGATACCATTCCAGGCCTACCGCCCAGAATGGAAGTAACCAACCCCATCAAGAATGCGGCATAAAGTCCCGTTAAAGGTGGCAGTCCCGCTAAAATAGCAAAAGAGAGCGACTCCGGAATCATCGTCATTGCAACTGTTAGTCCGGCGAACAGCTCATTCTTAAGATTGATCGATTTTATATTAACTATGTCGAAGGTATTGTTCATTTCTAAATTACTTGAACCACGATAAAACGCATCAAAGGTACTAATCGCACAAACACTTTTATGCTATATTTGTTATTCTTTACAAATTTTATTGCAAAACAGTATGTTTATCTCTTTCAAACTACGCGCGATTAGCTTTCATTATAGTCTTATTATATTTTTCTATCTCATGCTTGTTCAGCTCGGGAGCAGCAGAGCAGCAATTCTAGCCGATAGCGACTCGCTAATACCTTCGGAACGTCTGTCTCTATTTAAACTTTTCGATAAATATAACGTGCTCCACGATAACAATCCGCAATTGTGGGAACACCATCCCATCTTCAACACACAACAAACTGACAGTATATTCGATTATCAGAAAAAAAACTTTTTAAGAGCTGGAATTGAATGGTTTTCCATCCAGGCCATTCCAGCCTCCGTAAATTACTTCATCCGTAAAGATCCCGTTTCGCATATTTCTTTTAAAAATTTTTTCAGCCATTTAAAACTCTCAGCGTGGACGTGGGATGATAATCTTTTCGCAACAAACCAAATGGCACACCCCTATCATGGGCAGTTTTATTTCAATTCGTTTCGATCCAACAATTATAGTTTCCTGCAATCAACAGCTGCCACCGTTGCCGGTAGCTATATCTGGGAGACTGCAGGTGAAACCGAGCCACCTTCCATCAATGATATCATCAATACAAGCTTTGGTGGAACAATTTTAGGTGAAATGACCCATAGACTATCGCATCATATTCTTTCCCGCCCAAGTTTGACCAAAGGACAGCGCAATAAAAAAGAGCTACTGGCGATGCTGATCAATCCAATAAATGGGCTTAATCGGCTTCTGGATGGGCGCTGGGGCAATAAGGTCAAAGGTGCCGTTATCGACAGTTCCTTGGTTCACACCGAAGTTGAATTGGGGCTAAGGCGCTTTGACGCCAAGGAACACGATGTATTAAATAAAGGGAAAAATGATATCTACGCACGTATCAAATTGATTTATACAAACGATGATTTAGATAAAAAGAAACCTTTTGATGACTTCTTCCTCAACTTAGAACTTGGATCAGATGATAGTTCTATCGTTAATGCTGTCAATGTATATGCCTCGCTATATGGTAGTCGTATTCTATCTAATTTAACAGGCCGCCACCGTGGCATAGTGTCTGCACATTTCGACTTCCTACGCAACGAAGCTTTTTACTATGGATCACAGAGTATCAATTATAATGTCTTTTCCAACTTCAATATCGGCAGCCGTAGCAAGCTAACAACCATTCTTGGCGGTGGCCCTGTGGTATTAGCCGCTGTACCAGATCCCTATCTCCATTTTGGTGAAAGCCGTACATATGATTATGGTCCCGGAGCAGATGTTCGCGCTTCAGCCACATTGAGCACATTAAATTGCTTTAAATTTGGTGTAGACTATCGTGGTGGTTATTTTGTAACCATCAGTGGCAATAAGTCGCACCATTTTCTACATACCGCATCCACGAGCGCTTCCATGCGTATCTGGAAAAACTTCGGTGTAAACCTTTACTCCGGCTACTTCAGATTGGAAGGTCACTATCAAGACCATAACAATGTGAACAAAGATTATCCTTTTGTTCGGATAGCACTTGCCTATAACTCCCAATACTAACTAATAGCAAAGGCTTAACTCGAGGTGTTAAGCCATTGCTATTAGTTAGCCCAATATCTCTTTAACGCCTCTTTCAAGCGCGGATCATAACCATAGATATCAGGATATGTAACAATGTTCCCTCCATCATCCAACCAAGTCGTATAATAGGTGATGTAAACTGGCATCTGGCGTTTAAGAGTGACCCAACGAGACTTCGAAATCGAATCTGTGGTAATTTCCTTCGCAATTTTTTCGGCCTGTTTCTCATTATTGACGAGGTAAGATGCCAAATCCACGGGTTTTTCCACACGAACACAGCCGTGGCTGACGGCTCGATTACTTTGCCCGAACATTTGCTTTGCCGGCGTGTCGTGTAGGTAAATGGAATATGGATTCTCAAATAAAAATTTCACATTCCCCAAGGAATTATCCGAACCTGGATTCTGTTTAAAACGAAAGTTCTCGACAGAATCGGAATTCCAGTTGACAGTGGCAGGATCCACTTGTTTACCTTTGTAATAAGCAACCATGTTGCGCGACGCCAGGTAGTTTGGATTATTTCGGACGCTTGCTAATATCTCCTTTTTAACAATACTATTTGGAATATTCCACACCGGATTAACTTGCATGGCATCCAACATGCCCTGCATAACAGGAGTTTCATGGTTCTCGCCTTTTCGTGAATAGGCGGGATTTTCTGTTTCACCTACGCATACATTCATTAATTGGATTGTCTTTCCATCTTCCATAATATGCAGACGCTGTTCAGGGATATTAACAAAGACATATCTTTCTGGAAAATCCTGTCCCATCCAACGTAATTTTTCCAATATCATTAGCACTTGGCTCCGTTGCGTACCAGATAAATTTCCACTTTGCAACAGATTCTGAAACTTAACGTAGTATTGGTTTTTAGGTTGGATATCAGTCAATACAGTTCCAATTTTCACACTGTCCAGCAAGTGCACAACTTTGCTATAGTTCATGCGCTTTTGAGGAACAAAATATCGTCCATAGAGCCGCTTGGGGTTGACAACACCATACTTTAAGCTACTTACATAAGCTACCAGTCCATCTGTGCTCAATAAATCAAGCTTAGCTAATAAAGGGTAGACCTCCGCAACCTCTTTAGTTTTCAGCTTCCGCAGAGAAAACAAGGTTTCTTTAATGGCTGAAGTATGGAAATAACTAGTACGAATGCCATGTTCCTCACTTCGTTCAAAATACGCCAGCAATGTATCAATGCTACCATCAAAGAGATGTTCCGAAATTAAAGTCATGCCGTCCGTAGAATCAGCTAATTCCTTCATCCAGCTTGGATTAACCAACTTCGATTTTTCCTTACTGTACACTTCATGGAAGATTTTTACATACGCAATTGTATCAAAATCTTTATAGGATTTATTTTCAAACCCCTTCGCCAAAACATCGCCATATGTAGGAGGATTCTCTTTACAAGAAAAAAACACTACTGAAACAAACGAAACAAACACTGAAAAACGTAACATACGACAAATCATGAAAAGAAATGGCTCAGCAATAATGAAGCCATTTTCTGAGTGTAAAGATAAATAATTCTTATGGTCTAAAGAATCTTACCTGTCATTGAATTACTACAGATTCAATCAATGTATTTTTTTAAGAAATCTTCCAGTAGTTCGACCATATCGGTATTACCCAAAAAAGCAGCTGATCGTTGATGCAAAGTTGTAGGTTCAATATCCAGTATACGCTGAGCGCCATTAGAAGCTTTGCCCCCTGCCTGCTCAATAATGAATGCAATGGGGTTGCATTCATACATCAATCTCAATTTGCCATTAGGATGTGCAGAGGTTGTTGGATAAAGAAAGATTCCTCCCTTAAGGAGATTGCGGTGAATATCCGCCACCATTGAGCCAATATACCGCGAAGCATATGGCCGCTGCGTTGCACGATCTTCCGTTTGGCAATATTTAATATACTGCTTTACCCCGTTCGGAAATTTAGAATAATTACCCTCGTTAATCGAGTAGATCTGACCTGAAGCAGGAATTTTCATATCTGGATGAGATAAACAAAACTCACCGATCGAAGGATCCAATGTGAAGCCATTTACACCCTTTCCTGTCGTGTATACTAACATCGTCGAACTACCATAGATCACATAACCAGCCGCTACCTGCTTTGTCCCGTGCTGTAAAATGTCATTGCTATTGCAGGAAACGCCCGTGTCAGATATCCTCCTGTAGATAGAGAAGATTGTCCCGACAGACACATTTACATCAATATTGCTTGAACCATCCAATGGGTCAATACATACAATATATTTCGCATTTTTGGAAATCCCAGATTGGATATACACTGGATTTTCATGTTCCTCAGACGCAACCACACAACACTCTCCCCCACTTTGCAATGCATTAATAAATTGTTCATCCGCATAAACATCCAGCTTCTTTTGTCCTTCTCCTTGTACATTAACTTGTCCGGCGTCACCTAAAATATCAACTAATCCGGCCTTATTAACCTCTCTATTTACAATCTTTGCTGCGATCCCAATATCGCGTAAGAGACGGGAGAGCTCACCTTTGGCATATGGAAAATCAGCCTGTTTTTCAATAATAAATTGACCTAATGTAGTTATACCACTCATAATATTGTTTTATTGGATATTTGTTGCACAAAGCTAAAAAAGTTAAGCAAGTTTTAGCCAACACATCGCTTTAATAGCGAGCATTTTAGCAACATAAATACGCAATCGTTTGCACTTAATTTTGCAAACTTTTTTTTGCTAAAACGTTTATTAGCTATAAAAAAAACAATAAAAACAGAAAGCAAGGACCAAATTTAAAATAACGACGTCCAGAAAAAAAAGCAAAAAATGCTAAGTATTTAGTAATTTTGGCTAAATATTTTAAAACAATGCAGCAACTTTTACAAGTTATAGAAAAGGAAAAATTAGGCAGTCAGGTGGCAAAGCAACATACTATGATCATTGACGATAAACAGATCGTACACGGTGCCCTTTTTATGATAAAAACTGCTCGAAAAACATTTAAACTGATGATTCCTGCTCCTTTTCATGAAGAAATCCTGAAAAATGAAGCAACCATCAGCACCTTGATCAAACATCCACATGCAATGCTCCTATCTTAATCTCATATACTGATTATCTCAACGACAACACGAAAGCCCTCCTATTATGCGTAGTATAGCGTGAATTCAGTAAAATTCTTTTGACATCGCAATCTACCACCTTAAGGCGATAAATAGTTCTGCTGACAAGATGGAAGCCTACCGAAAAATACCTATTAACCTGCAAAAATTTTACAATAGATCCTGATAATAATGTAAATTCCCAGCTAAAATAACCGTTAACTTTATTCGACAAAGATAACGCTATGCAACACCACTATAAACTTTCCGGTATGTCCTGCGAAAAATATAGCACAACGATCGAGCAGACGAACCATCAATATACCTGTCCCATGCATCCCGAAATTGTACAGGAGCATCCAGGAAATTGTCCCATATGCGAAATTGACTTAGTAACTATGGCGAATGGTAGTGATGAGGCAGAAGATCAAACATATCGTGATCTACGTATGAAATTATGGATTTCCATACTATTTACTATTCCTATATTTATGCTTTCCATGGGCGAAATGCTTTCCGGCAATCCAGTAGGAAAAATTATGCTTCAAAGTTGGTCCGGATGAGTACAGCTCATGTTATGTTTACCAGTTTTCGTTTATACCTGCTGGTCTTTTTTTCAACAGGGTTGGATATCTTCCCTAGCGTGGCGAATTAAAAGGCCAAGGCAAAGCTTCTAAGTCACAAATATTGCATAATATAAGGAAAATTTAGGTTTTGCCTTTCTCTATAACGCGCACGGTATTCCAGTGGTGTCAGGTCTGCTGTATCCATCGTTCGTAATTCTACTGTCACCGATGATTGCTGCCGCTGCCATGAGTTTCAGTTCAGTTTCGGTTATCTTAAGTTCACTACGCTTAAATCGTGCAAAGATCGACATCAATTAAAAACAGATATTCCCTATATTCGCTGTTATAATAATGATACATAGTCTATAGAAACATGCGTAATATCTTTTTAATTTTCATAACGGTGAGCGTCACAGTGGTCTGTGTCAAAAACCCACAATCGGTGCCGCTCAATTTTCTCGGAGAAACACAGGTCGCACTATGGAAGCTGCTATTAGCCTTTTTTATTGCCGGAATCGCATTTGTATTCGTTCTAAAAATCGGAAAGAAGAAACAAGAGGTGTATGAACAGGACAATATAGACGAATCTGACGAAGAGAGCAGCGAACGAAAGCCCCAATTATCGGAAGAAGACCGGGAATTCCTCTCCTAAAACAAAAAATAAATCACTAAAAATGAAGCCGTAAAGAGCTAGACCGCATTTTTATCACATAAATACTTGCGAGAAATAGGGATTAACCCTATCTTTGCATCACTTCAAACAAGGAACGGTAGTTCATAAATAAGAAGTAAGATTCCGTAGCTCAGCTGGTAGAGCAATACACTTTTAATGTATGGGTCCTGGGTTCGAATCCCAGCGGGATCACAAAAGAAAAGCTAATCTTACGATTAGCTTTTCTTTGTTTAAGCTCGTCGGTATTCGTAATTGATTTTTCCTAATAAACTAAAACTTACTGCTGCATTCAGTGACGAACCGCTCAAACTTCCGATCTGTATTTCTCATAACGGGGCCATGTCCAAAACAGATAATGGATGGGGCCAGTTTTGCTAACTTCTCGAGTGATCTAATGTTGAGCTGTTGATCCGAAGTGAATAAATTTGGCGGCAGGTGCAAACCAGACTTTGTCGTAAGCAAACTCATATTTGTTGCTGCATCACCGATGATCAGTACACCATCATGTTCGCGGAACAAAGAAATATGCCCAGTAGAATGTCCCGGTGTCTCTATTATCCTAAAGTTTCCAATCGTATCATTTTCAACAACTGTACGGCTCACGGCATGCCCCTGACCTGCCCAATACTTCTGCTGTAGCTTTGCTATCCAATGATGCCGATTGGGATAGTCTTTAGTGACCAAGCCCGTTTCGGTCCTAAAAACTTCATCGGGATGACATAATAAGGGTATCGCAAACTCAGCGCACACCTGATCCGAACAGCCTTGGTGGTCCGGATGAGCATGAGTGAGTACATGCTGGTAAATGGGGATTTCCTGAAGTGCTTTCTGGATAGTGCTATAGGAGTTCCGTATTCCGGAGTCGACCAATACACCTTCGATAACATAGCAATTGACACTGTTTCGTGGTAGCAGTGACAGCTGGAATACTTCGCGAGCAATTTGACGTAACATAGTTTTTTGTGCAAACCTACACCGCATATCAGAAGAATTAAAGGACATTTGTCCTATAAGATACCCAATCGTAATATTTGATGTTTCGCCCGGGTAAGCGATCGCTGTGTAATACCTAAATACGATGCCAGATCCTGCGTTGCAGTCCGCTGGATCAGCATCGGCTCATTCAATAGCACATAGCGATACTTTTCTAAAGCTGACCTATTGTTATAATTTAACAGATAACTTTCCTTTTGGCTATACTCCCGCTCCATCACAGATTTTACAACTCCATGCCAACTATTCACTTGGCGTAGCAGATATTGGTAATCGGCGTAGTTTATGCTAAAGATTACACTGTCTTCGATTGCCCTAATACTCCTTCTAGATTCTTTTTGCGCAACAAACTCCGAAAAAGAAGTGACAAACTCATTTTCAAATTTAAAACAGGTTATATTTTCTGATCCTTCGCGATCTAAAGCGTATGCTTTTACAGCACCGCTAGCGATAAATCCAATATAACGGCAGGGTTCATCCTCACGGATAAAAAAATCACCTTTTCTTAAGTAAGTCGGCTTGAAAAACTGTACAGAAAAGCTAATTTCTTCCACAGACAGTTCTGTTATGGATAACAGATAATTTGTTAAAACATGAGTCATATTACCAATCTTTCTCACTTAATTTTTTTCGAACTCCGTGGATCTAACGTGCAATTCGGTCCTCAAATCTAACAATTCTTTTACAATACCAAATTCCAATCGGTCAATGTTTAGATGAGTCTTATGAAAACCCCTATTTCCATGGATTTTTTTTAAAAGGCGAATTTAATAATCTTGTTATGCGCGCTAAATATGATAACCGATGAAAAATTTTGCATAATTTATTTTGACCATTTTGAACCTGCCTAATCTTGCCCCAAGATGAATCAGTGGACACTGATTTGCTAGAGTTTCGCGAAAAAAATAAGGGTTTGATTGAAGAAGGTATTAAATTGGTTTTTCGCCTCAGCAGAAAAAAACCTTGTACAGATTTCACCAATGAACAGATGCTCTTGAAGGGAATATCCTCTTTTTATCGGCTGCCGTAACGACTTAGATAAAGAAATATACAATCCACTAAAAAGTGTTATTCATGCGATCATTTCATTAACTTTGTCCATCGGCTTAACAGGCATTAAAAACTAACAGCCGCTCCTGATGATAGAAAAACTCCTCTTCGAAATGAATAGCTATGCGGCGCTTAGCCTGGACACAACGGAAGTTTTGAAAACGATCTGTCATGTAAAACAGTTCAAAAAAAACGAACTCATCCTACGCGCTGGAGAATATGCGAAATACTATTACTTCGTCTGCAAGGGACTATTAGGCTATTATAGACCGGATGCTGATGGCAATATCGTCTACAAATTATTTTTCGAGGAAAACAGCTTTTGTGCTTCTACTGCTGCAATCATCGAAGAAAAACCAAGTAAATTCAGTATCGTTGCACTCGAAGATGTCCAATTGATCCAGTATTCCGCTAAAGTGTTTCGCGAACTTATGGCAACCCACCATGATCTAGCACTTTTTCAGATTGCTTATCTCGAAAAGAATTGGGTCGTAAAAAAAGAACCACTTGAAATTGAACTCAAATGGAAATCTGCCAAAGAGCGATATATAGAGCTTCATAAAAATCAATCGCTTTTTAAAAGACTGAAACAACACCATATAGCGTCTTATCTAGGAGTAACGCCAACACAGCTGAGCCGAATCCGTAAAGAATTAAAATCATAATTCCATCAACATTTGTACATGTTCTCTACATTTAAACTTTAGAATTTTGTCCTATAAAGATAAATTATTAGGACATGAAAATAATATGCACACTCCTACTCTCTGCTCTTATCCTACCGCTAACAGCTCAACAGGTAATCAGAACAAAAGTCCATAGTGAAAAGATGGACAAAAATATCGAGACCATTATCGTTACACCCGACATCCAACATGGAGTTCAATATAAAACGGTCTATATTCTTCATGGTTATAGTGGCAATCCAGACCGCACTTTGCAGGACGATATTCCCGACTTACTTCAAAAAGCAAAAACATTTCAAACTATTTATGTTCTGCCCAATGGAAATTTCAATTCCTGGTACGTGGATAGCCCCATAAATCCTCATTCACAATACAGCTCTTTTATCGGTGCCGAACTCGTCAACTACATCGACCAGCACTACCCCACCTTACCGTATAGAAGTGCTCGAGGGATACTCGGCTGGAGCATGGGTGGTTATGGAGCGCTACACATCGGTATAGCTTATCCGCACACCTTTTCAATTGTCGGAAGCTCCTGCGGTGCCATAGATTTCGATCGCTTCGGAAAAGGATATCAAGGCTATCAGGTAGACCAAGTACTGGGAGATTTAAAAGCTCTAAACGACAGCGAACCGATTTACAGCAATGAAGATAGGATGATGCAAAATGAGCAGCACTATATTATCGATTGTGGAACCGAAGACCAACAAATGCTGGAAATGAACAGAACATTTCATAAGCATCTGACCAGCAAAAATATCGAGCACTTATATATGGAATCAAAAGGAGGACATGATACAGCCTACTGGAGCAAATCATTATCACAGCAATTGGCTTTATTTCAAAACTATTTTCAAAATGAAGGACTATAAATCAACACTCTATGTCGCTGCTGGTGCTTGCAGTTACGGACTTCTTGCAACAATTGTAAAATATGCCAATCATTTAGGTATACATACCAGCTTGTTGACCTTTTTGCAATTTATGTTCGGATTTCTCGTTTTGTTGGCATTGAATCTTTTATCAAAACGCAACATAGAAGAATATAGCGTCATCAAATTCTCATCGAAAATTAAATTGATGATCTGGGGCATTTCTCTAGGGCTGACAACAACACTTTATTATCTATCCATTCAATACGTTCCAGTATCCATTGGGATTATTCTACTGATGCAGTCTATTTGGATTAGTTTAGTTGCAGAAGCATTGCTTCTAAAAAAATTCCCATCACGTGGAAAAATAATAGGTGTTATTATTGTCCTACTCGGAACAGCCTTTGCTACAAATATATTGCAAAATGATATTGCCCTTAACTACAAAGGAATACTATTAGGTTTCGGAGCCGGGATAAGTTATGCACTAGCGATTTATGCGTCAAGTTCTATAGAGAAGCAATTACCAAGTCTAGTGCGCAGCCAATTCCTAGTTCTCGGCGGACTATTACTCATCGTGGTATTTTGGAATATTGATATCGTCCGGTATATGCAAATTGAAGCATTACCCTGGGGACTGCTTATTGCGATCTTTGGCACCATCCTTCCGCCTTTATTATTTACCAAAGGCATACCTCAAACTGGAATAGCAATGGGTAATATAATTTCAAGCCTAGAGATTCCTATTTCAACACTCTCTGCCATGTTTGTTTTGCAGGAAGTCGTAACGGGATTTCAGTGGTTTGGCATACTGCTTATTTTAACCGCTGTAATCATCATCAATTTACGTAATCAGCACGAGCTAACCAGCGTGTAAATTTGTTATATTCCCATACTTTTATTCAATAAACCTTCACGAATACATGCTATGCCTGATCCGCACAAAGTGTCGACATAACAAAGAAAGCAAAAACTTACAATCAAGATGTGGTGGAATAACTATGAAAAATAGGTGCTAAAAAAAAGCTTAGCATTGGTCGGGCGACCTGCTAAGCTTTTATAAATACCTCTTTGTAGAGGCAATCAACCTAAACCTATTACAAAGATAATGGTTCAAATGATATAAACAAAAATTTTGTTATATTTTTTTTCAACTCCCATAAATTTGCTTTAGGATAGCCTTCACAAAAGGATTAGTAAGTGTAAAATGTACACTACAATCTTTTCACATTTTTTTAATGTTATTCTCATGAACTTTACTGCCCATTTTTGTAGGAGCTAAACATAGATGATTCATTTAATTATTTAGTAACTTTGAATCAATCAAAAAAAGCATCATGTTTACTGGAATTATAGAAACGCTAGGAAAAATAGAAAATATCGAACAGGACAAAAGCAATCTTCATTTTTATGTCAGTTCCGCTATTTCCAATGAACTTAAAATAGACCAAAGTGTGAGCCACAATGGGGTATGCCTTACCGTGGTGGGATTGAACAACGATCTTCATCAGGTAACGGCAATTGACGAAACGCTGCAAAAGACAAATTTGGCACAATTAAAAGTGGGAGACTTGATCAACCTGGAGCGCTGTACCTTGGCTGGTGGAAGATTTGACGGACATATCGTCCAAGGGCATGTTGATCAGATTGCCAGTTGCATAGCCAAGCGCGACGAAAATGGTAGTTATGTTTTTACCTTTCAATACGATATCTCCAAACAAAATATTACCGTAGAAAAGGGATCCATTACTGTAAATGGTATCAGCTTGACAGTCGTAGATTCAAGAGACGATCAATTTTCAGTCGCAATCATTCCATATACACTCGAACATACTAACTTGCAACATGTGGAAGTAGGTAGCACAGTCAATCTCGAGTTTGATATCATCGGGAAATATGTCAGCAAGATCATGGCTTTGCGTCGGTAAGAAATTCTTTAAGCTTTCTCGGGTCTAAATCTACCCGAGAAAGCTTATACCAAAGATGACGTGTTCTAGCTATTCCAAATAATGCCCCTGACGTATCAGTAATGCGCGGTACTTATTAAATACACTCGATTTGGAAACGAAGCCCATATATTTGTTTTCGGGCCCTAAAACAGGAAGTATCCAGGTATCATCCTTATTCATTTTGGCCATCACAATTTCCATATTTTCATTGATTCCTACTGTATCATTTGGCTTCTGAGCTAATTTTTCAAAGGTCGTATCTCCCCCCTCTACTTCGCCCAATAACGCTGAAAATAGAAACTCGCTATAAAGAAGCCCAATAAATTTGCCCTCGTAATCGACCACCGGAAAGATATTACGCTTACTATGGATAATGTCCGTTTGCCTACTTTTAGGTGTTTCATCAGGACGCAGGATGACAAAATTAGTTTCCAATACATATTTTATTCGCATCATACTTAGTACCGATCGATCCTTATCCTCATATGAAATCAGATCCCCAGATTCCGCCAATACTTTTGTATAAATGGAGTGTTTCAATACGGTCCGATTGATCAAATAAGAAATTGAACATACCAACATCAACGGGACCATTAATGTGTAACCTCCGGTCACCTCTGCAATCAAAAATATACCGGTTAACGGAGCATGCATAATGCCACTCAAAGCACCAGCCATTCCCGCTACCACAAAATTTGGTACATTTAACTCGGCAATTCCAGTCAAGTTTATCCCGTATGAAAACGCGAAGCCCAACAGGCCTCCCATTACCAAACTTGGTCCAAAAACGCCCCCGTTGCCTCCCCCATTCAATGTAAACAATGCAGCAAAGGATTTTCCAAATAACGTCAATATCGTATAACCAAAGACCACTAAGCCAATGTCCTTATAATTCGAAAACAAGCTATTTTTAACAATCGAGTTAAACTGCCCGTTGAGAATTTGCTGTATGGTAATGTATCCCTCACCGTACAATGCGGGAAATATAAAAATCATCAAACCTAAGGAAATACCACTCACCCAAACTTTGTTATAGGGATTCTTAATGTTTGCAAACCATTTTCCAACAGTTCTGGAAACACGCGCAAAATAAATGGTATAAAGACCAATAAGTACCGCCAGCAGCAAATAAAATAGTAACGCCGAAACCTGCCAATCGGAATTAAACGTACTAAATAGAGGTTCATTGTACAAGACTCGCGACACTACTGAAGCCAGAGCCGAGGAAATTAATAAAGGAATAAACACAGGAATAGAAAATTCAGGCAGTAAAATCTCAATCGCAAAAATCATTCCCGCCAAAGGGCTGTTGAACGCCCCTGAAATTCCCGCTGCGGCTCCGCAAGCCAATAACATGGTGACTTCCTTATACTGTAAACCAAAAAAGCGGGCTATATTAGAACCAATAGAAGACCCACCCAAAGCAACTGGAGCCTCCAAACCACAAGATCCACCAAAACCCACGGTAATGGCAGAGGTGACTACCTGAGAATAAATATTACTCGGGTCTAACCGGCTTCCCTTGCGACTAATGGCATAGATGATCGGTGTAATACCGTGCTCCATCTTCTTCCCTTTTAAAAACTTGCGGACAAAAAATACACTAAGCAAGATCCCGATCAATGGAAAAATCAAATAGACTGAGTACTTTACCTTCCAATCAATATCATCTTGTATAGTTGCCGCAATAAAATGAGTCAGCCTCTTCAGCACAGACGCCATGATACCGCCAACAATTCCCACCAAAAATGCCAATAGAATGATAAAATTTCTGTTCGAAACTTTTTTCATCCGCCATTGGTTAATTTGGTCTATCTTTCTAAAAAAACGTCCTTTGAGGTTTCCCATATTATCTTATTGAAAGCTCAACACTTCCTTCTTCTTTTTTGTTTTAAATTTATCAGGCACTACGGCTAGTATTTCTTTTTCTAAGGCCTGGATTGCATGTCTTTTGACGTAATTTTGGGTCGTTACCAAGGATATTTCCCGTACCGGTTCTGGCGATTTGAAATAACGGATCCGATCCAATTGTTCATCAGAATAATCCCAGATCGATAATTCTGGCAATATCGTAATTCCGTCGTTGACATCCACCATGCGCTTTAACGTCTCTACACTACCCGTATTGTACTCGAATCTTCCTGTAAGATCTTGATTGTGCTTGTGGTGACAAATATTAAGTACTTGACCGCGCATGCAATGGCCTTCATTAAGTAACCAAAGCTTATCGTCAGCAATATCATCACCACTAAGTATTTTCTTTGAAAATAGGGAACTATTGGTCGAAATATAAGCAACAAAGTTTTCATAAAACAAAGGCGATTCCAATATCCCAGGGTCATTTAACGGAGTTGACAACACACCACAATCCAAAAGTCCGACTTTCAATTCATGAACAATTCGTTCTGTCGTATATTCCCATATCTGCAATTGTAGTTTCGGATACTTCTCCATAAATGTGGACAACACATTTGGAAGTAAATAAGGGGCAATTGTTGGAATGACACCGACCTTTAACGTGCCTTCAATTTCTCCTTTTTTATCTTGAACAATTTCATTGATCTTCCGGCTTTCTGTTAAGACTAGTCGAGCCTGAAGAATAATTTTCTCGCCGATTTCTGTTGGAATAACAGGCTGTCGACTGCGATCAAAGATTTTCGCTCCTAAAGACTCTTCAAGTTTTTGAATTTGCATGCTCAATGTTGGCTGCGTGACAAAACATTTTTCGGCAGCTGCAACAAAACTTCGGTAGGTATCAACAGCTACAATATATTCCAATTGGATTAAGGTCATCTTACTATCTTTAAAGCACAAAACTACGAATCCTGTCGTAAACCATAGTCAAATCCTTTATAATTAAACTCAGCATAAGTATTTGGCTCGTACATTATACAATAAATACCTTGCCAAAAAAGCCCTATATATCCACTATTGTTACATTTGTTCGCATAAAAAATCGATTTCATCAAAATGCTTTTCTTAAATTTGGAGATTTACAACAGTTGATAGTTAAAACCCTATGAAGTTTATAAATCATACGACAATTGCGCTAGCTTTATTCTTAACCGTGGCAAATAGCTCTTATACCAAGGCGAATCCGGACGAGGGAATGTTTCCATTAAGTGAATTAAATAGGGCTGGGTTGAAGAAAGCTGGACTAAAGATCAGTGAGAAAGACATTTACAACCCTGGCCAGGTCGGTCTGGTAGATGCCCTTGTTCAAGTCAGCGGATGTACAGGATCGTTTGTTTCCAATCGTGGACTGATTATAACCAATCACCACTGTGCCTTTTCGGCTGTGCAGCTTGCCAGTACAGCAATAAACAATTACCTGAAAAATGGTTTTGTCGCGCAAAACCAAGAACAAGAGATTGAAGCTAAAGGATTAAAAATCAGAATCACCGATTCTTACGAAGATGTTTCAGCCAAAATATTGAATGCTGTGGCCAATATCAGCGATCCTGTAGAACGCATCAATACCATCAAACGTAAACAACAGGAACTGGTTAAACAAGCTGAAAAAGAGGATCCAACCATTAAAGCCGAAGTGTCGGAAATGTTTATCGGAAAAAGTTATGTGTTGTTTCGCTATAAAACGATCGAGGATGTTCGTCTAGTTTATATTCCCCGTCAAAATATCGGCGAATTTGGTGGAGAAACAGACAACTGGGTATGGCCTCGCCACACTGGAGATTACTCTTTTTTGAGGGCATATGTAGACAAAAACGGAAAATCTGCTCCTTATTCAAAAGATAACGTTCCTTACCAGCCCAAAAAACACCTTAAGATCAATCCAAATGGCGTACGGGAAAATGATTTTACTTTTATACTCGGCTATCCCGGAAAAACATTCCGGCACCGCCCAGCACAATATATCCGATATCAACAAGAATATCTTTTACCTTACGTATCCAATCTATACGACTTCCAAAATAGACAAATGGAAGAAGCTGGAAAAGACAATACTGATATTGCATTATCCTTGGCCACTCGTATAAAACGAAATGCCAATGTATTAAAGAACTATCGTGGCAAACTCAAGGGTTTAAAAGGTATCAACCTGCTCTCGACAAAAAAACAGGAAGACGAAGCATTGGCGGCATTTATTCTAAGTAAGCCCGAACTAAAAAATAAATATGGAAACCTCCTTGCTGAAATTGACGCTTATTACGAGCTGAGTGATCAAGATGCGCTAAAGGAGCTTTGGATCAACAACATTTACAACAGCACAAGCCTATTGAAAGTCGCTCGCGATATCAACATGTTGAAAGCCTTCTTGGCCAAGGAGAGGTCACCCCAATCGGCCAAACAATTGTTCGATCTCAATATCGAAAAATTAAAAACGGCTCTCAACGAAACTTACGAAAGTTATAATAAACAGGCCGATAAGCGGATTTTCGCTAAAATGTTGGAAGATGCCGTTGCCTTTCAGGGCAAAAATCAACTTGCCTCTATTCAGAAATTGCAATTCAACAATGAAAAAGCGCAGCAGTTTGCGACTGAAATCATTCAGAATAGCAAACTTGGCGATCAACAATATGTACTGAATACCGTCTTGGCCAATGCCGATGCGCTTCTAAAATTTAACGACGAATTATTGGATTTCCAGGATAAGCTACATAACGATATCGTCGAGTACGCGGCTGAGCAGAAAAGACGCGAAGGAGTACTCAACAAATTAATGGGCGATTATGTCGCTGTTAAGGAAATCTTTCAGGCCAAAAACTTTATTCCGGATGCAAACTCTACCTTACGTTTGACTTATGGTCACATCAAAGGTTATTCTCCTGCTGACGCAACCTATATGAAACCGTTCACCACGATCGAAGGAATCATTCAAAAAGGAAACCTGGGCTTACCTGAGTTTGACTATCCACAAGAAATCAAAACAGCTTATCTCAACAAAAATTTTGGACCTTACCTGCAAAAAGATCTCGGATCTGTCCCTGTGAATATTTTATATGATATGGATACGACCGGAGGAAATTCAGGATCTCCAATTATGAATGCCAATGGCGAATTGATCGGCGTAAATTTTGATCGTGCCTATGACGCAACAATCAATGATTTCGCTTGGAACGAAAGCTATAGTAGATCCATCGGCGTAGACATACGTTATGTCCTTTGGGTTGCCGATAAAATTGATAATGCACAGTTCATTCTGAAAGAAATGGGTATTTAATACGCACTGAAACAAGTCTCAAAAAATCCGCTGCATCGTCTAATGTAGCGGATTTTTTGTTCGTACCGACACGATGACGTCAACACCCGCGCGAATAGCTTACTTTCGTGTCAGGGTGACTATCCACTATTCTCCAGCTTGCAGTAACGGTAAAAAAACTGTTTTTAACCGCAATAAGCCGCTGGTTAAAACATCCCTTGAACAGGCAATATTTAGCCGGATAAAGGTGTCGCTCCCTTTTCCGTACATTGCTCCTACGTTAACCTGAACATGCACTTCTTCCAATAACAACTGTCCCAATTTTCGACTTGAAACGCCCAGAGCACTACAATCTACCCATACAAGATAGGTGCCTTCCAAAGGAAGTACATGCAAAGCCGAAAGATGCTCAGTCATAAAATCTTTTAAATACAAATAATTGGCGTGAATATAATCTAACGCCTGATCCAACCATTCCCCGCCCGATTCATATGCGGCGATCAAACCTGTTATGGCGAAGGGGCTTACACTGCTAATCTCATTCGCAAGAAAAGCCAGCTGGACCTTCTTCTTGAGCTCAGGATCTGCTGCAACGACCGTAGCAACCTGTAAGCCTGCCAAGTTAAAGGTTTTGCTCGGCGCAATGCACGTAATTGAATTTGCCAAAAAGGAAGCGCTGATGCTTCCAAATGGAATATGCGTATAGCCATCAAATACCAAATCACAATGAATTTCGTCTGAAATAACTAAAACATGATGCCGCAAGCAGATATCTCCTAAACGTTCTAATTCCGCTCGAGTCCAAACCCGTCCTGCGGGATTATGGGGGCTGCATAAGATAAATACCTTAACTCTCGGGTCGCTTGCCTGCAATTCAAAATCCTCAAAGTCGATGCTATACTGCCCATCATGATACTTTAAGTCATTGGATACAACCTCCGCCCCATTACGTTCAATAGCGGAAAAAAAACAATGATAGACAGGTTCCTGAACCAGAATCTTGTCACCAGAAGCGGTAAATGCTTTAACTAAAGCCGAAAGTGCCGGTACAACACCAATCACAGGGAGCAGCCATTCCTGCAGAAGGGCAAATTTATGCCGTTGAAAAGACCATTTCATAATCGCCCTGTAAAACGCAAAAGGAACAGAAGCATAACCATATATGGCATGCTGAACCCGTTCTGAAAGTGCATTTACGATAGGTTGTGCTGCAGGAAAATCCATATCTGCCACCCAAAGCGGAATCAAATCTTCATAGTTCTGCTGATTCCATTTGACTGAATCGGTACCACGACGAACAATTGTTTTGTCAAAATTATAGATCATACAGCAATTTAATGAAAATTAGGAGGCATTCGAAAGAAAAGGAGGACAAAGTAGACTTAGATTTAAAACACGAGATAAAATGAATAGTATAACAGGATTAGCTTGATGTAAAAAAACACTAAAAATCGTGCATCCTAGCCCCTCATAAAGCATTATCTTTATATCAAATAGAAATGACAACAATGGCAAAAGATAACTTTTCATTTAGTGCAAGATTAAAGAGTTTTCGCTATGCTTTCAACGGAATAAAGACAGCTTGGCAGGATGAACACAATTTCAGGGTGCACAGCGTAGCGGCTGTTATCGCCTTAATTCTCTCCATTATACTTAACATCAGTGTAAACGAATGGATTGCCGTGCTATTTTCCATTGGCTTCGTGTTCGTCTGTGAGCTATTAAACACCGCGGTGGAAAATATAGCAGACTTTATCTGTAACGAGGAAAACCCGACCATAAAAAAGAGTAAAGATGTAGCCGCAGCTGCTGTGATGATAAGCAGCATCACAGCATTACTAGTCGGCCTACTAATTTTTATCCCAAAGCTAATCTCATTTATCTCCAGATACATTTCTTAGCGGGAATTTTTCATCAAATGCTAGCTTGTTTACATCAACAAAAGACATTTTTCCAGCTTTTTCCTCCATTGCGCCATAACCTTCCAGCGCATGCTCCTTGGAGAGTTTAAACGCTACCTGTCGGACAGATTCCTGTCCCTCAGAAGAAAAGGTATAATTAGCCAGTAATAGATCGCCTTTTAATTCCCCTTCAATATGTCCCGTGTTACGGTCTTTTTCCTTCCAGGCATAGCTTAAATCACCATGTACCTTCTCCCCGTCGATAACGACTGCCAATGAAATTGTATCGCCATTTTTAAGATATTGATAAGTACTCTTTCCCGTAGAAGGGTTCGAACCTTCCAATGGTCGAGCATCATATACAGTAGTATCCCGCTTCGTTGAAGACTCCTGGTTTTTCTTTTCTTGGTGGCAAGCAGTGCTACACAGCAATAGTATAAATCCAAAATTGATTATTCTCATATTGTATTTTTTATTTACACTATAAAAAGCAATTCAAAATAAATTTTGTTTTAAATAACTAACATTTAGAATTTTAAAATTCACAAAACAAAAAAATGTAAACATTGTTTATCTATTAAATAAATAGGCTATCAATATTACCGATAAGCTATTAAAAATAAACAATTTAGTAACAATAAAATTATCGAAGGCTTATTGTAAAGCTAATTTTTATTAGTAAATTGTACGTGATAAAATTCAGGAATTCTTAACCAATATTAGTATGAAAGATGTAAGCTTTAAGAAATTTGATAGTGGATGTAATTCACTCACAAAATTGTCGATTGAAACAGACTTAGCTATTATTGTTAATGAGCAAGTTGGAATTTCTCCAGAATCGAAAATTGAAAAACTCAGACGCTGTAAGGAAGAGTTACTGAAAAGCCTATGGTTTGTTCAACGTCAATATTAAGATAATATTTCTTCCAAATTCTACTTTAACAGACAATGCCCTCGAAGCTGATTTTCGAGGGCATTGTCTGTTTCTTGACCAGTTTCTCAGCAATAACTAAAGCGACTTTAAATGCTTATAATTCGACTTAATGGTATCCCATACTTCTTCAAAATTACCCGATAACATCAACTTAGCCATGCTTTCTGTCATGCCTTTCATTTGGCTAAATGATATTTTTGGGGGCATGGCAAGCGCATTCGGATTGGTATAAATATCCAGCAAAACTGGCTCATCGGTGATGTTGAGTGCTTCGTTAAGTACCCTATCCACATCTTCGGGCTGCGTTACTGTAAATGCGCGGATACCCATCGCCTGCGCAATCAGAGCAAAGTCGGGGTTCACCATATTGGTTTCCTGGTCTTTCAAACCTGCCACCTGCATTTCCAACTTGACCATACCCAGAGAGCGGTTGTTGAAAACAACGATTTTAATAGGTAAGTTATATTGCTTTATTGTTGCGAGATCCCCCAGTAACATAGACAATCCCCCATCACCGCAAAACGCAATAATTTGGCGTTCGGGATGTGTCAATGCTGCTCCAATAGCCATCGGCATGGCATTTGCCATAGAACCATGATTGAAGGAACCCAACATAATACGGTCCTTGCGCTGGTTAATATAACGCGCTCCCCAAACACAGCACATTCCTGTATCCAGCAAAAAAACAGCATCATCACTGGCCTTCTGATCAATTGCATGGGCAACAAATTCAGGTTGAATAGCACATTCGCTACCCCGATCGTCTACGTAAGTCATTAAATCTTCCTTCACCTTCGCGTACGACTCCAACTGCTTATCTAGAAATTCCGTATCGGCTCGCGCCTCTATAAAGGGCAATACAGCTTTTAACGTATGTTCGATATCTCCTACCAGCCCATAATCTACTATAGATCGACGTCCTAGCTTTTCACCTTCAATGTCAATCTGAATAATGGTTTTATTCGTAGGTATAAAATCCTTATAAGGAAAGTCGGTCCCTAGAAGTAAAATAAGATCCGATTGATGCATACTTTGAAAAGCCGAAGCCATACCTAACAGTCCGGTCATACCAATTTCGTTAGGGTTATCGCGCTGAATATCCAGCTTTGCTTTAAAAGAATAGCCAACCGGCGCTTGGATCTTTTGCGATAATTCAACAATCTGCTTTTGTGCTTTTTTTGCACCTACACCGCAAAATAAAGTCACTTTTTCGGCCTGATTGATATACTGTGCAAGACGACCGATTTCCATGTCCGAAGGTCTCACCTGAGGCTCAGTAAAAAATACTTTCGACGATGTATTCATATCGACCGCCTCCATTTCAGAGACGTCCCCAGGAAGCCCGATAACAGCAACATCACGTTTAGATATGGCTTGTTGAAGCGCATTCTGAACCATGCGCTGCACCTGCTCAGGCCGGGTGATCATTTGATTGTAGCAAGAACAATCATCAAACAATTTGATTGGATTGGTTTCTTGAAAATAATCCGTTCCAAACTCGTATGTAGCACACGTTGATGCAATCACAAGCATCGGTACACGCGTTTTGTGGGCTTCATACACACCATTGATCAGATGTACATGCCCCGGTCCACTGCTACCGGCACAACAGGCAATCCCATGTAAATCTGCTTCTGCTGTTGCGGCAAATGCTCCAGCTTCTTCATGTCTTACATGTATCCATTGCATCGTTCCATCGGCGTGGACCGCTTCGTTGAAAAAATTTAAACTATCGCCCGTTACGGCATAAATACGCTTAATTCCCGCATTCTTTAAAAGGTCAACAATCTGATGTGCTACATTTTTCATACGCATAATATAATTTTAGAATGTAATCAAGCGATTTGTGCTGTTTACCCAATCGCTACATGTTAACAACAATATTATAGGGGTAATGGTTTGCCAATTTCCTCGGGCATAACCCATATTGGCTATTTGCCGCTCGGTCTGATTTCTTGCGACAGTTCATTCACAAAATTCTTTGCGTCATTGAGGTCTTTATTCCAGTCCGCATAGCGTTTCGCTGTATTGAGTTTTGCAATTTTCGCATTCAGTTTCGTTAAATTAAGTTGATCATTTGATTCCTCCAACATTTTGATTAACAGGTTCACTTTTGTGTAGTCTTGTATTCCCTCCAGCATGCGCTCATAGCGGATCGAACTTCTTCCCTGTGGATAGACAATATAGGTATCTCCTGCTGGCCATGTGCGAAACCTGGAATCACGCAGAGGATCTAGCACCCATGAATTAAAAGCCCAGCGCAACGCGCCATCGAAGCCAGCTGCCAGGGCATACCAAGCCATATAAGTAGATTCTGCGGGGTCGGAGAATGTAAATTGATTTGGAAATTCGTCAGAACAACACACATAGAATGTCGTTACATATCCCTTCTTTCTTCTGGCAATGAGATCTTGCTGATCAAAAGGATCGCCAGCAGCAACGCTGATATCGATACTTTTGGGATAACGCTGGTAACTTTTGTGGTTATCTGCAAACGCGATTTTAAATTCAGGAGTGACCTTCTCCAACAAGGCGACGGCAGCATCCATTTCCTCACGGCTCCGTTCATCCATGGCAATATTGGTTATCTTCAACCAGCCTTTCACACGCAGATGTTTACTGAAATCTTTTAAGAAAGACGACCATAATGCTTCGAATACCGCTGTTCCTGGCTTTGCTGTAACATTGACCAATTGGTTTTTTCCTTCGTCAAAATAATGAACCTCATTATTCCATGGCAATAAAGAGTAACAGTTGATCTCCTTACTGATCCCCAGACCCATCATAAAGGTGACCCAACGGTCGAATACCGAATAGTCGTAAGACCAAGATCCATCCTTACCCTTTTTCCAGATGATCATATCGGCGTAGGGATCATAGGTTTGTACATTCCAGGGATCTTTGTTGAGCGTAGCTGTAATGACCTTCTGCCCTGCTGCCGCCAACTGCATCATCGTCGGTTTCAAAGTCTCAAAATGTGCATCGCTCCACATCTTCACCTTGTTCACGCGAGCAACTGCCGAAGGATGTTGCCACTGATCCAGATGGTAACTCCACTGAGACGCGGGAGGCAGCACATGATTTTGAACGATAACTGTCAGCCGCAGCTGCTCTTTCACGATACCATTTTGATGAATCGAGAGTGTTGTATGATAATTTCCCCCCGTTACATCATTGGGCACTTTGACAGTAACCCAGACAGGACGAACTTTTTTTGCTTCGAGATCGTAACTTTTGAGGTTATCCAACATATCTGCAGAAAGCGAAGCCTTAAAATCCGCTGGTTTACGGTACCCACATCCACTCGCAAATTCGTCCGTCATGACATACCGCACAAAGCGCGTCTGTACCACATCGCCAGGAATCGATTTACTAGTGGTGGACTTTAAATCACCTGCAGAAACAGTTACATGAGGTGCAGCAGCTGAAGTCCATAGAATAAACTGAGCTGACACCTGCTCGCCTTTCCAGGCGTATACGGTTGCTGCGCGTTGGGCAGTCAAATTGGGATTTAGGGATTTGGGATAACGTTTATCAATAGATACAAAGGAAGCGTGTAATCCGTCTTCAACATTTGACCAATCGGATAACGTATCTTTTGTTGGGTCGGCCATTTCCGTAAAGGTTGGCGCTCGAGTGAAACGCTGCTGGGCCAGCCCCTGATGATTACTACAGAGGAGGATGCAAACCAGAGTAATCGTAGAGTAAAGTGTAGTTTTAGGCATAACAGATATAGTTAATAAATAGAGTTAACAAAACTTTAGCGAAGCTCCTAAAAACGATGAATAATTCATCGGACAGTCCTTTCTTACACCTAAAAATTTCAATTATCAATAATTAGCTTTGTTCAAAAATTTCCGAAAGCGCCGCATAAAGCTCCGGATGATGCTGTTTAAATTTTTCTGGATTTTCAAAGAAATATTCCGATGCAACAGCAAAAAACTCTGCCGGATTTGTCATTCCATACACATCAATATCCGATTTATTGGCTTTTATATTTTCAATTTCTGTTCGTATTAAGTTCATAAAAGGGATTACCGAAGCTTTATCCATTAATTGTGTTGGAATACCATCCACTGTACCATCGGTTTTATCGAGGAGATGAACAAATTCGTGAATGGCGGTATTCTGTCCATCATTTGGATTTCTAAATCCATACTCCAAAGCCGACTTGGACAAAATCATCTGTCCGTTCATGGCGCCTTCCCCGACCATACCCATAATATGGCGATCGGCATGCCCTTCAAATTCATAAGCTGTATTGAACTGTGAAGGGTAAACCATAATATTCGTTAGGTTGGGATAAGTCCATTTTTTAAAGGAAAATATAGGTATAATCGCACTTGCAGCAATCATCATATAATCTTTCAGTTCAATCTCTACCCCCACACCTTCCACTTTGACGGTATCCAAAAAATTTAAACAGCGCGCTTCAAATTCCGCTCGGTCAGCAGTGGACAATTTGCGGTAGTAGGCGACTTCTCTTTCGAGAATTTCCTTACCTTCGTCACTCAATACACGTTTGATGGCTTTGCTATTTTTGGCCGTACGATTTAGCAGATAATACACGACATAAATCGTTACCGGTATAAGCAGTACAATGAACAGTTTTTCTAACATACTATTTGATCTGTATCCATTTGGGATCCCGAGCCTGCAAATTACGCAAAAAGCCTTTAAAATGTGAGGTTCCAAATAAGATTAAAATCTTTTGCTGCGGAGCATCAGCCACTAAAGACGCAAGATTCTCTTCCCTTTTTTTCATGATAAATTCTTTATCAAATTTATTTTTTAACGCTGTCTTCATGGGCTTACAGGAATAAGGCTCATTCAATGGCGTTTTAAAATCACATGCATCCAGATTGATGGTACCATACAGGTATTCAAACTCGTCAAGCAATTTATTTTTGGGAATATCGGCATTCACGGCTGTCTCATAATCTACGCGGAAAAACGAATAATCGGGCTGACTAATAATTCGCTGCCCCAGCTTACGGTACATGGGCGCCCGGAGTACTCTTGAAGTATCTCCAGGTGTTTCAATGCATTGCTGCAATCCGAGCCGATTGCCCGTCAGCTTTCTGAACTTGCGGTCATAAAGATCACGTTGCGCAGCGCTATCTACCTGGTAGGCTATACTTTCGTAAAAAACGACATATCCTGATTTTTGAAGAGAATCGACGGTGTTTTGAATATGATCATAGTATACCCGTGTGCCCAAATGCCGCATCGGAATATAAATCAACGTCCTATTGCCATTTCGAAGCTCAAATTTACGCGCTGCATCGCGCAATACGCCAGTCCCCTGCACCATCAAAGACGTATCGCAGTTGACCAGGGTGAACAACACAAAAAAAAGGGAGATTATCTGTCTAAATCGCATACTATTTTATGATATTATATGTTCCTTAACAGCAAAGACAGTACCATGTCACATTATTTTCCACTAGAGGTAAATTGTGTCCGGGTGATTACTTTTAAGAGACGTGTATAAGTATAACATAAAATGATACAACTAAATTATCTCCCTTGTACAATAAAATTTAAATGGACGTCAATCCTATCGTCGTACCATTTGGAATAACCGCATTCTTCTTGACGACCACGATCCCATCACAAATGGTATAAGTGGCGTGGTTAGCATTTAAAAGATGCGGGCCGCCGTTAATACGCACATCATTGCCAATACGGCAGTTCTTATCGAGAATCGCATTTTCGATATAACACCGCTCACCGACACCTACTACGGGAACATTTTTCCGCTTGGCCTCCTCCATATCAACAAGATCCTCATAATAATCGGATCCCATCATATAGGTGCCTCGCACCACAGATCCTGTCCCGATACGCGAACGAACGCCAACCACCGAGCGGTCGATCTTATCGGCCTGAATAATACATCCATCGGAAATAACCGAATTGATTAATGTTGTTCCGGAGATTTTTGATGGTGGTAACATCCGCGGACGCGTGAAAACCGTATTTTTGTCAAATAGGTTAAAGGCTGGGATATTATCGGTCAGACCAATATTCGCTTCATAGAAAGACCCTATTGTTCCAATATCAGTCCAATAGCCCTCAAATTGGTAACTCAGCACCCTATGGGTTTCGATCGCATCCGGAATAATTTCTTTACCAAAATCCATCCCCTCATTTTCCTCGAGCATACGCTTGAGCACGCTCTTAGAAAAAACATAGATCCCCATGGACGCCAGGTATTCTCTCCCTTCACGCTTTAAATGATCGCTCACTTCGGAATTCCAATCCACCAATTGCTCCGTCTTCGGTTTTTCGATAAAAGAAGTAATGTGATTTTTTTCATCCGATTTCAGAATCCCAAAGCCCGTCGCGTCTTTTCCATTCACAGGAATGGTCGCAATCGTCAGATCACCCTCATTTTCGACGTGGAAGTCTACCAAGGCATCAAAATCCATTTGGTACAACTGATCGCCGGATAAGATCAATATATAATCATAATCAATGCTCGCCAACTTGCGGAACGAGCGACGTACGGCATCGGCTGTCCCTTCAAACCATTTGTCACCATCATTGGTCTGCTCTGCAGCCAAAATATCGACAAACCCCTTACTAAAAATACTAAAGTTATAGGTGTTTTTAATATGAGAGTTGAGCGATGAAGAATTGAACTGAGTCAATACAAAAATCTTATTGAAACCCGAATTAAGACAATTCGAGATGGGAATGTCCACCAAACGATATTTCCCTGCAATGGGAACTGCTGGTTTAGACCGCTGATCGGTCAATGGATACAGACGTGAGCCCCTTCCCCCGCCCAAGACGATAGCTACTACATTGTGACGTGACATATCAAATTACATTATTTGGTTATATAGACTTATATATTTTGCAGCAGATTTATCCCAAGAAAAATCCAAGCGCATCATTTTACGTTGATTCTCTTCAAACTGCTTTTTGCTTGCGTAAAAAGTGGTAGCACGAATAATAGCTTCCGTAATTACAGGTATTGTCAGACCGTCAAAACCAACACCATAACCGTCGTTATCAAGATCAATTACAGTATCTCTTAGTCCGCCCACGCGATGCACAACCGGCAATGTGCCATATTTCATAGCATAGAGCTGGTTAAGCCCGCAAGGTTCCACCCGGGAAGGCATTAAAAGAAAGTCCGCACTCGCGTACAGCCAATGTGCCAGGTTTTCATCATAACCAAAGAACACGTCCAAATTTTCTACGCCAGCATCAACGAGCAATTTCACACGCGACTGGATCGCAGGATCTCCGGCACCTAGTATAAATATACCTAATCTACCTCGATATTTGGCTGTTAATTCCAAAATTATATCCGGCAGTAAATCAGCACCCTTTTCAGTGGCAAAGCGACCAATAAAAACGAGCAATGGCAACTTTGGATCGATTTTATATTGCGTTGCCAAGGCCTCTTTATTTTTCAATTTACCCGCAAAAGCTTGCTTGGCATCATAATTCGCGATTAGCGTATAGTCAGTCGAAGGATCCCATATCTCCCAGTCGATACCATTGACAATTCCGACCGATTTAT
Source organism: Sphingobacterium sp. UBA1498 (assembly GCF_002325125.1). Taxonomy (NCBI): domain Bacteria; kingdom Pseudomonadati; phylum Bacteroidota; class Sphingobacteriia; order Sphingobacteriales; family Sphingobacteriaceae; genus Sphingobacterium; species Sphingobacterium sp. UBA1498. The sequence goes on from NZ_DCRG01000005.1 coordinate 318,665, forward strand.
CCCGCTCATCATAAAAAAGCTGCTGCAAACCATTTGCTTCTACATAAAGCTCTTCCAGATACCCTTCAGATACTGTCGTATACGCATCGCAACATTTGATCAGCGCGGCAAGTGGGTTAATTAAACCATCCCAATCCAACAGCCCCCATTTCCAGCTATCGTAAGCAGGTAATAGAACTGCCTTGTTCCACGGAGTCCAACCTTGGTATTGCCCATTATGTACAGTAGCCACAGTTTTTACATCGGCGAGATGAATGTAGTCATGGCTATATTTCATCAAAAAAGGTATTAAGCCGACATGATGATCATGACAATGCACGATATCAGGCCGTATAGCTTTTGCCTTAAACCAGCTTAATACCGCATGCTGAAACGCCATAAATTGCTCACCCTCATCCGCATAGCAATACACTTCCTGACGATCGAGTTTGCCTGGAATCTTGATTAAATAGAGTTCAAAACCCAGTATATCCTCCGCCTGCTTGTAAACAGCATAGTTCAACAATTTGGATCCTTGATAAAAAGAACCCTCGTGAACAACCGTAAAAGCGTTATCCCGAACAAACGGGCGGTCATACCAAGGCATAACGACAGCTGCTTCCCAACCAAGTTTGGCCTGATACTTGGGCAGCGCCCCTACGACATCCGCAAGCCCGCCAACTTTGGCCACGGGATAACATTCTACACTTAAGTGAAAAACTTTCATTAGAATAAGTCCATATTTTATCTGTGTTAAAGGCAAAAAGCTGCCTTCCTATTAGTTGTAACAACGCATTATAACGAACCTGAAAATCAATACCAAGTTCTCATCTAAATCTACACTTATTCCATTACATAATTTTTTGCGCGCTGTGCTAAACAGCGCTAACAGCCTTTTCTTCCGCCGAATTGACACCCTTTAGTTCTTTCTTCCTTTGAAGAACATAACCACCTAATGGCGGCAAATGAACTTGAGCAGACTGTATCTGATTCATCCAATGCAGGTGTTCAGTATGAATATTTGGCTGATGAATTCCTGAGCCGAAATAGATCAAGTCGTCAGAATTGAAAACCACTTCCCATTCTCCAGCATAAGGCAGACCTATGCGAAAATGCTCGCGAACAACGGGTGTTAGGTTCAGCACAACGACTGTATCATCCCACGCATCAAATCCCTTGCGCCAATAGACCACGACTGAATTTTCACGGTCGCCTGCATCTATCCAATCGAAGCCTGATGCTTCAAAAGCTTTTTGATAAAGGCTCGGTTGCCCCTTATATAAGGAGTTCAGCTCTGCTACAAATTGTTTCATGCCCTGATGCGGAGCATAGTCCAAAAGATGCCAATCCAGCGATTTATTAACGTTCCACTCTGCCGTCTGTCCAAATTCACCCCCCATAAACAATAATTTTGTTCCTGAAAAAGTATACATGAAGAGATACAATGTGCGGAGATTGGCAAATTTCTGCCATTCATCCCCGGGCATTTTATAAATCAGCGAATGCTTTCCATACACCACCTCATCATGCGACAACGGAAGCATAAAATTTTCGTGGAAAGCATAGACAGTTGCGAAAGTCAGGCGGTCGTGATGATATTGACGATTAATCGGATCCTCCTTAAAATAATCCAACGTGTCGTGCATCCACCCCATCATCCACTTCATACCAAAACCTAGGCCATCCGCATAAGTAGGCCTGCTCACCCCAGGCCAAGAAGTAGATTCTTCAGCGATTGTCTGCACATGTGGAAAATTACTATATACCGCCTCGTTTAGCTCTTTTAAAAATTGTACCGCTTCTAAATTTTCATTGCCACCATATTCATTGGGAATCCATTCTCCCGCATTTCGGCTATAATCCAGATACAACATAGACGCAACAGCATCTACCCGAAGGCCATCAATATGAAAACGATCCAGCCAGTAAAATGCGTTACTGATCAAAAAAGACCTTACCTCATTGCGGCCATAATTGAAGATATAGGATTGCCAGTCAGGATGAAAGCCTTTCCTTGGATCTTCGTGTTCATATAGACTGCTGCCATCAAATCGATAAAGACCGTGAGCATCACCCGGAAAATGAGAAGGCACCCAATCCAACAACACCCCTATACCTGCTGCATGAAGCTCTTCAATCAAATACATCAGGTCCTGCGCCGAGCCATAACGCGAGCTTGCCGCGAAATATCCTGTGATCTGATATCCCCAGGAAGGATAATAGGGATGTTCCATCAGTGGCATAAATTCCACGTGCGTAAAATTCATCTCCTTGACATAAGAAACAAGCTGCACGGCTATTTCCCGGTAATTCAGCAAAGTCTCAGGACTTTCCGGATCGCGCACCCAAGATCCTAAATGTACTTCGTAGACAGACCACGGTTGATCCAATCTGTTTTTAATGACGCGCTCCTGCATCCATTGCTTGTCTTGCCACGCGTACCAAGTCGAATGTACCAGCGACGCAGTCCTGGGTGCAACTTCCCATTTAAATGCAAATGGATCGCCTTTTTCAAGCTGTTCGCCCAAATAGGTCTGAATAACATACTTGTATGCCTCACCATTAGCTAGGCCAGGAATAAATCCCTCCCATATTCCGCTGCCGTCCCAGCGCACATAAAGCGCATCACGCTCTTTATTCCAAGAATTAAAGTCGCCGGAGACAGCAACAGATTTTGCATTTGGAGCCCAAACCGCAAAATAAACGCCTTTCTCACCGTTGACTTCCAGTTCATGTGAACCGAACTTTTCGTATAATTTAAAGTGCTTACCCGACTGGAATAAGGCGACATCAAATTCAGAAAATAGACTATGCGGAATTACTTCATTGGCCATGTTTAACCTTCTATCAATATATTATCAAATTCACGTGCGACATTAATCCAATATCGCCCCTTTTCATCTTGTTGTACTTTTGTGTCTATTCCATCCGTCTTAACTTTCTTAATACGGAATGGCAAGCCAATTAACTGTAATTTATATTCTTCGTACCGTTCGGTAAACAAACCATCTCTGGTTTGCTTGATCGATAAAGAATCGTTGAGTCCGGATACCGTAAAGCATTTTTCGAGATAAATATCCTGCTCATAAGCAAAGGTGTCGCCGTGGTCTGAATACACATACGAACGCATCACACCATCAGCGAAGTAAACATTGAGCTGCAGCTCTTCAATTTTCTTTTCACCAGTATATTGCATCACTGGATATTCCGGAATCACAGATCCCCCACGAATGAAGATCGGCATTTCGTCGATCGGCGTAGCGACTGTATGTTCTTTACCTCCGGCATAGATTTCGTTGTTGAAATAATAGTACCAACAACCTTCCGGCAAATAGACAATTTTACTCTTTTGTCCCGGCTGCAAGACCGGGGATACCAATATTTTATCTCCAAAACAGAATTCTTCTTCACGCTGCCAGTTTGTTGGTATATGTTGCTCAACCATAGAAATTGGACGGAGTATTGGATAACCATATTTGGTCTGCTCCCAAAAACAGGTATAGATATACGGCAACAGCTGGTAACGGAGTTCAATAAATTTCCGGTTAATCTGCTCCCAGTCCTCTCCAAAACTCCACGGCTCGCGATCCCGCGTATCGCCAGCGGAATGCACACGCATAAACGGTGAGAAAACACCAAATTGCATCCATCGAGTAAACAATTCTCCGTCTGGTTCGCCTGTGAATCCACCAATATCCGTCCCACAAAAGGACATTCCGGAAGTTGACAATCGCTGCAACTGTAAGGTTCCTAATTTGAGGTGTTCCCAACTAGCCAGATTATCACCTGTCCAAACCGAAGAATAACGCTGTGTACCAGCATAAGCTGCTCGGGTAATGGTAAATGGGCGCTTGTTTTTATACAATTTCTTTAAACCATCATACGTTGCGCGCACCATCTGCATACCATAAATATTATGTGCTTTACGATGCGACCCCCGATGGCCGTCGTATTGATGGCGTACGTCATCTGGAAATGTTCCCCGACCAAATACAGCCGGTTCATTCATATCGTTCCAGAAACCTGCAACACCATCTTCCACAAGACCCTGATACAATGTACCCCACCATTGCCGAACCTCCGGATTGGTAAAATCAGGAAATTGACAGCGTCCTGGCCAAACAAATCCTTCCATAAAATAATCATCTCCTCGGCGACAGAAATACCGGTTCTCCTTGCCTTCTCTGAACACCCAATAGTTCTCATCGACCTTAATTCCTGGATCGATCATGACTACGGTTTTAAACCCATCATTTGCCAAATCACTAATCATAGTTTTTGGATTTGGAAAATACTGTTTATTCCATGTAAAACAGCGATAGCCTTCCATATAGTCAATATCAAGATAAATGGCGTCACATGGAATCTGACGATTTCTAAATTCTTTAGCGACCTTACGCACATTGGCTTCTGGATAGTAACTCCAGCGACACTGATGATAGCCGATTGCCCATAATGGTGGCAGATAATGTGTGCCAGTCAATGTATGGTAACGACGGATAACATCAATGATACGCGGACCATGGATATAATAGTACTGCAGCTCTCCACCTTCCGACCAAAAGCTCGTTTTCCCCGGGTCTTCGGCAGCAAAATCAAAATATGTTTTAAACGTATTGTCAAAAAATATTCCGTAAGCTTCCCCATCTTTTAAACCAATATAAAACGGAATAGTTTTATAAAGTGGGTCCTGATCGTAAGCAAAAGCATAAGTATCTGAATTCCAGTTTTTAAGTCTTTTACCTCTCAGATTCAATTTGGTGGCCTTATCACCTAGACCATAAAAAGCTTCATTTGCAAAGGCCACTTTGGTACTATATACATAGTAGCCGCCAAAATCTGGGTTTTCCTCCCAATGCATTGGTGCCAGATCGGCGTTAAACAGCTTACCGGAACGATCTGAAAAAGAAATTAAAAAGTCGCTTTTATTGATCTTACAGGAAATGGTGTTCGTGTGGACTAAATAATGGTCTGTCTCTTCCTTACATTGGTGTATGCTTACACGATGATCTTTTTTGGCTAATGCGTAAGAGAAGTCTTCCAAAAAAGTTCCTTCAGGCGCGAGCCGTACCCGTACGATCTCGTCAGTTACAATTTTAATTTCTACCTTCGCTTTGCTGTCGGAAAAATAATAAGATTTATCATTCTGACTATGGTCAACTATGGTTTCTAGGTATTTTTTCTCAATTTTAGGTAGATCCAATACTGGATTATTCACATGATGCATACTCTCCAAAGTACCATCATTTTCCTCCTCATGTAGTGTGGTTTGATTTAGGTTGTCGTCTTCAAGCATAGTTGTAATATATTAAAAAGTTTCTGAAGGCTTAATTCCTCTTTAAGATAGAAAATTAATCCTGTGTCGACAACAAAACACAAAAAAAATCCCGCCAATTTCTTGTTAGCAGGATTTTTTATACGAATTGTAGTAAAGTAACTACAGCCTATTTCACAAAATGTGCACGCAGCATCCAAGCCATTTTTTCATGCTTTTCCAGCAAACCAACCAAAAAGTCCTCCGTACCATTGTCTGCGGTCTGTTCAACTGCCGCAAGATCAGCACGAATCGACATCGCAATTGCTTCATGATCAGCTAACAGTTCCTTATAATAGGAAAGGCTATCTGTCTTTTCGGAAGTAGACTCCGTTAAACGGGTCAACTTTAAATATTTGTCAAAGGTGCCAACGGCATAATGCCCCAGTGTGCGCACACGCTCTGCAACCTCATCGATTACTTCAGCAAGTTCATCGTATTGCGATTCCAAAAATAGATGAGCAGCATGAAAATCCGCGCCCTCCACATTCCAATGCGCATTACGTGTCTTCATATAGACAACATGTTCATCTGCCAAAAGCACATTTAGCAACTTGGCGACTTTTTTCAAGTCGGCATCTTTAATTCCAATTGAAGTTTTCATTCTGTATTTTTTTTTGTTAACTATATGTTTTAATTGCTTGATTAAATTTACCGAAACAATGCGATAAAAACAAAAAATACAGGCGCCAAATTTGAACAAATTATCGCATCCCCTGTTGACATAAAAAAACGATCAAGCAATTATTTAAGACATAATGTTGTATTTTTGCCGACATATTTATTTTGAGGAAACGCCCCAGACCAAATGGAAGACAACACTTATTTTCACACATTCAAACAGGATATTTCAACAATTGAACTTCCGGCACGATTTACCTTTCCGTTTTGTTATGAGCCACACCCTCTTGCCGCAATGGCGGCACAAGAACTTCAACATTACATTGAAAAGCAGAACGAATGGACACACAATTTTGGCTTGGATAGCACTGGAGAGGGACTTCCCATTGGAAAAATGTTTGGCGTTTTGGTGGTTAAAAACCAGGACGAAGAACTTGGTTATCTCGCCGCTGTTTCCGGTAAGTTGGCGGGAAGCAATAAAAATCAGCATTTTGTACCGCCAATTTTCGATATGCTCGAAGATAATAGCTTTTTTCTAAACGAAGAAGTACATCTTAATGCGCTGAACCGAAAAATTGAAAACCTCGAAACAAGTGCCGAGCTGGAAAATGCCAAGCGTAACCTCGACCTGTTAAAAAGTGAATGGGGGAAGTCACTTGACGCGCTTAAATTAAAATTGAAGGCGCAAAAGAAGAATCGAAAGGAAACACGTACGCTATTAAAGTCCAGCTTATCGGATGCAGATTATGCATTACTCATGGAAGATATGCAGCGCCAGAGTTTAAAAGACAAACAACAGCTTCAGCGCTTTCAGTATGAAATGCATATCGCCATGAAACAGGAAAGCGATCACCTGCAAGAATTGCTATCGACGATTACATCGCTTAAAGAAGAGCGAAAAATACGCTCGGGCAACCTTCAAAAGCAACTTTTTGAACAATATAATTTTCGCAATGCAAAAGGACAATGCAAAAATGTAGTAGATGTGTTCCAAGATTTTGACAACACAACGCCCCCAGCTGGGTCCGGAGAATGTGCCGCGCCTAAGCTTTTGCAATATGCCTATGAAAACAAGATGACACCGGTCGCCTTAGCCGAATTTTGGTGGGGCTGTTCCCCTGCCTCCGAAATACGGAGACACAAAAACTACTACCCTGCCTGCCGCAAAAAATGTGAACCAATTTTAGGATATATGCTCGAAGGCTTGGTCGTAGACCCTAATCCCATGCAGCAGGAAACTACATTGGCGATAGAACTTCCTCAAATTTACGAAGATGAAGATATCATCATTATCAATAAACCCGCAGAATTTCTGTCTGTACCTGGCATATATGTTAAGGATTCAGTCTACAATCGCGTTCTCCAACGCTATCCTGAAGCAGGTCCGATTATTATCCACCGCTTGGATATGTCCACATCCGGCCTGCTGATTGTTGCCAAAAACAAAGCGTCCCATAAATTCATTCAAGATCAATTTATACAGCACACCATCAAGAAAACATATATTGCTTTGCTCGATGGCATTATCGAAGCGAATTCGGGTTTAATCGATCTACCCCTGCGCGTTGACTTAGAGGATAGGCCCCGACAAATGGTCTGCTATACCTACGGCAAACCGGCACAGACAAAATGGGAAAAAATGGCCGTCGAAAATAATCAGACAAGAGTTAGATTCTATCCGCTGACAGGCCGAACCCACCAACTTCGCATGCATGCAGTGCACCCAAAGGGATTAAACACGCCTATTGTCGGCGACGATCTATATGGCAGAAAAGCCAATAGACTACATTTACACGCCGCTTCCATTACTTTTATTCACCCCAGTTCAAAGCAAGAAATGACCTTCGAAATTGACCCAGATTTTTGATAGGACTGACTATATCGTTACAAAAGTCAATAAATAAGACGGCGGAAAATCATCGCCAAGTCAAAATCTAGTATTAAAATTAGTACCCTAAATCAATAATTTGATATAAACATTTAGTAAACAATATTTTACATCAAAAAAGTACGCAACTGGTTACTGCTATTATATTACAATAAAATTTTAATTATTCTTAATTTTTTATTTCCTTTGTTCACTGATTTTTTGATTTTAATACCTATAAAGTCAAAAATAAAGTTGGAACAAGAAAACAATTTTGAATTTTCAAGATTATAGCAATATAATGAGAGCTAACATAGACGCAAAGACCTTCATAACTAAATTCTTTTTTTCGATAACACTCGTGCTAACGGTATCTTTGGCCCTTGCCCAAAATAAGACTGTTACGGGTATCGTTAGAGACGCAAAGACCAAGAGCCCTATACCTTACGCCACCGTCGCTGTAGTAGGTGCTCCAGCTTCTGCCGGAACCACGACATCGACCAACGCCAATGGTGAATTTAAACTCGTCTTTCCGACATCTTATGTAAAAATTAGAGCAAGCTATATCGGTTATGACAGCAAAGACGCTTTTGTAACGAATGATGCAACGCAAACAAAAGAAATTTTAATGGATCAGCAGGACAATATGCTGGAAGAAGTTGTTGTCAAGGCCAAAAAGAAAAAATATAGCAATAAAGATAATCCTGCCGTTGCACTGATCCGAAAAGTCATTGAGAATAAGGAAAAAAATAGACTTGCAGGTCAGCAATATGCGCAATACGACCAGTATGAAAAAATGTCCTTAGGATTAAGTAATCTTTCGGAAAAATTTGTCAATAAAAAGATCTTCAAAAACTATCAATTTCTTTTCGAAACAGACGATTCGGCTAAAACGGCCAACAAATATGTCTTGCCAGCTTTCATCGAGGAAAAGATCTCAAAGGTCTATTATCGTAAAGACCCAAGCAAAACTAAACAGTATATCCTTGGGGATCAGCGCGCACAATTTGATCCTAAATTTATTGATAACGATGGTTTGACAGCTTACTTCAATAAACTTTATGAACAAGTCGATATTTATGATAACAACATCTCCTTGGTTACTAATCAGTTTTTGAGTCCGATTGCCAATTCAGCACCCACTTTTTATAAGTTTTTCATTACGGATACCATAAAGACTGTACAACCTTGGGTAGTCGAATTAAGCTTTTTTCCACGCAACAAAGCAGATATGTTGTTCAAAGGCCAACTCTATGTCACATTGGATGGCAACTATGCCGTTCAGGGCGCCAACATGACGGTTGCTGATGATATCAACTTAAATTTCGTGCGTGATCTTCAGATACAACTTAAATTTGAGAAAGATAGCAAAAGCCGCTTCTACCTAAAAACAAGTACGCTGGGTATCGATTTTTCGTTAACGGAGAAAGGTATGGGAATCCGCGGCAGCCGGACAGTGGATTACAACAATTATAAAGTAGGCATACAACAACCCGACAGTATCTATGATGGTCCGTCAACGGTAATCGCCTATAATGTTGAAAACAAGAAAGCAACAAAGACTTTATTTGAAACACAGCGCCCACTTGCCCTTGCGCAAAACGAATTGAACATCTATCATAACATTGATACCTTACAAAAGATTCCTTCATTCCGTACATTCATGGACATCGCCGCGCTGGTACTTTCCGGTTACAAACAGGCTGGTCCGGTTGAAATCGGTCCTGTGAATACGTTCTATAGTTTTAATCCCGTAGAAGGTTTCCGTTTGCGTGTCGGTGGCCGTACCACGGAAGCGCTGAGCAAGCGTTTCTATGCTGAAACTTATGCTGCTTACGGATTTAAAGACCAGAAATGGAAATATTTTTTCAGTGGAACCTATGCGTTCAATAACAAATCTGTCTATTCTTTTCCTATGCACTACATCAGGGCATCTTATAAAAAAGACACTAAGATTCCTGGGCAAAAGCTCGAGTTTATTCAGGAAGACAACTTTTTACTGTCTTTCAAACGTGGGGATAATGATCGATATATCTATGAGACAAATTATGGTTTAGAGTACAAAAAAGAATTTTTAAATCACGTGGCGGTCGGAGCGGCTTTCAATATTAACAGACAAACGCCAGCCGGAAGCTTAACCTACCAAATGATTGATGCCAATAACGAGAGCAGGTTATTTAACGAATTGAATTCAACAGAATTGTCCGTTAATTTTAGATATGCCCCTCATGAAGAGTTTTATCAAGGAAAGATTTATAGAACACCTATTTTCAATCAATACCCGATCTTTACATTCAACTATACCGCGGGAATCAAAGGCCTGGCTAAAGGTGAATACAATTATCACAACTTCAATGTTGGCGCCTTTAAGCGCTTCTATTTTAGTCAGTTTGGATTTGCAGACGTCACAGCTGAGGGGAATTATATCGCAGGGAAAGAAATTCCATTCCCTTTCTTAACTATTCACCGCGCCAACCAGACTTATGCCTATCAATTGAATTCGTATAACCTGATGAACTTCCTTGAGTTTGTCAGTGACCATAACGCATCATTAAATGTACAGTACTACATGAATGGTTTTCTTTTAAATAAGATTCCTTTGATCAAAAAGCTTAAATTACGCGAGGTATTTAGTTTCAAGGGTGTATACGGTGGACTGCGCAAAGAAAACAATCCTGACGACCCTAATTATGGTTCAAAGGTATTTACCTGGCAGCACAATTCGGATGGTGTACAAAGCTCTTACACCTTCGGCTCACAACCGTATATGGAAGCCAGTATCGGTCTCTCCAACATTTTCAAAATATTGCGTGTAGACTACGTAAAACGGCTGAATTATCTTGATCACGTCGATGCACCAGCTTGGGGAATTCGTGCCCGTGTCAGATTTGACTTCTAATAGTTTCCATAATCTATTGGATACAAAGAAGCCTTGTCCATGCAAATGGACAAGGCTTCTTTTTTTGAACAAAGCTTACATCACCGCAACCCAGCAGAACCGCCCCATTTTCACATTCGAATAGCCCCTAACCAGCCACTTTTTAGTCAATATTAACAACAAAAAATCCCCCTTGCCTATGACAACAAGGAGGATAAAATTAGAATATGAGGAGGGTTAGTTTTTTTGTTTAAAGGCATCTAAACCACTTTGAAGGAAAGCTTTATACTCCGCTACATTATAGTTGGCTCCACTTTGAGGCACCAGTTTTTTGCCCGTTGGGTCGACAATTACATACAGCGGTTGCGAATTACTATCGAATGTAGCTGCTTGAAAATCGCTGTTCTTCTTACCGATTGTATTAATCTTTTTACCACTGTATTTCGAAACAAATTGTTCGTTTGCAGCCAATGCTGTTTTATCGTCAACGAAAAGTTCGGCCATAACAAACTCTTCCTTCAACAATTTGGCTACCGCTTTGTCCGTCCAAACATTCGCTTCCATTTTACGACAATTAACACAGTTCCAACCCGTAAAATCAATTAATACAGGCTTATTTAATTCTTTAGCCGTCGCTAATGCCTGTTCATAATCGTAATACGGATCAAATCCTTTCGGGGTACCCCTTTCATGGAAGATTTCAGCATATTTTTTAATTTTCCCGTCCGAATGCGCAGCCCCAGTACTTACACCCGAAGATAAATCAAAGTCTTGTGTTGCCGATGGTGGTAAAAAAGCAGAAATCGATTTTAAAGGCGCACCCCACAACCCTGGAACCATATACACCACAAAAGAAAATACAACAATAGCCAAAATAGTCCGGGGAACCGATAGGAATTTCAAATCACTATCATGGGAGAATTTGATCTTACCAATTAAATATAAGCCCATTAGCGCAAAGATAGCAATCCAAAGCGATAGAAACACCTCTCTATCCAACCAATTCCAGTGGTAAGCTAAATCGACATTGGATAAAAATTTCAACGCTAAAGCGAGTTCCAAAAATCCCAGTACCACTTTTACACTGTTCAACCACCCACCCGATTTAGGTAAAGATTTAAGCATAGAAGGAAACATGGCGAACAAACCAAACGGAATCGCCAAGGCAATAGAGAATCCCAGCATACCAATCGCTGGCCCTAGCCTTTCGCCTTTGGAGGCTGCCTCCACCAGCAGTGTGCCTATAATCGGTCCCGTACAGGAAAATGAGACCAGTGATAAGCTGAAAGCCATAAAGAATAAGCCCACTAAACCACCTTTGTCTGATTTTGCATCCATTTTATTGACAAACGAACTTGGTAATGTAATTTCAAATGCGCCAAAAAAAGAAGCCGCAAACCCGACCAATAACAAAAAGAAGATGAAATTGAAGATACCGTCGGTCGAAAGCGCATTGAGGGCATCTGAGCCGAATGAGATCGTGATGAGCATCCCCAAAGCCACATAGATCACTATAATAAACAATCCATATAATAGGGCTTTACTGATGCCATTTGCACGACTTCCCGACTGTTTGGTAAAGTAACTCACCGTCAAAGGCAGCATCGGAAAAATACACGGCATCAATAACGCCGCAAAACCGCCTACTAGTCCCGCTATGAAAATACTCCACAACGACTTTTTCCCTTCGGCTGCAGGCTTGGTCGCTGCTGCAGCGGCCACTGTGGTCGGCTTATTTACATCAGCCTTGACCGAAGCAGTATCCGGCGATTCTTCAAAAGATAAGGAGTCGGGACTTATGCTGCCGTCCGTAAATTCGATTCCTTCCATCGAATTTGTTGTGTCAGACTGGGCAAACATACCAAACGGCGCAATCAGTAACAACAAGAGGATAAATAGTTTGAAATTGACTTTCATGTTGTATTATTCTTAGGTATTAAATTGGTTTTTCAACATTGAAACCCGAGGAGCTAGAGACTCCCCGAGTTAACTATAAACATATGAAACTAAATCTTTTTTTAAGCACCAAATACCGGGTTTGGCAATCTGCAAATAGGTTGAAAACCTGAAAAATCTATGTCCGTAGAAAGGTATCCTTCTTTTACAGGCTCCTCTTTCACTAAATCAGTACTTAGGTATTTTTTATTGTCATCACATAGCAGGGTCACTACAACCGCGTCATCGCCCAGTTCACGCTGTAATTTAATCGCTCCGATAACATTTGCACCTGAAGAGATTCCAACAGCCAGTCCCAATTGCCGCGATAATTTCTGTGCCATGATAATGGCATCGCCATCATTGGCACAAACAACAGCATCAAGTTCATTTAAATCCACAATCGCTGGAATAAACTCATCGGAAATTCCTTGGATACGATGCGATCCCACCTTATGCCCTGTGGTTAATGTCGGACTTTCTGCAGGTTCCAATGGATGAACGCGGACATTTGGATTGACCTTTCTCAAGCTTCGGCCTACCCCCATGACCGTACCACCCGTACCGACACCAGCAACGAAAGCATCCGCCACCAAGCCTTGCTCTTCTAACTGCTTCACAATCTCGTAGCCTGTGGTTTTCTCATGCGCCTCAGCATTATATTGATTTTCGAATTGTCTTGGCAGAAAAACCCCACCTTTTGAAGCAAGTTCCTCACTTAAATGGATACTACCCAAAAAGCCGCCTTCTTCTTTGCTTATCAGTTGAATATCGGCTCCCATACTGCGGATAATATCAGTACGCTCCTTGCTCAGCCAGTTTGGCATAATAATCTTTACTTGATGACCAAGCGCTTTACCGATTGCTGAAAACGCAATCCCGGTGTTTCCACTTGTCGCTTCAATCACCACATCACTGGGGCGGATCTGACAGTTCATATACGCTTTATACAAAATATACAGCGCCATCCTATCCTTTATGCTGCCCGTTAGATTGTAGTTCTCACATTTTACGAAAATTCGCCCTGGTTTACCTCGATAAGTATACTGCAATTCCAGCATAGGCGTATTTCCTACCAATCTCCACAGATGTTTGAATCTCTTGTCCAATGTAGGCGACAAACACGCGCTTAATAATTCTTGTTCAGCCATTTTAATAAATGATTATTCTGTTGCAAAATTGACTATTGACAAGATAATATTCAATATATAACTTTAATTTCGATAAAAATTAAGTGAAACAACATTAAAAACAGTAAATAATACAGAACAATAATGTATTTTTACAGCAGTACCGAAAATATTCAGATTATGGAATTAGATGAAATCGATGTAAAATTATTACGTCTCCTACAGCAGGATGCATCACTAAGCAACAAAGCGCTATCTTTTGAACTCAATAAATCTATTGCAGCCGTTCACGAACGCGTTCGAAAGCTCAAGCGTTTAGGCTATATTAAGAAAACGGTGGCTATTTTAGACCGTCATAAGATCGGTATTGGGCTGATTTCATTTTCTCAGGTCTTTCTTAAAGCACATACATTTGAAGTGTTGAATGAATTCGAAAAAGAAGTAGCTAAATTTCCCGAGGTGATGGAATGCTACCAAATGGCGGGTTCTTACGACTTTATGTTGCGTATTGCCACCAAAGATATGGATGCCTATCATATTTTTTTGCGACATCGTCTGGCCGTATTACCTCAAGTGAACACCGTACAGACCTACTTTGTATTATCGGAAACTAAAAGCGAGACCGCTTATCCTCTTTAACCCACGTAATAAAAATGAGGCAATATCGCTGTCATGTATCATCATACGGTTGCACATGACAGCGATGAAAAAATGATTAATCGAATAGCAAGGTACCCGTTACATTCCAGCTGCTAAAACTTGTTCCTTCAGGAGCTCCTTGTGGAATCTGTACCTGCATCGTATAGTCACCAGCTTTTAAATCACCCAAGTCGATGTAGATGGGCGGTGTGACAGTACCAGGACACCAATTGGAACGGCTCAGATCAGAGGAAGACAGACCGGTAGCAAAATTGCCTGAAGCTGGATTAAACAACCGATAAGACCCGCAGTCGTTGCGCCAAGGTGTATATTTGAAGAGTAATGAATCGTTGAGGAAAATACGGTTTTCCTTAGGCACAAATTCATCACCTTTACCCCAGCCGCCATGCCCTGTGGTAATGTAACGTAATTGCACATTTTTAGCGTCTTGGTCCAAATGAAAAGATACCTTCAAACCCTTCTCCTTGTCAAACATAGATCCATACTCCTGCCCTCCCATTTCCATGACATTGGTCGTCGTAAATAAAGGCATCGCCTTTTTCAGATTGCCCTGTGAGGCGGCATCGAAGCCGGGATGTATCGTCAACTCAACACTCACTTCATGACCCTCTTTATCATAATTACCAATAAAGGTACCCACATAAACCTCCTGTCCGCTCAGCATGCCTGCTAATTCAGAAACATCTTGACGGTACAGCACCGAGTCCTGCCAAACTTTATCCTTTAACTGAAGGTAGTTAAATTGCTTAACACCAAAGGGTGTAAAGAAACGCATCAATTCCACAATAGGTTCAAAGGAAGCTGTTTTCACAACACCTTGATAAGTCTTACCATTTCCATTCTCATACTTCGGCAGTGTGCCCATGCCATTTTTCATCCCATCCAAAAAGTGCTGTGCTTTATTGGTCGGGATAATAAAAACTGACCCGGTGCGATCGTAAGCGTCACCTTTGGATTGTTCCACCAGCTGTACAAATACATTGTCACCGCTCTTTATTTTTGGGATTTTCACTTTTTTAACAATAACTGTCCCATGAGCAAAACGCAAGATAGAATCCGACCTGACATCATCAGCGAAACGTACGCGTTCCTTTCTAAAAATCGGTATTTGAACAAAACGATTCTTCCAGATGAGATCCTTATAGGTGAGCTCATCATAAAGTTGCTCATTTCCTGTTAACCTCAGTTGTTCAGGAAGAGCCTTTACCTTTTCTACCTTGGTTGCAAAGGTGCGCGTGTTCCCGTTGCGGATCACTTCAAGTACCAAACCAAGATCCTGACCCAGTTCCGTAGGCGCAGCCTTTATTCCCAATTTGTCGGTATACCAAACTTCTATTTTATTAGAGTTGATACTCGTTTCCACTTTTTTACAGGGGTAGCCTAAGATGGTTTTAGTCTCGTTGGTTGCATTAAACTGCTGTTTTCCAAGTGCAAGAGCATCTTTTGTCAGGATGATTGATCCGTCTTTGAGTTTAGCAATTTTAAGTAGGGAATTGCCCGCATCACGCTGCACTACAACACGTTCGTAGGGTGCCGCCAACTGTCCCTTCATTTCTTTCTCTGAACTTACAAACGTCTCTTTCTCGTTTGCATAAACCAGAATGGCATTCTGATTAGCAGCTGCATTTCCATTGAAACTTTGGTTATATTGAATTACATAGGCCGGCAGCTTTTGTGCCCGTGAGGTTAATGATACACCTAAAATAGCGGCAAAAAGGAAACTTTTCTTCATTTCATCTATATGGGTTTAGATGCAAAAATAAGAAAGGCTTTAGGAATTCCTAAAGCCTTTCTTATTTTATGCTAAAACGTTTATTTAATCAGCCAAATATCCAAGAGGTAAAACAGAGCAAAGATTACCGAGGCATAGCCGTTAGTGGTCATAAAATCACGGTTGACCCGGCTTAAATCTGTTGAAGAAAACAAGGTATGCTGATAGATGAGCAGTGCGGCGTAAAAGACCACCCCTAAACAATAAATCCAGCCTACGGGCATCAAAAATGCCGGTATTAAAATAAAGATAAAGGACAATACGTGCAGGCATTCAGAAACGCGCATGGCACCTTTCGTCCCTAACCAAACAGGTATAGAATTGAGCTGATTTTCCCGATCAAACGCTTCATCCTGCAAAGCATATATAATATCAAATCCACTCACCCAGGTCAACACTGCAAAGCCGTAAAGCACGGGTACTGTTGCAAACTGCCCGGTAATCACCATATAGGCGCCTATTGGCGCCAATCCCAGTCCAGCCCCCAAAACAAGGTGACATAAGGGTGTTATACGCTTCGTATAAGAATAGAAAAGTACCACAAAAAGTGCTACCGGCGACAGCATAAAACAAAGAGAATTGATAAAATACGTCGCGCCGATAAAAATGAGACTATTTACAATCGTAAAAACCAATGCATTACTCGCTGAAATCTTTCCTGCAGGAATATCACGCATGGCTGTCCTTGGATTTATCGCATCAATATCTCTATCCAGATAGCGATTGAATGCCATAGCGGCATTACGAGCCGTTACCATGCATACAAGCATCAGCACTAATAATTTCCACGAAAAAGCATACTCCGTTGTATGCAGAGCTAAAAAAAAACCTATAAAGGCAAATGGCAATGCGAATACACTGTGGGCAAATAAAACTAAAGACAAATATTTTTTCATCCGAACTTAAAATCTAGGCTGAAACTGTTCGTTTCCATCCAGCTCAGGGCGAACAAATCGGCTGTTAACTTCAGCAATAGTATCCAAAATAGGCTCATGCCCCATTTTCTTTTCCGCCGAGGTAAGGAAAATCTGTGGTACCTCTTCAAACCATTGTAGCAATGATTTTTTAAACTTCGCAACATTAGCATCAGATTTGACAGCCGATTGCTTGTCGGCTTTTGTAAAAACCAACATAAAAGGCAACCCGCATTCTCCGAGCCAATAGCAGAAATCCAGGTCGATCTTTTGTGGTTCAAGCCGGCTATCCACCAACACGAAAACGCATTGCAAATTATCCCGGTGAGTAAGGTATCTGCGGATGAACTTTTCCCATTCATTACGACTTGTCTTTGAGGCTTTGGCAAAACCATATCCTGGCAAATCCACCAGATACCACGTGTCGTCGATGATAAAATGATTGATCAACTGGGTCTTACCTGGCTTTTGAGAGGTTTTGGCAAGTCCTTTTTTGTTGGTCATCGCATTAATCAATGATGATTTACCGACATTCGAACGTCCGATAAAAGCATACTCCGGCAAAGTTGGTGCTGGTAATTTGTCAACTCTCGTGTTACTACACACGAATTCGGCTTTTTTCACTTCCATGGAGCAAAGGTACGTTAAATCAATCCCTTTGACAAGATTTGTGCAGCTTCTATTCCATAAAAAAGCTTTATGTCCCATTATATAAGATGAGGATCAAAATGTGCGCAATTATTTCTAACTTTCCATTCTAGCAACTGTCAAAATGAGTACGCCAGCGCTGAAGCTGCCCTATCGTTGGTAGAATATTTGCCATCATACCAATACCAGAAGCCGTTGCAACAGTACGATTGAAATAGCACTCAAAAGAAATTTTTCAGCGGTGCTGTAACAATTCACTGGTAAATGATACTAACCTATCAATAGACAGCAGTCATTGAGCGATAGAATAGCTTTAACAAACTCAACATAAAAATTAAAATTAAACCTTCAATAGATGTTACTCGAAATCAATCATGTTACTAAAGATTACGCCAATCACCGGGCATTGGACGATGTTTCCATTCAAATTCCCAAGGGGAAAATTTTTGGATTACTAGGGCCGAACGGTGCCGGAAAAACGTCCCTAATCCGTATTATCAACCAAATTACAGCCCCCGATTCTGGCGAAATCTTGTTTAATGGCGAGATTTTAGGACCTAAGCACATTGCTCAAATCGGCTATTTACCAGAAGAGCGCGGGTTATACAAAAAAATGAAAATTGGCGATCAAATGCTGTATTTGGCACAGCTGAAAGGGCTTTCCAAGAAAGAAGCACTACAGCGCATTCAAGATTGGTGCGAACGCTTAGACATCACATCCTGGTGGGACAAAAAAATAGAAGACCTTAGTAAGGGAATGCAGCAAAAAGTACAATTTGTTGCTACAGTCATTCATCAACCGCAATTGATCATCCTGGATGAACCCTTTTCCGGATTCGACCCTGTCAATGCCAATATCATAAAAGAGCAGATTCTCCGTTTGAATCAAGAAGGTGCAACCATCATCTTCTCTACCCACCGAATGGAAACCGTTGAAGAACTCTGTGATAATATTGCGCTGATCAACCGATCAAAGAAAATATTGGATGGTGCTGTACAAGCCATTAAAAAAGAATACCGTAATCAAACCTATAAACTAGAATATACAACAACCGAAGATAATTTTCTTCTATCCCATAACACCCAGTTTGAAGTCATCGAGACAAAAATGATAGATAAAACATACTTCACTACAATTCAGCTAAATAACAATATCCATATCAATGAAGTCTTAATGCATTTAATACCGCAAATACAGCTCAATCAACTGATAGAAATCGTCCCCTCCATGGCCGATATTTTCATTCAAAAAGTTACACAAGCCTCACCTATAGCCAACAGTCATGCATAAAATATTACTTATTATCCAAAGAGAGTACCTGTCTAGAGTCAAGAAAAAATCCTTTATTGTCATGACCTTTGCCGTGCCACTGTTTTTCTTCGCCCTATATGCAGGCATGTTTTATCTCACCAAAAAGAGCTTTAAAGATTCGCATACCGAAGTCTTTGTCTTAGATGAACAAGGCGACTTTGCAAGCAAACTCCAAAGTAATAAAAATGTAAGTTATACAGTTAGCACACTAGGTCTCCAAGCACAAAAAGCACAGCTTGCCAAAAGTGAAGCAAAACAGTCGATTCTTTATATTCCCAAAGACATTTTATCCAGCCAAAAAGCGGAGCTTATTACGAGCGGAAAGACCAGTTTTGTCACACAGGAGATTATTACTGAGCAACTAGAAGAAATCATCCGCGAAAAGGAGTACAAAGCCAAGGGTATCGACCTAACTATCATCCAATCGATTAAACCCAAAGTGGCCATTGATGCCAAAGAAATAACAGCCGACGGTGAAGAAAAGAACAGCAATACCGCCATCGCAATGGGGCTGGGCGTTGCTTTGGCCATCTTAGTCTATCTATCATTATTTCTATATGGAGCGCAGGTAATGCGGGGCATTATCGAAGAGAAAAGCAGTCGCATCATCGAAGTTATTATTTCCTCTGTCAAACCCTTTCAGCTCATGATGGGCAAAATTGTCGGGATCGGTATGGTTGGCCTGACACAATTTGTCATGTGGCTGTTGCTTACGGGTGGCCTATTTATTACTGCAACGATCTTATTCGTCAATCCTCATGACATGCAGGAAGTAGCAGCGAGCCAGCCTGGTGGAGGTAACATGAGCACGGTATCAAAAGCAATGGCGCAAAATGGATCAGCTGCTATCCTTAGTTCAATACAAAGCTTCAACTTTACCGAAGTTATCATTTTCTTCTTTCTATTTTTTATCGCTGGTTATCTATTGTACAGTGCAATTTTCGCAGCCGCCGGTTCTGCTGTCGATAATGAAACCGAAGCCAATCAATTCTCCATGCCCATTACCATGCCGTTGTTATTAACCTACATCCTTTCTTTCGGCGTTATTATCAATGACCCCAATGGTCCAATTGCAACGTGGTTGAGCTTTATTCCGTTCACCTCACCTATTGCCATGCTGGTACGCATACCTTTCGGTGTCCCTTTGTGGCAGATCCTCACTTCATTGGCGCTCCTCATAGTAACCTTTCTATTGGTCACCTGGGTTGCTGCACGGATCTACCGCGTAGGCATCCTGATCTATGGTAAGAAGGCAAATCTAAAGGAAATTATCAAATGGTTTAATTACAAAAGTTAGCTGCGGACAGCAGCAGCTACATCGCGATAAATGCGATACAGACATCGCCAAAGCCCAAAAAAGCCANNTGGCTTTTTTGGGCTTTGGCGCATTAGGTTTTAATCCTATTGCGCAAGATCAGCACCTCAGGATCGTTCAACTAGTATCTTAATTTCAATTTTTTAAATACAAAATGCCAAAGCCAAATCGGTCCAACCAATAGAAATTGGAGAAACTGCTGCCCGGTTATATCCCTTTTCTCCTTCCCCTTTCCGAGAAATAAGGCTATAATAGAAATTAGTGCGATGCCAAGACACACCCAAATGACCGCTGGGCCACCATCCCGCTGCACATGCTCCAATTGTACGATAAAGTAGCTCATAGCCCCTATTGTGAATAATATCGCATACGATAAGGTTGCCGACAGCTTTAAATAATAATAAATGACAATAGCAATGAAGAAAGAGCCCCAGTTTAAAAAAGTATGCCAATTAAGTTTAACCAGGAACTCGAATTGCGGAAATGGAATCATCCAGATCGCACCCATGATACCAAAAAATAATAACGGTAAAAAGATGGCCTGAATCAGACGGTTGGTCGGATCCTGAAAATTAGCATCCAGCTCCGCAAAATACTTGTCTACGGGGCGTAAAGGTTCGGCTTCTTGCACTTTCTTCTTTTGTTTCATTCGGCAAATTTAACAAATATTGCGCATGCCTTGGCCCTGTACCCTAATAATATTCGCTATTTTTAGGTCTGCCATAAGTCATTAAATACTTTCGTGCCCTACAGACTCGCTTACTCCTATACTATTCCGTAATATTGCAGCATGAAGTCTTACAAACATATCTTATTCGATCTTGACGGAACACTCACCGACCCCGCAGAAGGTATCACCAAATGTATTGCTTATGCGCTGGAATCGAAAGGAATCCAGACAGCAGACCTCAACAGTCTCAAACCGTTGATCGGCCCGCCGCTTAAAGATTCCTTTATGCTTACTTTTGGGTTTGAGGAAAACGAAGCGATCAGCTGTGTCGACAAATATCGGGAACGCTTTTCAACAATAGGATTATATGAGAATATACTGTTCGATCGGATACCCGAACTTTTGGAAAAGCTAAAATCAAAAGATTACCACGTCTACCTAGCCACATCGAAACCTGAAATATTCGCCCGAGAAATATTGAGTCATTTTGCAATCGATCAATATTTTGATTTTGCAGGCGGAAGTGCTTTGGATGATTCCAGACCGACAAAGACCAGCGTCATTCAATATGTGATGGAAAACAGTGCGCTTTCCGATCCCCAGCACTGCATCATGATCGGCGATCGTAAACATGACCTGATTGGCGCCCGTGAGACGGGAATGGATGCGATCGGAGTGCTGTATGGCTATGGTAGCCGGATCGAACTCGAACAGGAGTCGCCCGCCTACTTGTTGCATAGTGTAGCAGATTTAATTGAATTTTTCGGATAATAAAAAAGCTCCAATCTGCTGATTGGAGCTTTTTTATTCGTGTTGCGCTTGAATGGTCTATTTTGCGTAAGACACCGATCTCGTCTCGCGGATAACAGTTACTTTAATTTGTCCCGGATAAGTCATTTCCGTTTGGATACGGTTGGAAATATCCGCGGCCAATATTTCCGATTGCGCATCAGATACTCTCTCACTTTCCACGATCACACGAAGCTCACGTCCAGCTTGTATCGCAAAAGTTTTTTCAACACCAGGGTAAGATAGCGCCAGATCTTCCAGCTCTTTCAGCCGCTTAATATAGCTTTCTACCACCTCGCGGCGTGCACCCGGACGTGCCCCAGAAATCGCATCACAGGCCTGAACAACCGGAGATATTAAGGCGGTCATTTCGATCTCATCGTGGTGAGCGCCGATGGCATTACATACATCAGGATGTTCTTTGTATTTCTCAGCAAGTTGCATCCCCAAAATAGCGTGTGGCAACTCAGGATTATCATCAGGCACTTTACCGATATCATGTAGTAAACCTGCGCGCTTTGCGTGCTTAACATTCAGTCCAAGCTCTGCAGCCATTGTTGCCGCAAAATTAGCCACTTCACGAGAGTGTTGTAAAAGATTCTGTCCGTAAGACGAACGGTAACGCATACGTCCTACCATACGGATCAATTCGGGGTGCAAACCATGTATTCCCAAATCAATCGCTGTACGTTCGCCAATTTCGACGATCTCATCTTCAATTTGTGTCCGTGTTTTTGCGACCACTTCTTCAATTCGGGCTGGGTGAATACGACCGTCGGTTACCAAACGGTGTAAAGCCAGACGCGCAATTTCGCGGCGTACCGGATCAAAACCAGAGAGGATAATGGCTTCGGGGGTATCATCTACGATGATTTCAACTCCTGTTGCAGCTTCCAGCGCACGAATATTACGCCCCTCGCGACCAATAATACGTCCTTTGATTTCGTCGTTTTCGATATTGAAAATTGAAACGGTATTTTCGATTGCCGATTCAGTAGCGGTCCGTTGGATCGTTTGGATTACAACCTTTTTAGCCTCTTTAGTCGCCGTCAGTTTTGCCTCATCCACTATATCCTTGATTTGAATCATTGCTTGTGAACGTGCTTCTTCACGTAAAGAATCTACCAATTGATTTCTTGCTTCGTCGGCAGTTACGCCAGCGATGCTCTCCAGTTGCTTAATCTGTTGTAATTTTAATGACTCTACTTCTTCGGATTTCTTTTCATTCAACTCAACCAACTTATCCAATTGCTTTTTCTTTGTATCCACCTCTTGCTTATCGCGGTTGATGTTTTCCAGTTTTTGGTTAATTGACTGCTCTTTTTGTCTCAACGTATTTTCCTTTTGGTTGATGGCATTGTTACGTTGGTTGACCTCCTTTTCATGTTCAGATTTTAATTGAAGGAACTTCTCTTTAGCCTCCAACAGGCGTTTCTTTTTGATGAGTTCCCCTTCCTGCTCTGCATCTTTCAGTATGCTATTTACCTTATCTTTGGCTTCCTGTTCTTGTTTTTTAAACAACAGAACCAATAGATAACGACCTATAACAACACCAACAATCAGAGAAATTATGCTATAAATTGCGATGTCCATGTATGTATAATTGTATTATTTATGTTTGTTTTTATTAATTATATCCTAATTTGTGTTTCAATTCCCCTAAAATCGTCAATTGCCCTTTTCAATCCGTAAGGTCGATGTAGCCAATAGACTACGAGCTCCATGCGCTCCGGAGGATTTCATGACAAAAAAAAACCGCAATTAAATTTAAACAGGTATCATGTATTATTAAACTTCGAGATTACATAATTAGGCTTAGATTGTGACCCAGATGGCTTTCGCAAAATGGCCTATATCTTTTTGCGCCTGTAATATTGAAGCGTTAAGTTTAAAATAGTGACAACCCGAATTTAATTGCGGCAAATTCGTCGTTTAAGCTCTAAATATAAAGAACGTAAATTTATTTTTTAAAGAAATCCGTCAACAACTGATCAAGTTCCTGTACTGAATTTTCCAAACCCACTTCGTGATTTTGGGACTGTCGCTCGGCATTGAGCATACGCGTCGCAAATTGCAATACACACATGGACAACAAATCCTGCTTATCTCGCACAGTATAGTTTTCCTGCAATTCCTTTACTTTTTCATTTATCAATTTCGCAGCATGTCGAATTACTTCCTCTTCCGCGCTCTCCACACGAAGCGGGTAAACACGATCTGCGATATTTATTTTTATGGAAATCTCTCCCATTTCTTTGAGCTTTTTAACGTTGTATTCGTTTGAATGAATCCGACTTCACGTATCCTTACTACTTCAGCAAACTAATACACTTGTCTATTTCCCGCACAAAATCGTTAATTTTTTGTTTTGTGTCAAGTATTTTTTCATTAATTGCATCTTTATCCGTTTCTGAATCTAAAGTACGGGCCACTGCCAGTGCTTTAACCTTCTCTTCCAACTGCTTGCTCTTATCGTTGCTCGCATCGAAAGCTACTTTTAAAGATTGTACCTCTAATTTAAGCAAATCATTTTCTTCTTGCAAGACTTCGCACAATTGAATTAAATTTTTCGTTTTCTCAACGATCAGATTCATTTGTGAAGACAATGTTGCCATATTATAAATTGAATATTACCAATTAATGTTGTATCTCGCATTAACCACGCACTTCCGCGCCTAGTTCCTTCTCAAAATTAACAATTAATTTTTGAACTATCGCATCAATTTGCTTATCATTGAGTGTTTTTTCTTCATCCTGTAAGATAAAGCTCAGAGCATAAGACTTTTTCCCTTCCGGAATTTTGTCACCTTTATACACATCAAACACATTTACATGCTTTAAAAGCTTGCGTTCGGTCTTCTGAGCAACAAATTGTAGCTTATCAAAACTCACATTCTCATCAATCAAAAGTGACAAATCTCGACGTACAGCAGGGAATTTAGAAACTTCCTTATATTGAATACTATTTTTACGGATTATTTTCATTAAAACATCCCAATCAAAGTCAGCAAAGAACACCTGCCCCTCTACATCGGCTTTTTTCAAATCGCGCTGGGCTACCGCACCAAAAGAAACCAGACATTTCTGGCCTTTCATATAGTTTAAGCCATACGCAAAATGCGCACTCGATGTATCTTGCATTTGAACACCTTCTATTTTCAGCCGTTTGACAAGGGTATCTACGGCTGCTTTGAGATGATAGAAATTGACCGCATCTTTCTTGCTATTCCATTGCTCTGGCTCATTTTTGCCTGCCATCGCAAAAACAAGGTGCTGTGTTTCTTTATAACCTTCACTATCCAATGCATAGGTCTTACCGAACTCAAAGAATTTTAGATCAAAATTTCTGCGCTTCTGGTTATATTCAATCGCATTCAACATCGAAAAAACCATATTTTGACGCATCGTGTCCAAATCCGAACTCAATGGATTATACAACTTAACCGCTGTATCGCTATCATCAACATAATCTAGCTTCGTCAATGAATTAGATAGGATCTCACGAAATCCATTGGCGATGAGCAGATCGGCCAATTGATTTAAGACAACTTCCTTATCCGGCTTTTCAACCGTATTCAAAGAGGCCTTAATTTGCGGCTTCAACGCAATATTATTATAGCCATAAATCCGTAATACCTCTTCGACAACATCCACTTCACGTGTTACGTCAACACGATAAGCAGGTACCAGCACATCAAGGCCCTCTTCCGTTTCAGCAGCTACCTCAATGCCAAGTGCAACAATAATGGATTTAATTTCTTGCGTTGGAATCTCCTGTCCGATCAAACGAATCACGTTTGCATAGCTGACGTGGAACGAAAACGGTTTGATCTCGACGGGGTACTCATCTTTGAGCGTCGATGAAATTGTTCCACCCGCGATTTCCTGAATCAATAATGCCGCACGTTTCAACGCCTCAACCGTAATATTCGGATCAGTACCGCGTTCGAAACGGAACGACGAATCTGTCTTTAGGCCATGCCTTTTAGCGGTCTTCCGTACAGAAACAGCATTGAAATATGCAGACTCCAAAAATATAGTCGTTGTTTCTGCACTCACACCCGAATATGCGCCGCCAAAAACACCGGCAATACACATCGGTTTTTCCGTATCCGCGATCACTAAATCCTCAGCAGATAAGATCCGTTCAACACCGTCAAGCGTAACAAATTTTTCACCTTCCGTCGCCTGGCGAACAAGAACTTTATTCCCTGCAATTTTATCGGCATCAAAAGCGTGAAGTGGCTGCCCTAAGTCGTGCAGGATATAATTCGTTACGTCGACGATAGTATTGATCGGACGTACACCGATCACGTTTAATTTCTCTTTCAACCAATCTGGAGATTCGCCAACGCGAACACCAGTAATATTAATACCGCTGTAACGCGGGCAGGCCTGCGCATCTGCCACGACGACTGTCGTTCCCTCAGCCTCTCCGGCCTCGAATGCAGAAACATCTGCCTTTAAAACTTGCGTACGGAAATGTGCAGCAATGTCCCTGGCAACCCCCAAATGCGAAGCTGCGTCTGCACGATTTGGTGTTAAACCAATTTCGTAACGGTAATCATCCTGAACATTGAAGTGTTCTTTCACCAAAGTTCCTACAGCCACTTCAGCCGGCAACTCCACAATTCCTGCATGGGATGTACCTAAACCAATTTCATCTTCCCCGCACAACATACCTTCGGAAACTTCGCCACGAATTTTGGATTTAGTTATTTTAAAAGGCTCCCCTGTCAATGGATGACACGTAGTACCTACCGTCGCAACAATAACTTTCAAGCCTGTACGGCAGTTTGGAGCGCCACACACAATGTGCAACAAGTCCGGCCCACCGACATCAACCGTAGTTACGCGCAATTTATCTGCGTTAGGATGCTGTTCACAAGTTTTCACTTCACCAACCACCAAGCCATCTAATCCACCGGGGATACTCTGTACAACGTCCAAAGCCTCTACTTCCAATCCTGTATTTGTCAAGATTAAAGAGAGTTCTTCCGGAGTTGAATCTATATTAACATGTTGTTTTAACCAATTATATGAAATATTCATCTCGAATTTGATTTGATCCACAAACTTAGATAAATTTGCGTTTATATCCAACGTCAATTTACCGTTAAACGAATTTATAACCCGACGTAACAGGGGAAATATACACCTATTTTTTAATCAAAATTCAATCATTTCCACCAAAATAATATGTAACTTTGTGCTTTAATTTGAAGAACGTTCAAAACAAACATTTATAATGATTCATTTCTTTGAGAACCCATCGAACACTATATATGGTGTTCAAAGCGTAAACTCTTTATCACAAGAAGACATTACTAAACTCAACTGGCTATTCGGCAACGCCAAAAAACTAGACGACCAAAACCTTAACCATTACTTTGTAGGACCCCGTGCTGCGATGGTTACTCCTTGGAGTACCAATGCTGTAGAAATCACACAGAACATGGGTATTGACGGCATTGTTCGCATTGAAGAATTTCAGCCGGTGTCAGAAGATTTCAATGACTTCGATCCAATGATTTCCCAAAAATTCAGCATGCTGACGCAGGATATATATACTGTTAACATCACGCCAGAACCGATAGTGGAAATCGAAGACATCGATGCCTACAATAAAGCTGAAGGACTAGCGCTCAATGCAGAAGAGGTTGATTACCTTAATCAACTTTCGGCCAAGTTAGGTCGCTTGCTCACAGATTCTGAAGTATTCGCCTTTTCACAAGCCAATTCAGAACACTGTAGACATAAGATTTTCAATGGCACCTTTATCATTGATGGCGAAGAACAACCGAATTCCCTGTTTAAAATGATCAAAAAGACGTCTGAGACCAATCCCAACGAGATTGTTTCGGCGTATAAAGATAACGTTGCTTTTGTTAAAGGTCCACGTGTGACACAATTTGCCCCTAAATCTGCCGACAAACCTGATTTTTACGAAGAAAAACCTTTTGATTCGGTTTTATCTGTTAAAGCTGAAACGCATAATTTCCCAACTACAGTAGAGCCATTTTCTGGTGCAGCAACAGGATCGGGTGGCGAAATACGGGATCGTATGGCGGGCGGCCAAGGTGCAATTCCATTGGCGGGTACAGCCGTATACATGACTGCTTATTCGCGATTGGAACAAAATAAATTGGATCTTCAGGCAGGAACTTTAACTGCGCCAGCAGAAGAACTCAACAAGACGCGTCCATGGGAAAATGCGATGCAAGAGCGTCAATGGTTGTACCAAACCCCAGTTGACATCCTGATCAAAGCATCCAATGGTGCTTCTGACTTCGGTAATAAGTTTGGTCAGCCCCTAATTACGGGTTCTGTATTGACCTTCGAGCATGAAGAGGATGGCCGTAAACTTGGTTACGACAAAGTCATTATGCAGGCCGGCGGAGTTGGCTATGGAAAACTGGATCAAGCGAAAAAACATACACCGAAAACCGGTGATAAAGTCGTTATCCTGGGTGGTGAAAATTACCGCATCGGAATGGGTGGAGCTGCTGTATCTTCTGCAGACACAGGGGCATTTGGTTCTGGAATTGAGCTTAATGCCATTCAGCGTTCCAATCCCGAAATGCAAAAACGTGCAGCGAATGCTGTTCGTGGATTAGTGGAGTCTGATCATAACCCCATTGTCTCTATCCACGATCATGGTGCAGGTGGCCACTTAAACTGTCTTTCTGAACTTGTTGAAGAGACCGGCGGTTTAATTGATCTGGATGCACTTCCTGTAGGCGACCCGACACTATCCGCAAAAGAAATTATCGGTAATGAATCGCAAGAACGTATGGGGCTTGTGATCGCTAAAGATGATATTGACACCTTAAAACGTGTTGCCGATCGCGAACGTGCACCAATGTACACCGTAGGTGATGTTACTGGCGACCACCGCTTTACTTTCGAATCAAAAAGTACGGGTGAAAAACCAATGGATTATGCGCTCGAAGATTTCTTTGGCTCATCGCCAAAAACTTTTATGCGCGATAAAACCGTAGTTCGTAACTACGCTGACCTTGCTTATGATGCAGCCAACATTCCAAGCTACTTAAACCAAGTCTTGCAATTGGAAGCTGTTGCTTCCAAAGATTGGTTAACCAATAAAGTAGACCGTTGTGTTGGAGGCCGTGTTGCCAAACAACAATGTGCTGGTCCATTGCAATTGCCGTTGAACAACGTCGGAGTGATGGCACTTGACTATAAAGGTAAAGAAGGTATTGCGACAACAATAGGTCACTCCCCTATTGCTGCCTTAGTGGATCCCGCTGCGGCAAGCCGAACGGCTATTGCCGAATCGCTTTCCAACATCGTATTTGCTCCGATCAAAAATGGCCTCGCAGGAATCTCCCTATCGGCCAACTGGATGTGGGCAGCCAATAATGAAGGTGAAGACGCCCGCTTATACCAAGCTGTTAAAGCCTGCTCGGAATTTGCCATCGCATTGGGAATTAATATCCCGACGGGAAAAGATTCCTTGTCCATGAAGCAAAAATATCCAAACGGCGAAAACGTCATCGCTCCAGGCACATTGATCATTTCTGCCGCCGGAAATTGTACGGATATCACCAAAGTGGTTGAACCTGTACTGAACAAAACGGCTGGGTCAATCTATTACATCAACTTATCAAAAGATCAGTTCAAATTAGGCGGTTCGTCATTTGCGCAAATCATCAATAAATTAGGTACTGAAGTACCGACAATTCAGGATCCTGCTTATTTTAAAACAGCTTTTAATACTGTACAGCAATTAATTCAAGAAGGACAGATCGAAGCTGGTCACGACGTCGGATCGGGTGGCTTGATTACCACCTTATTGGAAATGACCTTTGCTGACACCAACCTTGCTGCCAACTATGACCTTTCGGCGTTAAATGAATCGGATACCGTAAAAGCGTTTTTTAATGAAAATATCGCACTGGTATTGCAAGCGAAAGACGATGCGGCCTTCGAAGCCAGTATGCAGGATGCAGGTGTTGATGCTGTAAAAATTGGCCAGGTGATCGAAGGAAATACGGTAACAGTTAAAAATCAAGAGGCTTCTTTTAGCTTTGATGTCGCAGCGACCCGTGATGTATGGTTTACGACATCATTCCTTTTGGATTCAAAGCAATCTAAAAATGGAACGGCACAACAACGCTTTGACAACTATAAAAACCAGCCTTTAACTTTTTCTTTTCCAAGCCAATTCAATGGTAAGAAACCAGTGATCGACAGTACTAAGGTACGTCCAAAAGCTGCCATTCTTCGTGAAAAAGGTTCGAATTCAGAACGTGAAATGGCTAATGCCATGTTTTTGGCCGGCTTTGACGTGAAGGATGTCCACATGACAGATTTGATAACTGGACGGGAGACATTGGAGGATATACAGTTTATCGGTGCAGTAGGTGGTTTCTCTAACTCCGATGTACTTGGATCAGCAAAAGGCTGGGCCGGAGCCTTCCTCTACAATGAGAAAGCGAAAAAAGCGCTAACAGATTTCTTTGCTCGCCCAGACACGCTCTCTGTTGGTATATGCAACGGTTGCCAATTATTTATGGAACTCGAAATGATCAATCCTGAGCACGAAGTACATGGAAAAATGCTGCACAACACCTCAGGAAAACATGAGTCAAACTTCGTTTCCGTAAAAGTGCAAGAGAACAATTCTGTGATGTTATCGACGTTAGCCGGAAGTACTTTGGGTGTCTGGATCTCACATGGTGAGGGAAAATTCAACCTTCCATATGCTGAAGACCAATACAATATTGTCGCAAAATATGGATATGAACACTATCCGCACAACCCAAATGGTTCAGATTATAATACCGCAATGATCTGTGATAAAACCGGTCGCCACTTGGCTACTATGCCACATATCGAACGCTCGATTTTCCAATGGCATTGGGCAAATTACCCCAAAGGACGCCAAGATGAAGTTTCTCCTTGGATTGAAGCATTTGTCAATGCGCGCCAATGGATTGACACACATAGCAAATAGTAAAAAGAAAAAACTCCTTCCATACATGAAGGAGTTTTTTCTTTTTATTCACCTTGTCAATTAGGGAAACAATATCCGAATGGCAAAATCCCAGCATAAGGTGGTCAGCAATCCGGCGACGATACTAAAGCCAATGACCAGGTTGACCAGTTTCGTATTTAAATGATATTGCTCGGCAATAATACCTGAAGTTACCAAAGTTGGCATGGCTGCTTCAAAAATGCTGATCCTTGCAATGGAACCCTTTACACCCAACAATAAAGCAAATATACAGACAAGCAGGGGTGCTAAAATCAGTTTATAGATCATTGCTGTGCTAATTTGCGAGGCCTGCTGCTTCCAGCCATCAAACTTAAGCTGCAACCCAATAGAGAATAGTGCCAAAGGTCCCACTGTGGCAACGAGCTTATCGAAAAAAGGCTCGGCAACGGACAGATCAACAAATTGAGATAGCAGTAAGGCGGCAGTGCAACCGATTAAAGGTGGAAAGCTAAGCAGCTTTCGCAGCATAAATTTCACATCAATTGTCTCGCCCTCATGTACATTCGCTTTCAGCGCATTGATAATTCCTGCTGTGGAGAGCAGAATAAAGGTCGTTTGGTCGCAAATAATCGCTATGGGTAAGTGTGCCTCACCAAAATAAGCAATAATCAGCGGGAAACCGATAAAAGAAGTGTTACTATATCCCGCCGCCAATTCCAAACTGCTGCGCGAACGTTGCTTATAATTTTTACGTTTACAGTATACCTCCATAAATAACCAGCTACCTGCCCAAACGAGTATGGCCGAAAATACAGGAAACAGCAATTGTGAAGACCATACGATCTTTGGAATATATTTAAAAGATACTGCTGGCAGTGCAAAATAAAGAATCCAGGTATTGATGCCCTTATGTGCTTCGGAATGAATTAAATTTGTTCTCCGCAACAACATGCCGGCCGCGATGCAAAATGCAATCATTATAAAATTGACCATGTTTTATACCGTTTTATCCGACACAAAGGTGCAATAGTACAACAGGCAAAAACATGTATAAATACATTATTTTTATGTATATTTAGGGATGTACAAACCGAAAAGTAATGCGTAAAAAACAGTTTGAACCGCTACGGATCAGTGAATTTGTTGAGGATAGCTTTCACCTGCCACCGCATCAGCAGAATTATTATGAGCTCGTTTATATTCGTTCGGGTAGAGGAACGCATGTGATTAACAAATTTGAACTGAATTATGAACGTGGCGATATCTTCTTGATTAGTCCAGCAGACATGCATTATTTTAAAATTGAGAAAAAGACACATTTCTTATTTATTTTGTTTACAGACGGTTATTTCCTGCAGAACAAACGGAACCAAAAGCTCTATTCCTGGATCATGGAGCTGATGAACGATAAAGGCCTCAAGGAGCGCAAATTGAATATTGGCGAAAATTATCGTCTGATTTTTTCCCATGTGCTGGAAGCTGTCCGACTATATGCTGATATGGCCATCAATCAGCATGCTGACTGGCTATTTGACCAACTCGTTGCCATATTTGGGCTTTATAAAGAGATATCGGAGGCACAGCGTTTGCCCCAGCAGCCTGAATTATATATTGATCGATCAATTTCGGCCTACATCCATCGCTATATCTTTTCACCCGAAAAACTCAAAGTCAGTATCCTGGCTCAGAAATTCAATATCGCTCCATCCTATTTTGGTATCTATTTTAAGAAAAACTTTGGCACGAGCT
Source organism: Sphingobacterium sp. UBA1498 (assembly GCF_002325125.1). NCBI lineage: Bacteria > Pseudomonadati > Bacteroidota > Sphingobacteriia > Sphingobacteriales > Sphingobacteriaceae > Sphingobacterium > Sphingobacterium sp. UBA1498. Next base: position 351,179 of record NZ_DCRG01000005.1, read on the forward strand.
TAAGGTCATATATCAATACCTACCGGATCGAACTCATCGAAAATCGACTGAAATCCAAGGCTTACACACTGAAGCAAATTGCTGCAGAACTCGGATTTACAGACGAGAGCCATCTTTCACATTTCTACAAACGTGCCAAAGGATTCAGTCCGTTATACTACCGAACGCAGCTGATTAAATTGTAAGCCTATACAGCACACGATTAAATACATCCGTCAATAGAAAATCAATGGATTGGATTAGCTTTTGGGCGGCATGACACTGTAGAACTTCAAACCCTCTGCTTCAAACTTTTTGTATAATATAAGTAATACATCATTTTTAAAGGCTGAGGTATTGGCCGCAAAGTTTACCCAGCCGGACACGCTCAGATAAATCATCTCTTCACTGATATCCTGTATACTGATGCCGCTATCTCTATCTTTGATAAAATGGGCGCTACTTTCCATCGCGTCCTTAATCCACTGTTTAGCTTGATCCAAATCTGCTTTCCGATCGATGTGGAGGACAAAACTTGTCTTGCTGTATTCTTGGGATAACGTCCAGTTGACAACCCTTCCTGAAAGCAAATCACCATTTGGAATAATAACATCAGCCCCATCGCCCGTTTTTAAAACGCTGGCACGTATACCGATTTCTTTAACACGTCCTTTTTTATCGGCAAGCTCAATTTGATCCCCCACCCGAAACGGCTTGTCGAAAACCAAAATAATACCTGACACAAAATTATTGATGATATTCTGCAACCCCAGACCGATACCAACACTCAGCGCTCCAATCACAACGGTCAGTTTATCCAAACTCATGCCCAATGCAGAAACCGCCATAAAAAAACCAATCAGAATAATTGCCAACCGAAATAGCGGAAATAGCGTCATCTTCTGATTATAGGCCTGGCTAAGTTGGCCGTCTTCGCCTCCAAGTACGATTAAACTGATATTTTTTTGGAACCACTGCGCCACCAAAAGCAGTAAGATAGCCACAACAAGATTACCCAGTGTGAACGATATGCTACCAATACTGCGCACTTTACCAAAAAAGACTTCACTAACGGCCAGTAATGTTTCAATAAACTGCAGATTATTGGCCAGCACGATGATTGCTAAAAGTATACAAACGACCCGAAGAAACTGGGTGATGATCCCCAATGTGCGCTGCTCATTGAACCGCATCCAGAACCCCAACGTGAGGCGATCTTTTTTAAACTGATTACGCACATCAGCCTTAATCATGTCTGCGAAGTATTGCAATGTAAACGACTGCACCAAACCGACGGCACACGCTATACTGAAACTCCGAGAGTGCTCGACATGACCAATGACATTCAATGTTATTGCCGTAATATTTAAAATAGCGAAAATGACATAGATAAAATTGCTGATGTATCCCGGACTTTGCGCATTTTTTATGCGTCGTTTTGTATAACTGACGAGCCCAAGGGCAATCAGATTAAAAACAATGCAAATGATCCTCGGGAAGAGATCGTCACTTACGATTATATTGACAAAAATATCAAGTACATAGAATACAATGAGAATAATGGCTATTTTACGCTGCACCCCCGTCATACGATGTCTTAGTAAAAACATAAAGATCAACATGATGATCAACTGGGAAGCCTGCAAAATAAAACTCGGCGTAAAGAAGTTTACAAAAGGCAATAAAGTCAGTAGAAAAATGATTGTCTTCCCGACAATAGCGTCAATAGCAAGTTGATGTTCAGGATCATGTTGTCTTAGAATATAGGACACCCGTGCTATCCAATAGCAATATCCCAAGCCCAGTATAATGAGCAGGATACGGCTTGCCCAGTCCGTCCGATTGACGTATTTGTCGATCGATTTATTGTTACTGTAATTTGTACGGATATTATTCAGTAGCACATCCTTTGAAATTGCTGTCGTATTGGCTTTCCAGATTGAACGCTTACCTGCTACGGTATCTACCTTCTTACTATCGCTTTTTAACGCATGTACGTCGTCTAACCGAACCAAATGCCGCTGATTCTTGACGATCAGTTCATCGATGGTCCGATTGATCAGCTCTAGGGAGTCCATCTTAGCCTCAAGTTTAACCTGCGCGTTATCGAGGTACTGGTATGCACGGCTATGGTTGTTGGCATTGATATCGTATTGGCTGATCAGGTTTCTGATTTGATCTTGCGTAGCGTTGAGGCTGTTTGAATAATTACTGATACTCCCTTTAATGGACTTAAGCTGTCGGTTCTCTTCCTGAATACTATTTTTTATTGCAGCAATACTATCTTTCGCTGATCCCGCATTCGTGCCCAAATAAGCGTTGGACTTTTCATTCAATTGCGCAACAAATTCGGCTAGCGACGATGTGCGGATGTTGGATAAAAAAGTCAGATTAACCTTCTTCAGGTCATTCCGCAAAGAATCGTTTCCGACACGGGTTGAATCGGAACTGGCCCGTCTATTCAGGTTGGCATGCGACGTCCGATCAATGCTCAAAATTCTCCTTACTTGAACTGAATCTTGCGCAGAGACCTGCAACTGGCAAGCCAAAAGGCTGAAAACAAAAACTAAATGCTTAAAAATCCCCAATTTCATACTGCTTATTTTATTACCCTTTTTTCCGCTCCGATCTACAAGCCGAGAGCCCCCCAACCAGCTAAAAAATCCAGAAAAGGACCGGCGTTCCTTTTTTCGACAAAAATAGCTTATATAACACTAAAATCGAATAGCGTCCGATAATTTAAGTTCTTCCAGACGCTTCAATTTATCATCACGATAAAATAAATTCATTGTTTCAAATGGAATTATCTTCAAATCTTTATTGACAATATGCACACAGGACTTTTTGACAGCGCGAACGTCAAAGTCGTAAGCATCCATAAAATTCATGATGATGATGCGAAAAAGGTTGTCGTAGTCGAGGTCGGGAGCACAAACCTCCGGCAGACAGCAAAGCAGCTGATTAACTTTTGGTTTGACGCGGTCTACGGAAATTCCCGTACTGAAAATATCCAGCAACTGCATCTGTACCCCCTTGTCCTGCTCATAGACAATGGTGTTGCGGGATTGATTATTCAACAGCAAAGCGGGATCAATATGTCGGGTTAACGGTATCCGTTCATCTCCTATCTTCAAGATATAGCCCATAGCCAACGCATCTGGATTACAGGGTACAGGGATAATATCATGAGGATCCAACAATGAACACTGATTCAGTATTTCTTGGCGTACTTCAGTAAGCGTCATTTTATGATGGTGCGCATCGGTCGCATTTCTACCCGCAATTTCCACCGGCTGGAAAGTTACCCCCCTAACGCATTGCTGCTTCAATGCAAAGTCCAATATATCGCCAATTTCATCGTCATTAGCCCCTCTCTCCAGCACCACCACCAGTGTTGTACTCAAATTCAAAGCATTTAATTTGTCAATAGCCTTTTTTCGAATAGCTGTCAAATCCTTGCCCCGAAACTTTTCGAGCACCGATGGGCGAAAAGAATCAAACTGGAGATAGATTTCAAATTCGGGCGCATAAGTGGCGAGTTGCTCCGCAAAACCGGGATCATTGGCAATCCGGATCCCATTCGTATTGAGCATCAGATGCTTGATGGGTTTCGTTTTTGCGATATCTAAAATCTTAAAAAAATCAGGGTGAATGGTTGGTTCGCCGCCGCTGATCTGAACGACATCGGGTTCACCTTCACTTTCGACGATTTTATCCAACATCAGCTCAATCTCTTGCAGTGACCGATGCCGCCCATAGTGGGGCGAAGACATTGCATAACAGGTTGGACAGGTCAAATTACACCGGTCGGTCACCTCGATGATCGAGAGACAACTGTGCTGTTCATGATCGATGCATAGACCACAATCATAGGGACAACCATAGTGAACCTGATGATCGAATTTTAAAGGAGTCTCCGAAGCCTTATTATAATTTCGAATGTTTTTATAATAGTCCACATCGGTAGCAATCAGCGTTTTGAAAAATCCGTGCTCGGGACAGGTTTTTGTCATGAACACCTGCTCATTTTCAATAATGATTTTTGCGCCAACACGCGAAAGACATGTTGGACAGAGACTGATGGTATAGTCGTAATAGGTGTAGTTTCTAACGGGCATAAAGACAATTTCTAGTTCATAAAAGTCAGACCACAGGCAAGTCCTCCTGCCAACATCGCACCAATTCCACACAAAAGTACTTTCAGCCAGGGGTTAACATTGAATTTTGACTCCTTATTGCCTGCTTTGATAATCGAACCGATAATAATCACCAAGAGCGCAATACCGATCACAATAGCCCCTATGGTAAGTAGAAACAGTCCCAACATTGCGGTACTTTCCGACCCAAATGATCCTTCAAGCAAATACATAGTTCCTATTTTTTGATGAAACGTTCACTATTTAATAAATAAATATAATAAATTATCACCACGATGCACGTAATTTGTATGGTACTGAGGCCAAAAAGAATAATCGCCCGCGGTTTTATAAAATCCAACACAAAACGAAAGCTAAAATAACTGAGCATAAAAAGCTGAAATAATACCCCTTTATGATAATTGTAGCGTGTTTTAAAGCATTGGAGCGCTGTAAATAAAAGAAGGAGAAATGCAATTTCATACAGCGCCACCGGATGACGTTTATAAGCGTCACCGAGATACATCCCAAATGGGCATTCGGTAGGCAGACCATAGGTTTGTTCGAAGACTCCTGTATAAAAGCAACCAACTCGACCAATGGCGATGGCCAAAATCAGGGGGAAAACCATCAGATCGCCCGTGCTCTCTTTTTTCCCCATGAGCTTTTTCATCCCTTCAACCGCAATCAAACCGCCAGCTAAGCCCCCTATAATGGTATTATTTACCCAGATATAGGCCCATATATTGCTCGCGCTAAGCAATTCGTCCGGACGCTCCAGGGAGCCGATAAGATGTGATCCGATGAGCGCCCCTACTCCTGCTGCGATGACAATAAGAAGTGAATTGCTATGCCCCAGGCTTTCTTGATCCTTCCATTTGAGCAACTGATAATAGCGCATGCCAATAAACATGCCCAGCCCTTCCATAAAAGGATGTAGGAGAAATGTTTTTCCAAACAGATCAATCGTTACTGGAAATTCGATGGTCATTAGCATAAACAAGTATACAAAAGACAATCAATAAAATGATGAACAAAATAGCACGCTGCACACACACACGACAGTATGGACACCAAAAAGCCAGTCCTTATTTTGGACTGGCTTTAAAATGAATTTTCTGTTACCGCAGTTTATAACTGCGTGTTATATACAAAACGAATTTCTTCCCGTAAGTTATACCGCGAAGCCATCACCTCTCCATACGCTCCAGCCGATCGAATGGCGATCAAGTCACCACGTTTTGAAATAGGAAGTGGAACTTCCTTACCAAAGCAATCGGACGATTCACAGATCGGTCCAACAACGTCATAGTTCACAGGCTCAGCCGTATTTGCGGCACTGATATTCTCTATTTTATGATAAGCCTGATACAAAGCCGGACGCATTAATTCCGTCATTCCCGCATCCAATACCAAAAAGTTTTTCTTTACACCGTTTTTGACATATAGCACGCGGCTAACGAGGCTTCCACACTGCGCGACCAAAGCTCTCCCCAACTCAAAATGCACTTCCTGCTGTGGCGTACGCTCCAGGAAGCGATCGAAAATATCAAAATAAGCTTCAAAATCAGGAATTGCATTTCCGTCAGGATTTTTATAATCAATCCCCAGTCCACCGCCAACATTCAACACACGAATTTGTGTACCACGTTCCTCAAACCAGTTTTTCCATTCATTGACCTTCACACATAGACTTTTGAATACCGTCATATCCGTAATCTGCGAACCTACATGGAAATGCAGGCCTACCAATTCAATGAATTCGCATCTTTTAAGCACTGCGGCACATTTTTCCAAATCCGCATTGGGTACGCCAAATTTGTTTTCATCAAGCCCCGTGGTAATATAATGATGGGTGTGCGCATCCACGTTAGGATTAATCCGCAACGCAACATTGGCCTTCACACCTTTGTTGGAGGCAAGTTCATTGATTACTTCAAGCTCCTGGATAGATTCCACATTAAATGCAAAGATATTTTGATCGAGTGCATAATTGATTTCCTTATCGGATTTACCAACGCCGGCAAAGGTAATTTTTTTAGAATCAAAGCCACATTCAATGGCTTTCTTTACCTCGTTGCCACTCACACAATCCGCTCCAAAGCCGACCGATTGGATGGCTTTCAATAACTGATCATTAAAATTGGCTTTTAATGCATAGTGAACGTGAAATCCCCGTTTGTGGGATGCAACATGTGCAGCATCCAAAGTCTTGTTCAACACATTCAGATCATAATAATAAAACGGCGTTTCGTTCTCCGCAAATTTCGCCGCGATATCTGTATTTATCATATAAAACCTAAACTTAAAATAAACGATTGTGCAGTGAACGTAATGCTTCAGTTTTATGATCTGAATTCAATAGAATCGACACGTTAAAGTCTGAACCCCCATAGGAAATCATACGGACAGGCAGGTGTTTAACAGCATCCAGTACACGAGCAGCATATCCGTGGCTATTCAATCCAAAATCTCCGACAACACAAACAATGGTCTGATCGCCATCCACGGTGACAGAGCCAAAATCTTCCACCTCTTTAATAATATCAGTCAAGTTTGTGGTATCGTCTATGGTCAACGATACGGCTACTTCCGAAGTCGTAATCATATCGATTGGCGTTTTGTAACGCTCGAATATTTCAAATACGCGACGTAAAAAGCCATAAGCAAGGAGCATTCTCGAGGAATGGATATGGATTGCCGTGATACCATCCTTCGCGGCAATGGCACGGATACACCCTTTTTGAGCACCGTCTTTACTGATCAATGTACCCTTAGCATTCGGTTCCATGGTATTCAACAACCGGACAGGAACATTATATTTCTGTGCAGGAAATACCGATTGGGGGTGTAAAATCTTAGCACCGAAATAAGCCAGCTCGGCAGCTTCATCAAAGCTCAGGTGTGCAATCGGTGTTGTACCTTTCACGACACGTGGATCATTGTTGTGCATACCATCGATATCTGTCCAGATCTGAACCTCATCAGCACGGATTGCAGCGCCGATCAAAGATGCGGTATAATCCGACCCACCACGGCGCAAATTATCGATTTCGCCGAACGAGTTTCTACAAATAAAACCCTGTGTGATAAATAACGTATTCGCTGGGCTTTGCGCCAGGATGTGGCTCAGCTTTTCACCAATATACTCGACCATAGGCTCATTGTCCTCGTCGATTTTCATAAAATCCAAGGCCGGCAGCAACACGGATTTAATACCGATTTCATTGAGGTAGAAATGCCATAAGGCAGTAGACATCAACTCGCCTTGAGCCAAGATCACTTTCTCTTCGATTGATGTAAATAATTCATTGGCTAGGGTAGAAATCAGATTAAAATGGTAATCGATCAATTCTTTACCATTTTTATATCCTTGTTCAGTGCTGAAAAGTTCTTTAATAAGGTCTTCGTACTTGTCCTTATGCTTCTTGACCAAATCTTTAGCTTCGTCCTTCTTACCTGCTGTGTAAGCTTGACTTATTTCAACCAAAGCATTTGTCGTTCCAGCAACTGCGGACAACACGACGATCTGACGTTCAGCAGGGTTTACAATATCCAACAACCCTTTGATACGTGCTGCACTCCCCACGGAAGTACCACCAAATTTTAAAACTTTCATACTGAAGTTACAATTATTAAATTTCTGTGTGCCAATATAGGCAATTCATGAATTTATATTAAAAAAAATGCGGCACAAAATCATGAAAGTTTTGTGCCGCATATCTTTGTGTTATGCGGAAGAATTACTTCTTCAAGTTTTCGATCAACAGGCCAGCCAATTCTTCGCCGATCCGTTCTTGCGCTTCGTTGGTTGCCGCCCCGATATGTGGCGTCAATGAAATTTTTGGGTGCGTTAAGATTTCCTCGCGTGGAGTCGGCTCATTGTCGAACACGTCTAAACCTGCAAAGGCAACTTTACCCGAATCCAATGCTTTGACCAATTCCAGCTCATCAATAACACCACCTCTTGAGGCATTGACCAACCCAACACCATCTTTCAACAATGGGAACTCAGCAGCTCCGATAGCCGGTTTATCCAAGAATGGAACATGCAAAGAGATGAAGTCAGAAACTTTCAACAGGCTTTCCATGTCAACCTGTTTAATCGGAACCTCCACGTGTATACCACCTGAAAGTGTTACCGTCAACGCTTTTGGTCCCTCGAATAAATCCGTGTAAACAACATCCATACCCAAACCAATAGCGATTTTAGCCACTTCGCGACCGATACGGCCAAAACCAACAATACCGATCGTCTTGCCACGTAGCTCCGTTCCAGCACCGTACGCCTTTTTGAGTGCACCAAATTTTGTATTGCCTTCAACAGGCATTTTCCTGTTGGCATCGTATAAAAAACGTACACCATTCAATAAGTGGGCAAAAACCAGCTCAGCAACCGATAATGAAGATGCCGCCGGTGTATTGACAACCGCAATCCCTTTTGAACGGGCATAGTCTACATCAATATTATCCATACCTACCCCACCACGACCAATCACTTTCAAATTGGGGCAGCCATCAATCAGGGCTTTGCGAACTTTGGTTGCGCTACGCACCGTGATTGCATCATAGGCAGGTAGCCTTGCTGCAAGCTCCTCCTGTGGGATATGATTGGTATCTACCGTATGACCAGCATCCTCCAACATTTTTTTTCCTAGTGGATCGATACCGTCATTTGCTAATATTTTCATCTTTATATCGTTTTTAAAAGTATCAGTAACATTCAACTTATCCGAAGACCTATCATGTGAAAAGATTTGACCTCGTTAATTCTTCATCTAAACTAATGGTTTATTTGCCACTATTTAAACTTCAGCAACATGCATACAGCTTTAGGCAGTATGGGTGTCTTCAAATTCCTTCATCGCATCAATCAGTGCGTTTACACTACTTAGTGGTAACGCATTGTAGATGGAAGCTCTAAATCCACCGACCGAACGGTGACCTTTGATTCCAATCAAATTGCGTTCTTTTGCCAAAGCCAAAAATTCAGCTTCCAGCTCTGGTGTATCCATTACAAACGTCACATTCATACGAGAGCGGTCTTCTACAGCAGCAGTGCCTTTAAATAATGGATTACGATCAATTTCATCGTATAAAGCACGTGCCTTTATAATATTTTCTTGTTCCAATACAGGAACACCACCTTTTGCTTTTAACCAGCGTAGGTTCAACATCGAAACAAAGATGGAGTATACAGGCGGTGTATTATACATTGAACCACCAGCTATATGCAATTGATAATCCAACATCGATGGAAGAACGCGTCCTGACTTACCTAGCATATCATCTTTGACAATAACAAGCGTAACGCCAGCAGGCCCCATATTTTTTTGCGCTCCTGCATAGATCAAATCGTAGTCTGCAACGTTGATTTCCCGTGAGAAAATATCTGAAGACATATCCACAACCACGGGTAAAGTCGTGGCGGGCTTTTCAAAGACTTCCGTCCCATAAATAGTATTATTGGCCGTATAGTGGAAATATGCTGCATCCGAAGGAATAACATATCCTTTAGGAATGTAGGAATAATTTTTATCGATGGACGAAGCGACAACATCTACTGTACCAAATTTTTTGGCTTCTTTTAATGCTTTTGTCGCCCACACACCAGTATCCAAATATGCGGCTTTACCTCCTTCAGGTAAAAGATTCAAAGGTGCCATCGCAAATTGCAAACTAGCTCCGCCTTGAAGGAAAAGAATCGAATATCCCTGCGGTACTGCCAATAACTCTCTTACTAATTGTGTCGCTTCATCTATCACTGCTTCAAACTCTTTGGAACGGTGAGAGATCTCTAAAATTGACAAACCGGTGTTGTTAAAATCAATTACAGCTTCTGAGGCTTGTTGAAATACTTCCTTTGGCAGAATACATGGACCTGCTCCAAAATTATGTTTCATTGATGTTATAGTTTGTTTGATTGCTTTTGTTTAACCCTAGCTAAGCAATCTGTTGTTTTAAAAACCAAAGTTAAAATAAAATTATATATTTTTCAACTAATCTGTTTTTTTATTGAAAATTTAAAAAATTACAAATGATTTCAATAAAAAGATCGCACAAAAAATACCAAATTTAATGCGAAAAACATCAGATAAGCAGTACACGCCAGGCCATATCTAACTGATTCTCTTGCAAATACTCCTTTGCTTTTAACTGCAGATGAGTATTACGGGCGGATTGATCGCCAATAAAGGCATTTAACAATTCGTAAATTTCGGGGAGGCTCGTAATCTCATCTACCTCCTGAGGCGTCGGTAAACTTTCGATCTGAGCTAACTTAATTTTATCACTTTCAGTAAAAATATTCGATTCCCTTACAAAAACCGGCAGTTGATTATAATCCATAAAAAAGCAGAAATTTTATTCTAATTTCTGCTTAATATCTCGAAAAATAAAATGCTTACATTTTTTCAATCATCCGATCCGCAAATTCACTTGTTTTGACTAACGTAGCATCGTCCATCAAATTATAAAAATCTATCGTCACCGTCTTGGCTATTATTGTCTCACCCAAAGCCTTTACAATTGCGTCCGCTGCCTCGTTCCAGCCCAGGTATTGAAATAACATGACACCGCTCAAAATCACAGAAGAGGGGTTCATGGTATCGGTATTGGCAAATCTTGGCGCAGTACCATGGGTTGCTTCAAAAACGGCATGCCCAGTTTTAAAATTAATATTCGCCCCGGGTGCTATACCTATCCCCCCAACCATTGCCGCCAAAGCATCTGAAATATAATCACCATTCAGATTTAATGTAGCGACCACCGAAAAATCACGTGGATTGAGCAGAATTTGCTGTAAAAAATTATCTGCGATGATATCTTTAATTAAAATTTTCCCCGATCCCAGCGCATCTTTCTGCTCTTGATTGGCAGCCTCCTCACCCTTATCAGCTTTTGTGCGCTCCCATTGCCCCCAGGTATACGTATGATCGGCAAATTCCTTCTCAGCAACCTCATAGCCCCATAACTTAAACGCCCCTTCGGTAAATTTCATGATGTTTCCTTTGTGAACGATCGTCACGGAAGGTAAACTGTGATCAATAGCGTGTGCTATAGCAGCGCGAACCAATCGCTTAGAACCTTCCTCAGAGACTAATTTAACGCCGACTCCTGTAGTCGCCGAAAAGCCATAGTCGATATCAAGCTCATCGTGCAAAAAATCTTGAAGTTTATTGGCTTCAGCTGTACCCGCCTGAAATTCTATTCCCGCATAAATATCCTCCGTATTTTCCCGAAAGATAACCATATCCACATATTCCGGATGTTTAACAGGCGAAGGAACTCCTTTAAACCATTTGGTAGGACGCTGACAAACATACAGATCCAGATCCTTACGCAATGCAACATTTAACGAACGAATACCTCCCCCAACAGGTGTTGTTAGCGGCCCTTTGATGCCAACCAGATATTCTTTCAATATATTCAACGTTTCTCTTGGCAACCATTCACCCGTTTCTTTGAAGGCCTTCTCGCCTGCCAACACCTCTTTCCATGTTATTTTACGCTGTCCACCATACCCTTTTTCTACCGCCTTATCAAACACACGAACGGCCGCATGCCAAAGGTCAGGACCTATTCCGTCACCGATAATAAAAGGAATTGTTGGGAAATCTGGCACCTGTAAGACGCCTTCGCTTGACATTGTAATCTTATTTGACATAACCTTCAATTTTAACGGACAAATTACTATCCCTTATTAAACATATTTCCGATTTCTTTGCTAATCTTTCTAAAGATTGGAGCAGCTTCTACATCTTCATACTCATCGATGTGTGCATTTTCAATCCTACTAGGGAACACTAAAACAAGATTTTCGTTTGCATAAATCCGATCTAATTTCTTTGCTACACCATCCAATGAATCGCGATAGGAAACTTCACCATTTCTGGCAGAAACGAAAATGAACATCGCCCCTTCTTCTTTAAACGCTTTAAGCCCCTGCAAATTGTCCCAGGCATTATAATGTTTAAAAGTAACGGGGACAGAATTTTTCAACTCAACAAGATATTCTTCAATCGCGGCAGCAGAGCGCTCATCGACAACAAACGTGATCGGAATGGATAACTCCTGAGCAAGCTTGACAACCTTTTCCAGCCAGTACTCAAAACCAAATTCGGCCTCACACATGGGCGGAGCAAAAACGATAATGGACTTGTTGGAGATAAAGGGTTTTTTAAAATGACATAACATCACATTCGCTGACGTTCGATTTAAAATACTTTCCGTTTTCTCCCCCACAAACTTATCCATAAAATTGGCTACACTCGGCCAGCCCAAAACAATACAATTGGCAGAAACTTCTTTTGCAGACCTCGCCACTCCGCTGGCAATATTCAAGTCTATTGTTGCACTGATATTAACACTTGTCTCACTGCCAGAGGCATAACGCACCATGTTATCCAGATTTTTCCGTGCCTTTGACATGTTCAATTGTGCCTGTTCGTTATCTTTCACAACAGAAACAATACTGACGGGATACGAACACTTCTTACTCTTAATGTAGGTTGAAAAATCAAGAATAGGTTCCATATTATCCATATTAGCGATTGATATGAGAATGTTTTCGTCTTTTTCCTTCACTACATCCGTATGTTCTTCATCCTGTTCTCCGTCCATCACCACTTTACGTGAAGCATTCCCCGTAACCACAGTTGCGACAATGCAGGTAACCAAAATCAACAAGATCGTTCCATTAAGTACGTTTTCATCGATAATTCCATTCTTATGGCCAACCATGATTACAGCCAGTGTTGCCGCAGCATGCGCACTACTCAACCCAAATATTAGATTGCGCTGACCACGGCTATACTTGAAAACAATCTGTGTCAACCAGGCCGCCACATATTTTCCGACGATCGCCACAACGGTGAGCGTCCCCGCGATTATAAGCGCTTGTGGACCTTTCAGAATCACACTCACATCGACAATCATCCCTACCGATATCAAGAAAAACGGAATGAAAATTGCATTCCCAATAAACTCAATCCGATTCATCAAAGCGGAGGAATGAGGAATCAGTTTGTTCAGGGCCAAACCTGCCACGAATGCTCCAATAATAGGCTCTAAACCAGCAATTTCAGCTAAAAAAGCAGCAAAAAACACCACAGAAAGAACAAAAATATAATTGGAGGTCTTTTCACTCCCCAGACGTTCAAAAAACCATTTTGCAATTCGCGGAATAACACCAAACATGATAAAAAGGAAGATGGCGAAAGAAATTGCCAGCGTTATCCAAAACTCATTTCCAATATTGCCCTGAGACACTCCCGTAATAACAGCAAGTATAATTAACACAGCCGTATCCGTCAGGATTGTTCCACCGATCGTAATGGCAACAGCTTCCATTTTCGAAATACCATAACTGTTTACAATGGGATAGGAAACCAATGTGTGGGTAGCGAACATACTCGAAATCAATAAGCTTGGCAATACACCATATCCGAGTAATAAGTGACAAACCGGATAGCCAATGCTGATCGGAACAATGAATGTCAGGAAGCCAAAAAGCAGACTTTTGTTCTTGGTCTTTTTAAATTCATTCATATCTAACTCGAGGCCGGCGATAAACATGATATAGAGAAGACCTATTGTTGAAAATAGTGTAATAGCCGAATTTTTCTCCAGCCAATTTAACCCATGCGGACCAATAATCACACCCGATATAATCAATCCTATAATACCCGGAACCTTAATTGGACGTAGTACAATAGGTGATAAAAGTATAATAAAAAGTACCAGAGAAAATATAAGTACAGGATTTTGTAAAGGCGCTTCGAAAGCGTGGGAAATATGCTCAAAAGTTTTATTCATAAGTGCTTGTATACTAACCGTAAAACATAACTACTTATTTTTCTATACAGCTCGAAAAATAGTTAACAGCACTAAAAATACGATTTTTTTTAGAATGCGATGTCTAAAAACAGTGCTACTTAAAAGAAATTGCCTTAATTGGATTAATCTTGGTAATTAACATCGAAGGAATGAACAATGAAATCATCCCAATAAATACAACGGCAAAATTGACTAAAATCACATCAGACCACTGCAGCTTAACAGCGACATAGGAGATGTAATAGGTTTTCTCGTCCAATTTAAAAAAGTGGGTAAAGTCCTGGAAAAAGTAAAAGCCCAAACCGATCAGATTACCAATTAATAATCCAAGACCGATCAGGTAAAGTGCACTATACATGAAGACCCGACGAATTCCAGCATTGTGATAGCCCAGTGCTTTTAAAATACCGATCATCGATGTGCGCTCAAGGATTGTGATCAACAGTGCAGAGATCATATTAATGATAGCGACCACAGTCATCAATATAAAAATGATCTTGGTATTCATATCCAACAATTCCAGCCACTGAAAAATATCCGGCACCTGATCCTTAATATTGATCGCCTGCATATCGATAGGCAATAGATCTTCCACCTTACTGGTTGTCTGAGCAAGCTGACTAAAATCTTTAATTCTAATCTCATAACCGCCCACTTCATGATCGTCGAGGTTACTTAGTTTGCGAATAACATGGAGCGATCCGATCACATAAACCTTATCTAACTCTTCAGAACCCGTATTAAAAATTCCTTTTATGACAAATTTACGTTTACGGATTGGGTCTTGGACGAAATACATGATAAAATCATCACCAACGTTCAACAATAATCGATCTGCAAGATACTTGGATACCAAAATCTGATTGTCAGCATCGTCCGATTTAAAGTCTATCATATTCCCTTCAATCAACATACGCTGAAAGGGCTGTTGATTATACAATGAATCGATACCTTTAAGCACTACGCCTTCAACCTCATTGTTTACATTAATAATCCCTGCCTTGGTTGCAAAAGAACTGATCGAACTTACTTCAGGAATAGCCAGTATTGACTTTTGAAGCTTTGGCGTAAGCGAAATCGCGGCATTCTCGTACGATTTATTGAGGTCGTAACGTAGGACCAATACATCTGCAAAAAAGCTTCTTTGCTTACTTATAATTTCGTCTTTGAATCCGCGCAATACTGCAATGGAGATAATTATCGCTGCAATGGCAAGAGCAATAGCACCAATAGTTACCCGAACGATCAATTTTGAAAACGTTCTTTTGCCAGAAAATGCAATCCGATTTGCTAAAAAATAAGGAAAATTCAAGCTTTAAATATATTTATGTAACTTCGCAAAGTTATAAAAATTTGTTAGTCTCAAAACTGAAATGACAAATAATTAGGTGTTTTGTAGCAGGTCATTCCACGATCCATTACGACACCTGTTTAAAGAGTTTAAAAAAAAATATGATGCGTATTATTTTCATGGGTACTCCCGATTTTGCTGTCGCTTCACTTGAGGCACTTATTCAATCTGGCGAACAAGTCGTAGCTGTAGTAACGGTTCCGGACAAACCTGCTGGACGTGGACAAAAAATACACGAGTCGGCCGTAAAAATATTTGCTAAACAACATCACATTCCAGTTCTCCAGCCGGTCAAGCTGCGCGAGGAATCTTTTTTAAACGAACTGAGGAGCTACCAAGCTGACCTACAGGTTGTAGTTGCTTTTCGCATGCTTCCTGAGGTTGTGTGGAATATGCCTAAATTTGGAACAATCAATGTTCACGCCTCTCTGCTACCCCAGTATAGAGGAGCTGCGCCCATTAACCATGCAATTATAAATGGGGAGAAAGAATCCGGAGTAACTACCTTCTTGCTACAACACGAAATCGATACCGGCAATATATTATTGTCAAAAAAAGTGACGATCAAAGATACCGATAATGCGGGCGATCTTCATGACAAGCTTATGGTTGCGGGGGCAGAAACGCTTCTTCAAACGATCCACCAATTAAAAGCAGGAACTTTACAGCCTCAGCCGCAACAGGTCGTTGTAACAGAAGGGCCTTTAAAACATGCGCCAAAAATTTTTAAAGAAGACTGTAAAATAAATTGGGATCAACCAACAGAAACTGTCTACAACTTTATCCGAGGCTTAAGCCCTTATCCTGCTGCATTTACGCTGCTAAATGAAAAGGTATTAAAAATCTATGATGCGAAAAAAGAAACTGTCCATACTGGTACAATGCCGGGCACAATTGCCACCGATAAAAAAAGTTTCTTAAAAATTGCGACTCAGGACGGCTACCTTATTATCTCTGACCTTCAGCTGGAAGGCAAAAAAAGAATGAATGTAGTGGAATTTCTAAAAGGCTATCGATTTTAGCCTTTCTAGTCCCCACCATCATCGTATTGCAGCAGATCACCAGGCTGACAGTCTAATGCTTTGCATATCGCTTCAAGGGTGTCTAATCGCAATGCCTTTGCTTTTTGGTTCTTAATGATTGAAAGATTAGACAAGGTAATTCCGACTTTGTCACTCAATTGATTGAGTGACATCTTTTTCTCTTTCATTATTCTATCCAAGTGAATTAAGATTGGCATAATATAATTTTTATTCTTTAAAATTTATTAATGTCATTAGTAAAACAAAAACACACACAGTTTTGTTTTATCATAAAATTATCATTTTAAAATAAATTTCGAAAATGTGAATTGGAACATGAATCAACTATCAGACCGTTAGATTGCGAATAATAAGAAAAAAAATTAAACCCTTTAGCGCTTTAGCAGTCAAATAGTTGAATACGATTAGTGGTAAATATAAGAAAAAAAACATTAAAATGGAATAGTTTTTGATAGCTTTAAATTCCATGTCAAAAAAACCTAACTCATTAGATATGAGTGGTTAGTTAATCAATTTTCCATTAATAATTCAAAAATTTTTCGTATTTTCGCAAACATTTCTTAGAGAGGAGAATTAATAAAAATTAATGAGACAGCTCAAAATTACACAATCTATTACCAATCGTGAGTCACAGTCTTTGGACAAATACTTACACGAAATTGGTAAAGTAGACTTAATTACAGCAGAAGAAGAAGTTGAATTAGCACAGCGCATCCGTGAAGGTGACCAAGTTGCCTTGGAAAAATTGACTAAAACCAACCTTCGTTTCGTCGTATCAGTAGCAAAACAATATCAAAATCAAGGTTTAACCTTAGGTGATTTAATCAACGAAGGTAACTTGGGCTTAATTAAAGCAGCTAAACGTTTTGACGAAACAAAGGGTTTTAAATTTATTTCTTATGCGGTTTGGTGGATTCGCCAATCTATTCTTCAAGCAATTGCTGAACAATCACGTATCGTACGTTTGCCATTGAATCAAGTTGGTTCATTGAGCAAAATCAGTAAGGCTTTCTCAAAACTAGAACAAGAATACGAACGAGAGCCGTCTCCAGAAGAATTAGCGGATATTCTTGAAACTACGGTAGACAAAGTTTCGGATACCCTAAGTAACTCTGGGCGTCACGTATCTATGGATGCTCCCTTTGTTCAAGGTGAAGAAAACACACTTTTGGACGTACTGGAAAACCATGATCCAGACACAGACAGTTCTTTGATCGATGAATCACTATCCGAAGAAATCAAACGATCATTGGCAACATTAACAGAAAGAGAACGTGAAATTATCGTACTTTTCTTTGGATTAGGTTCCAACCACCAACTGTCGTTAGAGGAAATCGGAGAGAAATTCAGTTTGACACGTGAGCGCGTTCGTCAGATCAAAGACAAAGCTCTTCAACGTTTGAGACACACTTCAAGAAGCAAAATCTTAAAATCCTACTTGGGTTAATAAGAGATACTTATTAAAAATTTTGGCAATCCCAATCAGAAATGATTGGGATTTTTTATGTACCTCTTATTTTGAA
Source organism: Sphingobacterium sp. UBA1498 (assembly GCF_002325125.1). Lineage (NCBI taxonomy): Bacteria > Pseudomonadati > Bacteroidota > Sphingobacteriia > Sphingobacteriales > Sphingobacteriaceae > Sphingobacterium > Sphingobacterium sp. UBA1498. Next base: position 369,048 of record NZ_DCRG01000005.1, read on the forward strand.
TCCGGCATCAAAATAAATTCAAAAAGTCGATCCTTTTTCAAATATTTTCCTGCAACATCCTGTACGGACTTTGGTGTCACCTTTTTCAAATTATCCAACCTGCGTGTATAGCGCATAAGATCGAGATCATTCTGATAAGAACTGGATATGTAGTTCAACCAATAGCTATTTTCACGAAGATTTAACTCGTTTTGTCGCTGTTGCTCTGCCAGAAATTTCTCCAGATCCACTTTGTCGGGTCCTTGTTCCTGAATCTTTTTTACCTCATCCAATGCCGAAGCGATTAAGGCATCAGTCTTATCAACTGCTGAACCAAAGCCAATAGAAAAAGCATAGCGGGGTCTTGGTAGTTTATTGAAATTTGCCTGAGCCCCTACACCATAGACACCACCTTCTTTTTCACGAAGTCGTTCAAGTAATTTGATCGTCAACACACTTTCTAAAGCTTCCATATTGACATTTTCAGCCTCTCCAAAGCTATAGTCTCCATAATACGCCAATTGTGTGCTCGCCTTTTCTTCCTTGCCTTTGTGAACAACTACGCGTTCGCCTTTGCTTGGCTCCACAATATTTAGATCTCTATAACTTTCGCCTCTTTTTTGAATCGGTAGCGAAGCGAGATACGTTTCTAAATAAGGCTTAATCTGATTCTCGTCAAACGACCCTACGATGGTAAACACAAAATCAGAGGCATCCGCAAAGCGTTCTTTATAAATTGCCAACGCACGGTCCCTATCGATTTTGCTGATCATTTCGACCGTCGGATTTTGACGGCGGACATTATTACCGTACAATACTTCTTTCACTTTGTCGGAAAACACATTATTGGGGTTGCTTAATCTATTTTCCAAAGATCCTTTCGCTCTGGTCATTGTACTCTGGAAAATATCCTGATCTAAACGAGGTTCAGTAAAATAACCATAAATCAATTCAAAAGCGTTCTTTAAACCTTCTTTATCTGTACGACCTGAAATACCCTCATAACGTTCGGAGATGTATGGAGAGATGGAAACATCCTTTCCTGAAAGGTACTTTGTGAGCTCAATGTTGCTCATTTGTCCTACACCACTGGCATCAATTAAAGAAGATGCATTGGCGGCCGAAAAGTAATCTGCGTCGTTATAGAGCGAGGTTCCCCCCGGGCTATACGCCATGATCTGGATCTCATCGTTTTTAAAATCCGTAGGCTTAAGGATCACTTTTACGCCGTTACTTAGTGTCAATTCTTTTGCTTGAACGGCATCAATATTTTTAGACGATACAATCTTGCCTTTCACGGGTTCTTTTGAGAGTAGCGGAAGATCAGAAACTTTATCATCATAAGCAGTGACGGGGCTCTCTTCAACTGCTTTTACCCAGCCCATTACCGCAGATTCAGTCGGCAAGGTTGCTTTATCTTTCTCGGGCGCCATCACCAATACATCGCGGTTCAGATCGGTATAATATTTTTTTACCAAGCCGTTGACCTCAGTTAGTTTTAAAGTCGGTAGCAGCTGCTTAGTCAGACGGTAGGCATCTTCATTGCTTAAAGCAGGTTCGCCATCGATAAAATAATTGAGATAACGATTGACATAGCTATCCGATTTCTTTTTATCGCGTTCGATAAAAGACATCTCATTACCTTTTTTCATATCTGCAATAGCACGGTTCAGCTCCGTTTGCGTGAAACCATACTTTTGGATGCGCTCAAATTCGGTTAACATAGCTTTAAATCCCGACTCGAGCTCCCCGGGCTTAGGCACAACCAACAATGAAAAGGTATTGAGGTTGGCCACAAAATCGCTAATACTTCCACCGGCTTGCATAAAAGGAGGATTCGGCTGTTGCATCAATTCAGAAAAACGACCAGCGATCATCTTGTTGAAAACACTTTTCAAAAGTTCGTTTCTGTAATCTCCTACGGTTTCCACTTTATCCTTTTCGCTTTTGATGAGAATCTGAGCCACCGTATAAGGTAGCTCTGGATCTGAAATTGCTAAGAACTGGTTTTTGTTTAGCAGGTCTACCCGGTATTTTTTACGCTCCAATGCTTTCTTGGGCATTTTCATATCGGCAAACAACACCTTCACCCGTTCTTCCATTTCCTTAGGATCAATGTCTCCTACGATAATTAAAGCTTGCAAATCGGGCCGATACCAGTCTTGGTGAAACTGGCGTATTTCCGAATAAGGAAACGTTTTAAGTATCTCCTCCGTACCGATTGGTAAGCGTTTGGAATAAAGCGAACCATTCAGCAACATTGGAAAATATTGATCTTGGAGACGTTGTTGCACTCCTCTCCCGCCGCGCTTCTCTTCTAAGATAACTCCGCGTTCTTTATCGATCTCCTCAGCATCCAATAGTGCATCTTGGGCCCAGTCGCGCATGACTTGCAAACCATTCTTTAAAAGTTCAGGGTCATCAGAAGGAATTGGCAATTGGTAAACGGTCTGGTCAAAGCTGGTGTAGGCATTCAGATCCGAACCGAAGCGAACCCCGGCCTTTTGCAGATAATTGACCAATTCGTTTTTCGGAAAATGCTTCAGACCATTGAAATTCATGTGCTCCAAAAAATGGGCTAAGCCCAGTTGCTTTTCATTTTCCAGAATAGAGCCTGCTTTCATACCCAAATACATCGTAACACGACCTTTCGGCTCGCTATTTTTACGAATAAAGTATGTAAATCCATTTTTGAGTTTACCTGTAACCACTTCATTGTCGAAGGGTAATTTCTGATTCAGAGCCACACTATCTTGTGATAGAATCGCTCGCGCTTCCGCAGTTAACGTGGTTGGCATTGTTGCTTCCGCTACATAAAAGGTAGCTGGTAACAGAAAAGCTAATGCTAATGGTTTAATGAATTTCATAGAAAAAATTTCTTTTTTTTCAGTTATTTTTATCAATTGTTTGCTATTAGGGTAAACGGAACTGGAGATGAATGTTCCGATAAATCATAAAATACAGATCACTACGATTATTCTCCAACACCTTATCGAACAGCATACTGCTGCTGCTTTTACTGCATTTGGTTCGGACCGGTAGAAATCATTCTAAAAATACTGAATATCTTTCAAAAAGAACGACAGTTAATTGTAATTTTGCTGCAAATGGATTTTAAAAACTGGAACGTCATCAAAAAAGAATTCGAACAATTCTTAAAGTTCGAAAGAGGCTTAAGTGCAAATTCTATTGACGCTTACTTAAATGACGTATCCAAATTTCAGATTTATTGTGAGGACAATCATCTGGTTTTAAACAACATAGCGAGAAAAAATATCCAGGAATTTTTGGTTTGGCTGCAGCAATACAATATTTCACCGTTCACGCAGTCGAGATTGATATCTGGACTTAAAACCTTTTTTAGCTTTTTGATCATTGAGCATGCATTCAGCAACAATCCTACAGACCTTATTCAGGCACCGCGCTTGGCGCGCAAGCTGCCCAGTGTTTTAAGTATACAGGAGGTCGATCAATTGATTTCTGCAATCGATCTCTCTTCATCCGAGGGCCAACGAAATAAAACTATCATCGAAATCTTATATGGATGTGGCCTCCGTGTTTCGGAACTTACCACACTCAAACTATCCAATCTATTTTTAGATGTAGAATTTATCAAAGTTGAAGGCAAGGGAAGCAAAGAACGCCTCATACCAATTGGTCAACACGCCATTAAACACCTCCGCATCTACCTGGAAACCATCAGGCCTCACATCAAGATTAAACCGGGAAATGAAGATATTGTATTTCTCAACAGACGAGGAGCTGCATTATCCCGGGTCATGATATTTTTGATCATCAAAGAACTTGCCCTAAAAATAGGCTTACAGAAAAACATTAGCCCACATACCTTTCGCCATAGTTTTGCCTCTCATTTGGTGGAAGGTGGTGCCGATTTGCGCGCTGTACAGGATATGCTCGGACACGAAAGTATCACAACTACCGAAATATATACGCATATTGACAAGGATTACCTGCATTCCGTAATCACGCAATACCACCCACGGTCATAACCAACCTGCTGTCAACTGTCACCTTTTTCCGATCCGAAGTATGCCTAAACAAATCATTAGCACCGACTTAAAAAAATGAGGAACTGCTGAAATCTAGAAGCAAAAAAACGGCGCTAATTATCGCTAAAAATTGCCTGCTAAAAGTTTCAATTTTATCGTAAAGATATTTGTTAGATCTAGAAAATAGTATATCTTTGCGGGACGTTCCCGTAGTTCAATGGATAGAATTTCAGATTCCGGTTCTGACGATGTGGGTTCGACCCCCGCCGGGAACACAAAAGGAGACATTTCAAAGAAATTGTCTCCTTTTTTTAATATACCTAATCCAGCGCCATGTTGACTTCGCCATTTTAATATTCCTCAGCATTCCTTAACGGCAAAAATTCCGCAATGCGTGCGAATCGGTTGGCTATGTCATGGCAAAAAATAGCTAAGATACCAATTAGAAAGAAGATATCCTAACACCAATTTACCCCTAAGCACAGCTTTAGAACAATTATTAACCAGTGGTGATTCAGTGCTTGTTCACTCGTCACTGAATCACCACTGAGTAAGCACTGAACGAGCACTGAGCAAGCACTGCAAAAAGGGTCGAGTTGGTTACAAGTTGGTCTTCTTTTGGCACATCAAAAATTAGCAGCGGAAAATCTGTAGATAACCCAGTATTTGTAACAAAAAATTCTTTAAACTAAGCTTTTATTTATATACTTTTTTGCAACAACTTATGCTGTGAAGCAGTAAAAATATTTCGGAAGATGATATTGATCTCTTGGTCAACGGCCGCCCCCAAAATCCCTGCATGAGGATAGAGTTTAGCGGTATTCATTAAGATGGAAGACACAAAATCACGGCTTTGCGTCGCTATTTGCGCATAAATTAAGGCATTATCGATTCCATTACTGAGGTTATCCCAAGAATGATCAGCCAAATTCAGGATAGCATCCTTTTGTATTATGAAATCTTGTTGAAGTTCATCGAGCATGCCGAAAGCAGCTTTACTCGCTGCATGCTCCCATTTGGACGCTTTACTTTTTAACACAAACAGTTTTTCAATCAAATCCAGAAATCGCTTATACATCCCGATAAAATTGGCCAGCAGGGTCAACTCAGCAAAAGGCATAAAGGGATATTGATAGCGTAGATCACTGCGTGTGCTTTTTGCCGCATTGATTTCGAAACACCGTTTACCATCAACAGGAACGTCCTGCAGCGAAAAAGAGTGCGAGGCTGTCACTTCTAATCCGAATGTATCCCAGTCATAATGAACCAGCGCATGTTCCCTATCGACAAAAAATGATTTTACAAGGGGATCTCCCTTGTCATCCAATACGGGTTTGCCCTCTTCCTGAATCGTTGCATTCAACGTAAAATGGGTTAAATGGGGAGCTCCAGTGGCGTATTTCCAAAATCCTGTGAGTCGATAATGTTCACCATCGCGCGTTGCTGTGCCAGATGCCTGACCGCTACCACCGAAACAAACGCGTTCCGTTTTAAAAATTTGATCACCTAAAACGGGGTCAATAAAACCCACAAAAAGATTTGCTCCCGAACATAATGTAACTGTCCAGGCCAGCCCGCCGTCCCAATACGCTAAATCAGCCAATACATTGAGACCTTCGGGCACCGTTAAACCTAATCCCCCCAATTCAACGGGAATCCAGATTTTGAACCATTTTCTGCGATAGATTAGCTCCAACTGTTCATACGACAAGGATTTCTGCTGAATACCTTTTGCCTGACTGTCTTTCAGAATTGCAATATCCGCACTATTGAGTTGCATATCTCTCTTCACGTATGATTTTCCTCCAATTTAAATATCCACTAAATGCCATCACAAATAAAAACAAAGTCAGTCCGGAATAAAGGAACAATCCTTTATGGATCAATAACGGAATAGCCATTAGATTGCTAATGTTCAACAGTATCCAATTTTCTATTTTACGTTTTGCCAACAACCACATTCCTGCCCAAGCGGTACAAGAAACGGCAGAATCCCATAGTGGAACATCCGAGTCTGTTAAGTGCACCAATCCAAAATAGAACAACAGAAAACCAGCGGTGCAGATAAAGCTTACTATCCACCAATCTTTCTTTTCACAATGCGTTATCGGCGTAGCGACGTCACTGCTATATTTCCAATACATCCAGCCGTAGATGCTCATGACTAAATAATACAGGTGCAACAATATTTCAGCATACAGTTTTGCATGAAATAATACATATACGGATATCAGTATGCCTATAATTCCAAAAATATAATGGATTGATTTATTTTGCCGTGAAAACCAGACTTGCAGAATGCCGAAAGAAACCCCTAGCCATTCCGCTACTGTGGCCTGCTGCATCTGTTTTATAAAAGCGTCGATAATGGATTCGGGAGTCATTCGAATTGTTTATTATTGCTTGTGATCTTATAATAAACCTTCGGGGAAAAAAGCTGTTTTTATTGAAATTAAATCCCTACGCCAGCATTACCTGGATCAGGTATATAAAAGCGATTGTACAAAGAGGAACAATCGCTTTTATTGGGTATAATCTCAGCCCAGAACGGCCAAAGCCGTTCGAAGCACCCCTCAAGTATATTGGCGGTCGAACTGATTAATCGATATCGATTAATTTCAGCGCCTTATGTGTGCGTATACGTGTTTCTTTACAAAGCTGTGCATCATCGTTCAATGATTTACCGTGTGATGGTATCATCTCACGTAACTTCTTGCGGTATTCATCTGATTTAGCACGCTCAGGGAAACATTTCTTCAGCAAACTGATCATGATAGCAACAGAGGTAGAAGCGCCAGGAGAAGCGCCCAATAATGCGGCAATAGAGCCATCTGAACTAGAAACGACCTCTGTTCCAAATTCCAAAATTCCACCTCTCTTCTCATCTTTCTTGATCACCTGAACCCGTTGTCCCGCCTTCTCAATCACCCAGTCCTCCAATTTTGCTGTGGGCATAAATTGTTTCAATGATTCCAGTTTATCTTTCGGAGATTTCATGACTTCTGTGATCAAATACTTGGTCAAGGGCAAATTATCAAGTCCGGCAGATAGCATCGGTCGGATATTCGACAACTTGATAGAAGCCGGTAGATCGAAATAAGACCCCTGTTTGAGGAATTTTGTTGAAAAACCCGCATAAGGCCCAAATAACAAAGCTTGTTTGCCATCGATATAACGCGTATCTAAGTGCGGCACAGACATTGGTGGAGCACCTACAGAGGCTTTGCCGTACACTTTGGCGTGGTGGGCATTAATAATCTCCTCATTCACGCAACGCAGCCATTGGCCTCCTACCGGAAAGCCACCATACCCCTTTGCTTCGGGTATTCCAGATTTTTCCAACAACAGCAAGGAGTGTCCACCAGCACCAATAAATACAAATTTCGCTTTGATTTCTCTCTTTACTCCTGTTTTTAAATCTTTGACCTCCACTTCCCAACGGCCATCATCTTCACGTTCGATGTCAATGACTTCATGGTTTAGCGAAATGGATATATTTTCTTTATTTGCAAGATTAGCGATCAAATCACGTGTCAATGAGCCAAAATTGACATCTGTACCAAGATCCATTTTCGTTGCAGCAATCTTTTCGTTTTTAGCACGCCCCTCCATCATCAATGGAATCCATGATTTCAGCAATTCAGCATCTTCGGTATACTCCATCCCCTTAAACAAGTTTTGGGTGGTTAACGTTTCCCATCTTGTTTTTAGAAATTTAGCATCTTTTTCACCAAAAACCGCACTCAGGTGTGGAATACTACGGATAAAATTTTCAGGCTGGGTAATGATGCCTTTATCAACAAGGTAGGACCAAAACTGCTTAGATACCTCAAATTGCTCAGCAATTTTCACTGCTTTATCAATCTTTACAGAACCATCTTTCTGTTCGGGCGTATAATTTAACTCGCATAAGGCAGAGTGACCCGTGCCAGCATTATTCCAAGCGTCTGAACTTTCAGCAGCCACAACATCCAAACGCTCAAGAATTTCAATATTAACGTCTGGGCTTAATTCATTGATTAGAGTACCCAAAGTAGCACTCATAATACCGGCGCCGATTAGAACAACGTCAACTTCTTTATTTGATTTTTTGCTCATGTTTTTGTGATTGATGCAAATTTAATATAGTTTTTGATAAACGTCCAAGTCTTTTGTCAAAAAACTGTACTTTTTAGAAGCACTTATTCAAAAATACCATGGATTTATTAAAATTATATAAAGTGAGTAAACGCTTACTGTTAACCACTAAATCCGTTCGCTAAAAGAATAGCAAGCAACGCTTTTGTAAACATCAGCTGAAGGCATAATGTTCTGCTAATTTAGACCGTTATTTATCGAAAGATTTTGTGTTATAATATAGTTTTAACATTTTTGCAAAATGTCTAGAAGCGACAGGGATAAAAAATAAAAAAAAAGAATCGCTGTGGCATAGCTGGATAGCGACCGAAGGAAAGCGCCCGTGTCGTATTGATCTCCATAATGTGTAGGAAGAGCAACGCGGGAGGAAGTCGGAACGATGGATCTATGTCGTATCGTAAATAATTAAAGATAAATAACTTATACAGATGAAAATACTCGAAGGAAAAATTGCTTTAATAACAGGAGCATCGAAAGGAATCGGAAGGAAAATTGCAGAAGTTTTTGCACAACATGGTGCTAACGTCGCTTTCACATATCTTTCTTCTGTCGAAAAAGGACAGGCGTTAGAGCAGGAGCTTCAGGCTTTCGGTACGAAAGTAATCGGCTATCGTTCTGATGCTTCAAAATTTGAAGAAGCGGAACAACTAATCAATTCCATTGTTGCCGATTTCGGTGGACTGGATATTGTTGTAAACAATGCGGGTATCACAAAAGACGGCTTATTGATGCGTATGACTGAAGAAAATTGGGACGATGTCTTAAATGTCAACCTCAAGTCGGTGTTTAACGTCACCAAGGCAGCTTCAAAAATTATGATGAAAAACCGCAAGGGTTCATTTATTAATATGTCTTCGGTAGTGGGTGTTCAGGGCAATGCTGGTCAGGCGAATTACGCTGCCTCAAAAGCAGGTATTATCGGGTTCACAAAATCTGTCGCAAAAGAATTAGGTTCGCGTAATATCCGTGCTAACGTTGTTGCTCCAGGTTTTATACGGACGGAAATGACGGATGTATTGGATCCGAAAGTTGTTGCCGGATGGGAAGCAGGAATTCCGTTGAAACGCGCGGGACAGCCGGAAGATGTTGCTCATGCCTGTCTTTATTTAGCATCCGACTTATCGGCGTACGTAACCGGCCAGGTTCTTCCTGTTGACGGCGGTATGCTATAAACATAAACAAGCTCAGATGCTTTTTTACATTGGATCTGAGCTTGTTACACGATATGTATGGCATGCGCTTTCCTAGCAGCTCCAGTACATACCTATCGTACACAAGTGAACACGCGCGCTGCAGCTTAGCCCCAAGAATTCTTGCCTGCACCTGCTTATCGGCTATGCTATCGTTCAACTTCACTACGCATCCGATAAAACTGAAACAATAAGACCTGTTAATGTTTCCAAATTTTAGTTAATTTTGTCTATCAAATTTTTAAATGCTATGACGAATTGGAAGGATTTTTTTGAGATTAAAACCGAGTATGATTTTAATCAGCAGTGTTTAGAGACCTACCAATTCCAAAGCCAGCATTGCAAAATTTATCGGGACTATATCCGCATCTTGGGAAAGGATAAAGCCCTTATTGAACACTATACCGAGATTCCTTTCCTACCTATTGAATTTTTCAAAACCCAACAGGTTATCACCGAAGGAATGGAGGCTGAAATGGTCTTTTCCAGTTCCGGAACGACGGGAATGCTGACCTCGAAACATTTTGTGGCCGACCTGAATATTTATGAACATACCTTTCGTCGGATCTTCGAAGATTTTTATGGCCCTTTGAGCAATATTGCCGTACTCGCACTTCTCCCTTCTTACCTCGAGAGAAGTGGATCTTCTTTGATATATATGGTTGACGATCTTATGAAACAAAGTGATCAACCTGAAAGCAATTACTTTCTGTATAACCATCAAGAGCTATACGAAACACTTGTCCGGCTCAAAAATAAAGGAACGAAGACGATACTCTTCGGAGTGACGTATGCCCTTCTCGATTTTATCGAACACTATGCCTTCGATTTTCCAGAATTAATCATTATGGAAACAGGAGGAATGAAAGGAAAGCGCAAGGAAATGGTCAAACAAGAAATCCATCAGCTTCTTGAAAAAGCTTTCGGTGTGGTAGGAATTCATTCTGAATATGGGATGACGGAACTACTATCTCAGGGTTATTCCTCTGGTCAAGGAATTTTTCAGCTACCCAAATGGATGAAAATACTGATCCGGGATACCAATGATCCATTGAGTTTGATTCCTTCGAATAAATCTGGTGGAATTAATGTTATCGATCTAGCGAATCGCTATTCCTGTTCGTTTATCGCAACACAAGATTTAGGGAAAGTACATGCGGATGGATCGTTTGAAATATTGGGTCGGTTTGATCAAAGTGATATACGGGGTTGCAACTTGCTGGTTCAATAGGGATTTGAAAAAGCGTATATGGTAGCATTGTTGCGCATTACCGGTACTGAACTAAAAAAACACTTGACCATGGTGTGATCAAGTGTTCTCATTGAAATCAACGATTATTTCAGGCTAGGATCCTCAAAGGTATTACCCGATCGCATATCCCCAGAATCATATCCTTTTTTAAACCAGGCCATACGCTGTGCAGATGTCCCATGGGTGAATGATTCTGGCACAGCATAACCCTGTGCTTCTGTTTGCAGCTTATCATCGCCGACCGCTTCAGCAGCTTTCATACCATCCATAATATCGTTATAATCAATTTTTATATCGGTATACTCGTTGAGATAATGTGCCCATACGCCTGCATAAAAATCCGCCTGTAGTTCGGTCATGACAGAGATTTTATTATTTTCTCGTTCACTGAGCTTTCCTCGTGCTGCATTGGTTTGTGGTAACAGTCCAACCAGTTGCTGGATATGATGTCCAACCTCATGCGCTATCACATAAGCCATCGCAAATTCTCCTTTTGCTCCAAATTTATCTGACAATTCTTTACTAAAGCTCAAATCGAGATAAATTTTTTGATCACCAGGACAATAGAAAGGGCCATAAGACGCCTGTCCCATACCGCAACCGTCCGTTTGCGTTCCACCATCGTAAAACACAAGTGTTGTTGGTGTATAGTTTTTCTGCATCTGTTCTTTAAATAGTTTTGCCCAGACGTCTTCGGTGCTTTGGAGCACAGTCAATGAAAACTCTGTTAATCTTTTCTCTTCAGGATTTAGATCACGTGGCTGCCCCGACTGTTCGGTCTGCGCCCCCATATTCTGGGCTTGTTGTAAAAGTTGCGTAGGATCTCCTCCCATCAGAAATCCTATGACTAAAACAATAATCCCCCCTATTCCACCTAATGCTATTTTTCCACCACCCGACATCCCCCTGCGGTCTTCAAAATTACCACTTTGTTTTCCTCCTTGCCATTTCATAGTATCGCTAAATTATAGTTAATAATCGTTTCCAAAGCTGGACTAATACAAAATCAATACCAATGTTCTACATACAAAGGCTTTATTTTAAGAAAAAAATTGTAGCGCATTTGCAGTCCAACATTTTTTAACGCCATAAATTCACGGGTATTGAAAGATGTTCATCATCCAAAGCAGTGCATTAAAATAGCAATAGAAGCGGCTAAATTAGTAAAGTCGTGATATTGGTCATTGCGTGTCAAAACAAATTTGGTTAAGTTTGGACTTTCAAAAAAAAGATATGAAGTTAGAAGAACAATTACAGGCGAGAGCTGGCGGAAAATGTGAATTAACGGGCAATGAATTGACTTTAGTTGCCTATACACTACCTCCAGAAATAACGGCAAATTTGGACAATACCTTACTGATTTCAGAAAAATTAGTCAACCAGCTTAATAAGACAGAACAATTAAATCCCGAAGACTGGAAGTTTCTTCCAAATGCGATGTGGTCTGAAAATCCGGCTGTAGAAATTGTATGCTGGCGGATGTTAAGCCGATTAAAAAATGAAGGCTGGGCATCGGAAGCATTGGATATTTTATATTTGGACGATGAAACGTTGGCTGAAGCTAAAAAAACCGGCGACCACGAAAATGATGGCTATGTTTCTTTTCATGAAGATAGCATTGGTCAAAGACTCTTTGAAGGTGACACAGTTGTATTAACGAAAACACTCGACGTAAAAGGCTCTTCTCTTAAAGCCACGTTAGGTACAGTTGTAAAGAATATCAGATTGGTAGCTAACAACATTGAGCAGATTGAAGGAAAGATTGAAGGTCAGACGATCGTTATTTTAACCAAATATCTCCGTAAACAAAACTAAGTATTGCCTCTTTAAAAGCGAAAGGCTTAAAAAGAGACGGTCACCCCACTCTTTTTAAGCCTTTCGCTTGTATACCTTTTTATTTGTTTTAACTATTCTCACTATCTGGGATAATTCCGCACAAACTCAAAGTGATAGTTTGGATGTTGTTTTAGGCTATCGATTAAATCTGATAAAAGTCGCTGTCCTTTTTTAGTCTGGTACATATTATCATGTGTCAACAGTACCACATTGTTTTTCGTATACGACGTTCCTTTACGAAGTAGATTCTTCATTTGGGTATATAACTGATTTACCGACAAGTCTGGTTTTCCCGTCACACCATTAATTTTCCATTCACAATCCCAACCAATGACCTTATAACCATTTTGATGCAGTAACTCGGCCGTTGATCCCCCTGTTTTCAAATCAACTTTCTTACGGTCTCCGATATACCAAATATTTCTTCCCGGCAATCGCACGATTTTATGCTCGAGCCCCAAGGATTGCTCAGCATGTTCAAAATCCTCAAAAGCAGCCTGCGGATTGGAATAAAATACAGTATACTTGTCATGCGCATGCCAAAAACTATGGTTATAACAATCAACTAAAGGATTATTCTTGTAACGTTCGGTATAGCTGTGCATCTTTTTACTCATTTTATCATGATGTCCAATCAGAAAAGTATTGATTTTAATACCCTTTGCAGTTGCAATGGAATCAAGATACTGACTTCCATTCAGAGGGCCATCGTCAAAAGTAAGATATATATAGCGCGGAGAAACAGTATCGGTCAATAATACGGTTGTATCTTTAGCGCTTTTAAAGGGCTTATCTTCTTCCGTTTTAGCAATGGTATCTTTTTGTAAGGAATCCACGTTACTGATCGAGTCCTGCACTGTAACTAAACTATCTTTTACGGCCGGGATGGAATCATCCGTAGTATCACCATTTTGAACCTTGCTCTTCCCTCCTTGATCACAGGCATATAATCCTAAACTAACTATCCCCAAACCTATCCATACAGCACCTAAACGAATCCCTTTTCTCATTACAAAAATTAACTTACGCATTACTATTGTTTCAAAAACCTATCGTGAAGACTACATGCGCCTCATGTAGGTTTATTGTAGCGCAAAATTAAGATAATTTTTATGAATCCAGGTATTATGTTTCTTAATTTATTTGGGCGTAAAAAAAGAAGAATCTATGGCCTTATAGATTCTTCTTTGTACTTCAATTGACCTTTTATTTAATTGAACGATTGTATTTCAATGTAACAAATTAGTGCCTGTGCTTTCCAGGTCCATGCCCCTTACCGCGTCCATGATGACCAGGTCCTCTATCGTGTCGATGGCCTTCATTCCATGAATGTCCGCGGCTCACTTTGCGGCGCTCGCTCGCAAATGAATACCCACCGCCATGATGGCTGTCGCGAATGGCTACCTGTCTTCCGCGGTAGCCCCCGTAACGACTTCTATATCGGTCGTGATGATGCCACGGTGTACGGTCGTTGATAACTACCTTGTGTACTCGATAAAAATCATAGTGTCTATATCTTCTAGGAAGGTTAGCTCTCCTTACCCAGCCGCCATTGTCGTAATAAACATAACATCTCGCGGGCACATCGTAATACATATTATATTCTGGAATATAATAATAGCGGGCATAATCATAGCCTACTGGGCCCCAATTAGGCTGACTTCCGATGTTGACGCGAATACTGACTTGCGCCTGGGCAGCATTTGCCGTAAAAAGGCCTGCAATGATAGCAGCTGCATAAAGCAATTTTTTCATAAGTAACTCCTCCCTTAGTTTGTAATTTCTTCTTTACAATACGACAACAAACTGTATGCAAAAGATTAATATCGAAATGTTAATTTTTGTTAACCAATCGATAAAAAACTCATTATTAACAGGTTGAACACCTGTATTATTCGCAATAAAGTAAAAACATTATTGGATACTATGTTGTTCAAATAAATAGATAATAGAAACTTTAATAATAAATACGATGAGCATATATAACGTAGGTATATTGGTTGGTAGCTTAAGAAAAAACTCGTTTAACAAAAAGATTGCAGAGTATATCGTTGATCAGGAGGAATCTAAATTTCGCTATAGCCTGATCGATATTGGCGATCTCCCTTTGTATAATCAGGATTTCGATGATGAAGGCACTCCGCCGGCTAGCTATACAAGATTTCGTGAGGAGATTAATGCATTGGACGCAGTGCTCTTTATCACGGCAGAATATAACCGTTCAGTTCCTGCTGTGTTGAAAAATGCAATTGATGTAGGATCAAGACCTTATGGTAAGAACAGTTGGGATGGCAAACCTGCTGCAGTAATATCTTCTTCAATTGGGGCGTTAGGCGGTTTTGGTGCCAATCACCATCTCCGGCAATCCCTTGTATTCGTCAATCTCTTGACAATGCAACAACCCGAAGCATATATTGGTGATATTGAGTCAAGTATCGGATCTGACGGCAAAATTGAATCCGGAGAAACCAAGGATTTTCTACACAGCTTTAAACAAGCATTTGAGCAATGGGCTGAGCAGTTTATAACTAACAAAGGGCAGGATTAATTCCCGCCCTTTGTTAATTCTCGCTGCTCTTGGCACCACGACGCTATCGTACTAGTCTTGTTCATCACTGATATCATAGTTCCAGTTTAGCAGTTTTTCCTGCAGAATACGGGATATTTTATTGAAATAACGCTTTTGCTTATATCCCATCACCCATTGCACACCCTGTACAGCATTGGTACAGAAAATCTCGTCGGCCCGCTTCATAATTTCGGGGCTTATTTGGGCTTCAACGACCTCGATACCCTCATCTTGTGCCATGTCCATCACTACCCTACGCATAACTCCCTCGATACATCCTTCGGACAGCGCAGGGGTGTAAAGTACTTTCTCATAAAAGACAAAAATATTGGATGTCAGTGATTCACATAAGTAGCCCTCCTGATTTAGGATCAATACATCGTCAAAGGCCATTTTCTTTTTATAAATACCGGCCAAAACATAAATCTGCGCATTTAAAGACTTAATTTTTGACAGATCGCTATACGGTTTTTTAAATTCATTGTACAAGCCTACGATCAGCCCCACCTTCTTATCACGCAGATTGGGTTCTAGACGTTGTACCTGCAAAACAAAGCCGGGCTTATTACTTGTCGGACTATACAGCCCGCCCCCTGATCTAAATACGATCAATCGGATACGGACCTGTTGCCCCAACATATTATTTTTACGGATTAATTCTTCGGACCGCGAACGAATAAAAAATTCGTCGAAAAGATTTGCATCGTCCAGATGAATCAATTCCATGCCTTTCTGTAAGCGTTCGACATGAAAATTTAGAAAACGGATATCACCATCCTTATAGAGCATGGTTTCGAACAATCCATCCCCGTAACGAAAACCTCTATTCTCAATGCTAAATATTTCCTGATTTTCCGGCACTACATTGCCATTGAAATTAATATAGTTTGTTGGCATCTTAATTCTGTTCTAAATTTTAACCATTTTCTACAGCCATTGAATTTGCTGCGTATCCACGCCATTTTTCTAAAGCTAAACGAAAATCTTCAGGGTATGGTACTTCAAAGTACATATTTTCTTTTGTAGCAGGATGAATAAATCCCAGTACTTGCGCATGAAGGGCTTGACGAGGCAGCAAAGAAAAACAGTTATCGACAAACTGCTTATACTTTGAAAACACGGTACCTTTTAAAATCTTGTCTCCACCATACATTGCATCGTTAAACAGCGGATGCCCGATAGACTGCATATGCGTACGGATCTGATGTGTTCTTCCCGTTTCTAGCTGGCATTCGATTAAAGTTACATAACCTAAGCGTTCCAAAACCTTATAGTGTGTTACCGACCAACGCCCCTTGTCTTCACTATCATACATCGCCATGATGCGTCTGTCTTTTAGGTGACGTCCAATATAACCTGTTATCGTTCCATCTTCTTTTAAATCACCCCATACCATGGCGATATACTTGCGTGTAATACTGTGGTCGAAAAACTGTTTCGCCAAAAAGGCCATGGACTTTTCATTTTTGGCGATAACCAATAGCCCAGAAGTATCTTTATCAATTCGGTGTACTAATCCCGGACGATCAGAATTTCCTGGTAGCTGTGGCAACTGCTGAATATGATAAGTGAGCGCATTCACCAAAGTTCCTGTATAATTATTATATCCTGGGTGTACAACCATTCCAGCTTCTTTGTTCACAATCAGAACGTCATCATCTTCATATTTGATATCCAAAGGAATATTTTCTGGATAGACTTCGTTATCACGCGGGGGATCAGGCAACACCAATGTAATCACATCATCGGGTCTAACTTTATAGCTCGCCTTGATTTCCTTACCGTTGACCATGACAGAACCTGCTTCTATCGCATGCTGAATTTTACTCCGTGTCGCATTTTCGACTCTGTTCATCAGATATTTATCAATGCGGAGTAAGGCCTGCCCCTTGTCCACCTCTATCCGTAGATGTTCAAATAATTCTTGTTCTTCCTGATCTTGCAATCCAATTTGTTCTGTCATGCTACAAAAATAAACCAAATGAAACAATTTTCGTTAAATTTGTTTTCATTTAATGTTATGTTGCCGTTCAAAATCCACAGTCCCGAAACTGAATTGTATCTCCCCGCTTGGGAGAAGAAGCATGTAAAAGTAACGCTTAAGCGGGATGACCTCATACATCCTTTTATTTCAGGCAATAAATGGCGCAAATTAAAATACAATCTAGCGGAAGCAATACGGCTTCAGAAGAGTCATCTTGTTACATTTGGTGGTGCCTGGAGCAATCATCTTTTAGCTACAGCCTGCGCCGGAGCGACCTTTAAGTTTAGAACAACCGCTTTTGTCAGAGGGGAAGAAGGAGTCAACAACCCTGTTTTAGCCATGTGTCGACTCTTTGGCATGCAGCTGATTTATGTCGAACGCGAATCTTACCGAAATAAAGAGAATCTGTACAAAACATATTTCGGTCAGGATCCAACCACTTTCTATATTCATGAAGGGGGCTATGGTATTTTAGGCGCTAAGGGATGCGCCGAACTGGTCGATGAACTCCGACAAGAATACCAGCATATCTTTACTGCTTGTGGCACCGGAACAACATTGGCCGGAATAGCCAACGCCATAGATAAACGAGATGCTCTTACACGTGTGCATGGTATACCTGTTTTAAAGAATGGTGGCTTTATTCAAGAGGAAGTTGATCAACTTTACCCCAACATAGCTCCCCCTATTTTACATCTCAATTATCATTTTGGAGGATATGCAAAAACAACTGCCGACTTACTATCTTTTGTTCAAAATTTTGTAACAAATACCGGGATAATGATCGAACCTACATATACCGGCAAATTGCTCTATGCCCTAGATGATCTGATTAAAAATGATTACTTCACTCCAGCAGACAAAATACTTGTGGTTCATACCGGCGGATTAACAGGGATTCTTGGGATGTATGAACGGTTCAATTTTATTGATCTACATCAATAAATACACTTCCATAGCGCACAAGGACATTTGATTGACTTTTTTTTAGCGATTATATTGTAAGTTTGACCATCTTTTAAAATAAGAGAGATCGAAAATAAAAGGAATAAAGATTAAATTAATGATATAACGATGAAAATATTAGCATTTGCAGGCACAAGCAATAAAAATTCTATCAACAAAATGTTCGTTACAAGTACGTCCAAATACTACAAAGAAGCAGAAGACACCATCGAGCTGCTGGACCTAAACCATTTTGAAATGCCTATCTATTCTTACGATAAAGAAGCCGAGCTAGGCATTCCGCAATTGGCCTATGACTTTGCTGCTAAAATGGATGCGGCAGATTTTCTTTTGATTTCTTTGGCAGAACACAATGGGTCGTATACTTCAGCCTACAAAAATATCGTTGACTGGGTTTCGCGTATTCCTAATCGTAAATTATTCAACGGCAAACCTGTTTTCTTGTTGGCTACGGCCCCTGGTCCAATGGGTGGTGCAACGGTATTGAACACTGCTGTCAACCGAATTACCTGGGATGGTGCGGATATCTTAGATTCTTTCTCTCTTCCTGAATTTCACAAAAATTTTGAAGAAGGTAAAGGGATTATAGATCCAACCTTAAGAAGTCAATTAGAGGCTAAAGTAAGAAAGACAAAACGTATCCTTGCGGAAAAATTAGCGATACAAGGTTGACAAAAGATTAACAAATAATCATTGTGAAAACCTCTTTTAATATGTAAATTGATAACCTATTAAAAGAGGTTTTTGATATGGCAAAAAAAATATTATTACTGGTAGGAGACTTTGTAGAAGATTACGAAGCGATGGTTCCATTTCAGGCAATGGGTTCCATAGGAATAACTGTAGATGCAATTGCACCAGACCGAAAAAGCGGTGATGTGGTGCCAACAGCGGTCCATGATTTTACGGGTGACCAGACCTACAAAGAATTGCGCGGACATAATTTCGCTATCAATAAGGATTTTGATGAGGTAAATGTTGAAGATTATGATGGTCTATATATTGCTGGTGGCCGATCGGCAGAATATATCCGACTCAACAAACGTGTTTTGGAGATTACAAGACACTTCTTTGAGCACAATAAACCTGTCGCGGCAATATGTCATGGCATTCAAGTGTTAACGGCAGCAAAGGTTCTTGAAGGACGTACGCTTACCGCCTATGTTGCTGTAGGTCCGGATATCGAATTGGCTGGCGGCACATGGAAAAATATTCCTGCGGATCAGGCAGTCGTGGATGGAAATTTGGTCACTTCTCCCGCCTGGCCAGGACATCAGGCAATTTTGAAAGAGTTTTACAAATTATTAGGCATAACAATTACAATTTAAGGGTATTTTAATGAAGAAGAATAAAAGGTTATGGCTTTTGGTCATACCAATTTTGGTGCTGTTGGGATTTATTTTAAAAGATAGCTTCAATCAAAAAAGTATTGAAGACTTACCGGGAGGTTTTAAGGAAGTTGCGTTTGTCAGAAATGAACAAAATAAAGGTGGTATTATCCGTATCTATGCCGTGACCGTGGGTGACGTTTTAAATGCAGACTATACAGGTTGTCTTGAGCTCATGCCTGTTAATGATTATGGAAGTATCACAACCGTGTACTTCTTCGATCGAACGGCTCCTTATCCAACAAGTCTATCGATCGATACACCGCATTTCGACACCACAAAATTCAAAGCAATTCAAATCTCAAAGAAATACGGAAAAAAGGACTAGACCTTGCCAAACGGAAAGACACATCCCCAAAGTTTGTATAAAACTTTGGGGATTTTTTTTGGAATAACTTAATAATTCGTTAACACAAAAAAGTTCGATTATCCGCGCTAGAGCTATAGTTTTGCTTTTTAAATTTACGTATATTTAGTTATGGCGAAGAAATTTATTCCTAGAGATGTTAGTTGGTTGAGCTTTAATGGAAGAGTGCTCCAAGAAGCTGCGGACGAGACGGTTCCTTTACCCTTAAGAATCAAATTTTTAGGTATTTTTTCAAATAACCTTGATGAATTTTTCCGTGTACGTGTCGCTGGACTAAAGCGAGCTATCGACCTGAAAGACAAAAGTGCCAACCAGTCATTTTATGAAGACCCACAGCTCATCCTCGAAGAACTCAATATCAGGGTAATCAAACAGCAAAAGAAATTTGACAGTACCTGGAATCGTATTCAAAAAGATATGGCCAAACAGCATGTCTATATTAAAACTAGCGAAGAACTGAATGTCGAACAGCAAAAATTTGTCAGTGACTATTACCAGGATGATGTCGAATCGAACGTTATCCCCTTAATATTAGATGACGTACGACCAATGCCCTATATTCGCGACAAGAGTCTTTATTTAGGTATTGCGATGGGCAAAAAGGAATGGCAATATGAAACGAAATTTGCTCTCATTGAGATTCCTACAAGTTCAAATGGGCGCTTCGTACAGTTACCGTCGCCAAAGGATGAAAAGCACATTATACTTTTGGAGGATGTGATCAAGTTTAATCTCCCATTAATATTTTCCTATTTTGGTTTCGATGTATTCCATGCTCATGTCTTTAAAGTGACGAAAGACGCCGAATTTGACATTGACAACGACATCAATACAAGCCTTGTTGAAAAAATTAGCAAAGGGGTAAAAAATAGGCGAAAAGGTAAACCCACACGCTTTATATTCGACCAGGAAATGAACACCAAGTTGGTGGAATTCTTGATCAAAAAACTTAACCTATCCAAAAAAGACAGCATCATTCCAGGGCAGAAAATACACAACTTTAAACACTTTATGGACTTTCCAAATGTATTTAAATCCTACAATCAACCACTGGAAAGAACGTCGTTTCCGCATCCTAATTTTCAAAATTACGAGCGGGTAACGGATACTGTATTAAAAAAGGATGTGCTTCTCTCCTTTCCATATCATGAGTTTAGACCGATTATTGACCTTCTTCGTGAGGCAGCAATGGATCCGGATGTGAAGACCATCCAGATTACAGCATACCGCTTAGCTTCAAATTCAAAAATTGCAAATGCCTTGATCAATGCCGCCCGCAATGGAAAAGAAGTCACCGTGATGCTCGAACTCCGTGCAAGATTTGATGAGGAAAATAACTTGGACTGGAAGGAAAAACTCGAATTGGAGGGCATTAAAGTATTGACTGGTATCCCAAATAAAAAAGTACATGCAAAACTATGTGTGATAAAAAAACGTGCTGGCATGAAAACAATCCAATATGGTTTTGTCAGTACAGGAAATATCAATGAAAAAACAGCAAAATTATATGGAGACTATTGCCTCTTAACAAGTAACAGAGATGTGATTGCCGATATCAATAAGATTTTCAATTACCTTCGACGTCCTAAATCAAACCCCGCTGAAATTATCAAAAATTGTAAAAGCCTTTTGGTATGCCCAACGGATATGCGCAAAGAGCTGCTCCATTACATCGACCAAGAAATTACAGAAGCCAAAGCAGGCCGAAAAGCATACCTCATTGTGAAGGTAAATTCATTGAGCGACAAGGAAATGATTAAAAAGCTCTACGATGCGGCAACGGCTGGTGTTAAAATAGACCTAATTATCAGGGGAATCTACTGCGCAACAAACCAGAAGAATTTTAAACTGCAGATGAATGCCATTTCAATAGTAGACGAATATCTAGAACATGCACGTGTGATGTATTTTTACAACGCTGGCCGGGAGCAGCTATTTATTTCGTCAGCAGACTGGATGACAAGAAACCTGGATCATCGTATTGAAGCAGCCGTAAAAATAACAAGCAAAAAAATAAAGGAGGATTTAAAAGAAATGCTTCAAATTCAGCTTAATGATAATGTCAAAGCACGGATACTAAACAATTCGCTGAGTAATCATTATGTCGAGAATAACAAGGCGCCATGCCGGTCACAAATTGAAATATACAATTACCTGAATAAAAAATTAGCTGATCATTAAGCGGGCTTTCTATCTAACAGCAAACGGATCAATACACTGAAATTGGCGGATGCTTTCCATACGGACGAGAATCAATGTTTTATTATATTAATTCAGGCACAAGTTGTATCTTCATTCCATGAAAATCAACTTGTGTCTTGCCCTTGGTTTAAGCTTTTTCAGTTCATTCATCTGTGCACAGGAAAAAAGCATACCATTAGATTTTGTATACGTCAAGGACATTATTCCTAATGTTAGCTTGGAAATGCGTTATTTCGGCAGTCACAACTTTACAGGAAGACCAATACGGGGTTATGAGAAGCCTGTTGCGATTTTAACTAAGCGGGCAGCCTTCGCACTGCAGCAGGTCGAAAACCATTTAAATAAAAAAGGTTTGGGCTTGAAAATATTTGATGCCTACCGTCCACAGCGCGCTGTTGACAACTTCAAGTCATGGTCATTAAAAACTGACGACACCATTGCAAAAAGAGAGTTTTATCCACATCTTGATAAGAAGAATTTGTTTAAGCTCGGGTTTATTGCCTCCAAATCAGGCCATAGCCGTGGCAGTACAGTAGATCTTACGATCATTCGCCTGAAAGATAAAAAAGAGATTGATATGGGCGGGCCGTTCGATTTTTTCGGAGCCGTGTCACACCATCAATATGCAAATCTAACGGCACAACAGAAAAAAAATAGAAAAATTCTAAAAGAAGCTATGGCTAAATTTGGGTTTAAAGCTTACGATAAAGAATGGTGGCATTATACGTTGCAAAATGAACCTTATCGTAAAACTTATTTTGATTTTATCGTGAAGTAAACATGTCTGTGAAGGAAATACCATTCGAAAATAAGGGCTTTTATGTTTTTCATTTTAAAGGCAACAAATCAAAGCCTGTGTTCAGCTCTGAGCAGCAGCACATCCTAAAAAAGGGTGAACTCTATTCGCTCTGTTTAATAAAAAAGGGTGAAACTTCTTTTATCATTAATAATGAACGCATACAGGTGGCCCAAAATCACCTATTGTTAACCAGTCCATCATCGAGAGTCAATAGCTCTTCGGTCGCCAAATCTTGGGACTGTGAAGTGTATTTGCTTTTCTTTACATTGGATTTCAGCTTCAAATTGGACTTTCAGGAGGATTTTTTTGAGGTAACGAAAAAATCGCTGGCCATCAACGATAGTTATATCTGGTCGCTATCGAATCAAGATGCGATCAACCTGTCTAACTTATTCAAGCAGTTTATTCATTATGATCGGCAAGCATCTACCTACCTATTCAAAAATCAGATTGTAAAGTCTTTAACAGAAATACTATTTTGTGAAATCGCTCGATTAGGAAGCCAAAACCTTCGAAATACTCCTGCTATTCCTTCGCGGAAACGAGAAATACTGGCAAATTTTTACCTGCTGCTCAAAAAGTCATTTCACAAAGAACACATGGTTCAGTTTTATGCCGTGGAACTCGGTATCACGGCGAAGCATCTTTCGGTAATTACCAAGGAGCTTACTGGAAAATCAGCAATAGAACTTATTCAGAATGTCTTGGTGGAAGAAGCAAAGTCTTTACTTTGCCAAGGGCTTCCGATGCGCGAAATTGCAATGAAATTACACTTCTCGGATCAGTCTTTTTTCGGTAAATTCTTTAAGCGAAATGTTGGTATCTCGCCTAAAGAATTTCGTCAGAACCTCTATTTAAACAAAGTCGATTAAATCGAAGATACTTGTAAACTGCTGATCTGCAGCAGAAGTATCCTGCAGTTTATCTTCGCCCCAAGTCTGTCCTCTCAACCATAAGGTTTGACATCCAACGGCTTTAGCCGGAACCATATCTTTGCTATACGAATCACCTACGACAACAATTTCTTGGGCAGGAAGTCCTAATTTGTCGACACCTAATGCATAGATTGCAGGATCAGGTTTGCGTACACCGACAACGGCAGATTCCACAACGGACTGAAAATAAGGTAAGATACCAAAATCGGCGAGGACAGATTTCAGATTGCCATAAAAGTTGGAAACCATGACAATTGGATATTTTTCACGCAGTGAAATTAGAAGCGGCTTCACCTGATTAACTGTATTCTTCGCGAGGGAGTAGCCATCAAATGCAATTTTATCAGCTAATGTTTTATCCAGTTCGTATCCCGCAGCAATAAGGTATTCAAATTGTACATTAAGCTTTGCCTTCAGTACCGCTAAAAAATCAAAGTCCGGCTTAATAATCGGCTGTAAAGCCATTTGACGTTCTGCGTAACTATAGGCTTCCTGAAAAGCGTTCAAATTTACAGGAACCTCGTATTTCTCATAACCCGACCAGATAACGGCTCCCCAATGACCACCATTCGTATCCAAGGTTCCACCATAATCAAAAATAATTCCCTTAACGTTAAACTTATTCATTTTATTTCTTTTTTACTAAACTCATCCAACCCAAGCCGATCATAATCCATACAATTTCTCTAATTCGCGTGACAACGCCCATAAAAATACCGACTTTAGCGGGCAATCCTATACTCATCACAGCCATGGCTAATCCGCCCTCCCGAGTCCCCAATTGCATGGGGAAGAAAAACACCAGATTGGCAAATAATGAAGAACCTGAGCTAATGATCATGGCATCAACAAAATCAATATTGATATCTAGTGCTAAACCAATGAAATAAATCTCAAAACACCCCACTACCCGTGCTACAAACTCCCAGAAAAGAGCTTTGTAGAAACGGTCGCGGCGATTTTGAAAAAGGTTTTTCACCTGCTGATCCACATCATTTAAGGTTTCATACTTCGTTTCCAACAAATGATTGACTTTTTTACCGACCAAAGGTAATTTAGACAATGCTTTCAAAAGCGAAACTGTAATTCCCTTCTTATAAAATTTTGTAAATAGCCAAGTACAAATAATAGCCATTACAAAAATCGCAGCACAGGCCACATTCACCATCGTACTGGCCGGTACAAACCAAAGGATGAGGAAAACAGAAGCTACCCAAAATAAAATATGGGACAAGATGTGCATGACGCCATACAACAGTACCGAAGAACCAGCCTTCGAGCCTCCCACATATTTTTTGAGTTCAATAATACGATAGGGTTCTCCCCCTAAGGCGACAAATGGCGTGATATAATTGATTGCATAACCAGATATCGTCAGTTGTAACACCTTCCAAAAAGGCACGTCCGTCTGAGGTAATTCGGGCTCTTCAATAATTGCCTTAAATGCCATTGCATTCATCCAATAGAGTACCGCCCAACTGCCAAGTACAGGCAAAAACCACCATCCTATATTTTCGAGGTTGTTCCAAATCTCATCAATGCCCATTGCCTGAATCATATAGGCAAGTGTACCTATACCAATCAGCATAAAGAGTACTTTGTAGATCTTACTCCCCATAGGTTGGATCATTTGTTAATTTATCCACAAAATAACCACTTACTTTCTCCTGCCGGTTACACATATAGATTAATATTGGATTTAAGACAAACATATCAAAGAAAAAATAAATCCAAGGCTGACCGATAAACAACCAAACAAATAGGAAAATCACCCGGGTGTTGAACTGTACAATATTGGTATATTTCATCAATGGCTTGTTCCGCGCTCTAAAATCTACCATCAATTGTTGTGGCAGTTCATCTTTATAGCGACTCTTCACAATATGCAATAGTTTTTGCAATTTGGGAGAAAGCTTTTCTTGGTTTCGCGTATAGCCCATATAGCCATTCAGCACAAATTTGCTAAAGAAATTCTTACGCCAGGATAAGGCTTCATAGTCCGCTTTCAAATCACGGGTATTGTCCAGCTCACTTCCGGCTTTACCTTTTATAAAATACAGGTGAACATTGCGGTAATAATCGGCCATTGCTGACTGAATCATATGCGATACACCTGCAAGCACACAAAAGACCCATAACCATTGTGACCATCCCTCATTGATACTGCGTAAACAGATTGCTATATGAATCGAAGCAAACCAAAAATCACCGGCAAAACCATCCAAGATACGGCCAAAACGACTTTTGTTGTCTGTCATTCTTGCCAGCTGTCCATCGGCACTGTCTAAAGAATTGGCAAAAACCAGTAAAAGCATACCAATTACATTAATCCACAGCGCTGGGTAATAGAATAAAATACCCGCAGCAACACCAAAGAAGATACTAATAATCGTCACCGCA
Source organism: Sphingobacterium sp. UBA1498 (assembly GCF_002325125.1). Taxonomy (NCBI): domain Bacteria; kingdom Pseudomonadati; phylum Bacteroidota; class Sphingobacteriia; order Sphingobacteriales; family Sphingobacteriaceae; genus Sphingobacterium; species Sphingobacterium sp. UBA1498. Next base: position 395,062 of record NZ_DCRG01000005.1, read on the forward strand.
TTAGGTGTAATGCCTATTTTAGCACATACTTTTGCGATACGATAACCAATAGGTCGATAAAACCAGATGTCAATTCGCTCTTCTGTATCATTAGATTTTAAAGATTGTTCGAATGCACTCAAATTTGCTTCTTCGGTTACATTAACTTGTTCTTTCTGCATTGTGGTTCTTTTCAGTAAATTTATGGTAAACCATTTGGGCAATAGCCTCTGCGGCCTCGGCCCGGCATGGCGCAAAACTTGGCCAGTCATTTAAATCTATAATATGGAAATCTCCATTGGCATCAATAATCACATCGCCGCCGTAGATATATACATCAAGGACTTCAGCCGCACGATTAGCGACTTCTTTTAAATTTGCTAGGTCAAAAGGAAAATGTACCACCTCATCATTAATTTGCTCGTACAAATCATATTTATGATGATTGTGTTCATAGGGGTAGAAATAATAAAAGAACGCTGTTCCGCGTACAGCATAAAACTTCAATAAGTCTCCGGCAAGATGTTCAGAAATTACAGCTTCTTTAATTCCACGGAGCGCATATTCATTCAAGATATGTTGAGCTTCTTTCAGGCTACTGGCAAACGTAACATCTTCTTTATGAATAGCATGAAAATCGCCACGCTTAATCCACACCCCCTTCCCTTTCAATTTCTCAAAAATAGATTGAATGTCTGCTACAGTAGATATCACAATGCTTTTGGGATAAGGAACTCCGCCTTCCAAAAGTTTAAGTGTCATATTCTTACGATAGCAATTTTCAATTCCAAAACCCGAATTCAAAACATAGGTACCTTTGCTTTGAAGCGATTGCAACTTTTTGACTAAAGTCTTTGTTCTCCCCATCGTTAAGATATTATCTTGCTTTATGGTTGCCAAAGACAAAAATTCATCTTCATTACAAATTTCGACTGAAGCACCTTTTTCGTTCAGTTTTAAAATTACTTCATTGAATATAGCGGCGTCATTCCCCACATGATTGGGTGAAAAGCGATTTTTTCGAGTTACGCCTAAAATAGAAATCATCTCGCTCATTTTTCTAACTAACTTCCTCACTCAAAAATTGTTCTGCGACTTCTCGATCTTTTAGATGATCAATGTCGACGACTTTTTCAAACACAAATGCTTCAACTTTCAAACTATTTTCCAGTAACGCACGCTGAAAATTACGCATTCTCGAATTTCCAGCAGCAACGGAACTTAATGCACAATCCATGGCGGCTTTACGAAAACAATAAATTCCGCCAGAAACATATCTCGTTTCTGGTGTCGCTCTATCTAAGAAAGCTTCCACCTCAAGTTGTTGGTTGGTATTGACATACAAAGGGCTCTCGTCATCAATAAAAGGGGTAACAGCCATAAAAGCATCTGCATTTTTATGGTGATGAAAATCATCTAAATAGGCATGAAATTCATGTGGCTTAAAGACCGTATCGGTTGTCGTAAGACAACAGGAAGACCAATCAGGATTGTTTTTAACAAGCAAAGCAAAACTGTGCAAGGAACTTTCAGTATCTTCCTCTAGCAGCACAATAGGTAACTCAAAAGTCGTTTTTTCCAAAAACAATTTCAATTCCGGAGATTGTTTATTGATGATGACATGAACCTTTTGTGCTCCTTCTTTGGCAAATATGCGAATCAATCGTTCAATTAATGGAACTCCATGTAATGGTAGCAAGGGTTTCGGTAAATTGAATCCCTCCTTTCGCAATCGAGAACCTTCTCCCGCTGCTATGATAGCAAATTCCATCTCTTCTAATTGCAAAATAAAATCATTTATTAAAAAAAGCAAAACCCCCGTCACTCGCTCAGCGTTGATAAACACAAAAGCCTACAGAGGGTTATATCAAGTCTTCAACCGCATCAATGGTGTTGAAGAAAAAGGGGAAAAACTGTCTTTAACAATTGTTTCCCCCATCTTATTAAGGTCGCTTATTGAATGCTATCTACGAGCTCTTGGTAATAATCCAATCCCAAGTGCGTGATTAAATCTTCACCCATAATGTGACGCAAGGTATTTTGCAATTTCATCAATTGTTTGAAGATATCATGTTCTGGAGGTAAACCTGGAGCCGTTTGAGGCGATTTCAAGTAAAATGACAACCACTCTTGAATACCTGACATACCTGCACGTTGAGCCAAATCGATAAAAAGTGCTAAATCCAACGCAACTGGAGCTGCTAAAATTGAATCACGGCACAAGAAATTGATCTTAATCTGCATCTTGTAGCCCAACCAACCGAAGATATCAATGTTGTCCCAAGACTCTTTATTATCACCATGAGGAGGATAATAATTGATGCGCACTTTGTGATAAAGGTCACCGTACAACTCCGGATTCTTTTTCGCATCTAAAATTTCTTCCAATACCGATAATTTAGAGACTTCTTTTGTTTTGAAATTTTCAGGGTCATCTAATACCAATCCATCGCGGTTGCCCAAGATGTTGGTCGAGAACCAACCTTCAACACCTAAAGCTCTTGCCTGAAGACCTGGTGCTACGATTGTTTTCATTAATGTTTGACCTGTTTTAAAGTCTTTACCTGCAATAGCTACCCCGTTTTCGTGAGCTAGCTCAACGATTGCCGGAACATCACACGTTAAATTTGGTGCACCATTGACATAAGGAGCACCTTCTTTTAAAGCCGCATAACAATAAATCATGCTTGGCGGAATGCGCTGATCGTCATTATCCAAAGCCTCTTCCAATTTAGCTAATGTTGAAAAAGCTTCGTTCGTTTCAATATAACGTTCTGTAGAGCCACACCATACCAATACGACGCGGTCTAATCCATTTTTCTCTTTAAATTCACGAATATCTCGTTGTACGGCATCTGCCAATTCACGACGAGTTTTTTCAGATTTGATGTGTGTTCCATCTAAATTTTTAACAAAATTACGATCAAACACAGCCTTCATTGGTTGGATAGCCTCCAATTCAGCTTTAACAGCATCCAATTGACCTTGCTCCAATACCTGTGCTTTTGACGCAGCCTCGTATACGTTATCTTCATATACGTCCCATCCGCCAAAAACTACATCTTCCAATTTTGCTAAAGGGACGAAATCTTTAATTAATGGATTTCTGTTCTCAGTGCGTTTACCCAGACGAATTCTGCTCAATTGAGAAACAGATCCGATTGGTTTTGAAAAACCTTTGTTTATAGATGCCACACCAGCGATCAATGTTGTAGCCACAGCACCTAATCCCGGAATAAGAATACCCAATTTCCCATTGGCATCTTTCACTTGTTGTCCCATATTAATTCTATATACTTAAATTGTTATTTAATTGATGTATTATGATAAAATAATTCTTAAAATTAGCTTAAAAAAACATAATTCATACCACTTGGCATTATATTTATAAAAATCGTGAAAAGTATCGATAATAATGCGATTTGAAACCGAAATAAATAACCTGAAAAACAATTATTATTCGTATTAAATCACACCATCTCGCTGAGATTTAATGATTTTAGCTATACGTGTCAATCGAAAAATAACCTTCCACTAATCCTACTCAATATATCAACATTCGAAATCTAATCCAAATTCAAAACAAAAAAAGTTTTTATTTCTAAAAAAATGGTCAATTTTTCCTTTTCTATTTCTCACAAATATGACAATAAAATTGGAAAATGGCGTTACTAGCACTACCTTTAGTTTTAAAATCTAATACCCGCAATAATTCCACAACATTATTAGTAACAAATGGAGTGTGAAATACGGTTACACCGAGTAAGCACCGAACAAATAATTATCTGAATGAAAAATACGATTTCGTACCTCACCTTAACGTTTTTATGTGCCAGCCATTTACATGCTCAAACAGCTGCCGACTCTGCTTACGTTAGAGATTTTTATGAAAAAACTGAAGTAACAATACCAATGAGAGATGGAAAAAAATTGTTTACTGCGATCTATAGTCCAAAAGATAAATCCAAGAAGTATCCAGTTTTGCTCAACAGAACGCCTTATACTGTTTCTCCCTATGGGCAAAATGAATATAAGAAAAGTCTAGGAAACTTTCCGGCAATGATGCGTGACGGTTATATTTTCGTCTATCAGGATGTGCGCGGTAAGTGGATGAGTGAAGGCGATTTTGAGGATATACGTCCAACTACATACAGCAAAGATAAAAAAGCAATTGATGAAAGTACAGACACCTACGATGCACTGGAATGGTTGCGGAAGAATCTTAAAAACTACAATGGTAACGCGGGGCTTTACGGAATCTCCTACCCGGGCTTCTATTCTACTGTAGGGCTTGTCAAAACACATCCAAGCTTAAAAGCAGTCTCGCCCCAGGCTCCGGTAACAGATTGGTACATCGGCGATGACTTCCATCATAACGGCGTACTGTTTTTGCAGGATGCGTTTACCTTTATGTCAACCTTTGGCGTCCCGCGGCCCAAGCCCATTACCCCAGATCAGTTTAAAAGCAAAATTCAGATCAAAGAAGCTGATAAATACAACTTCTTTTTAGAAGCTGGAACAGCGCGAGAACTCAAAGAAAAATATTTTGGCGATTCTGTTCAATTCTGGAATGACCTGTTTAAACATCCCGATTACGACGATTTTTGGAAATCGCGTGTAATTACCAACGCTTTAAAGGAGGTGAAACCAGCAGTGATGGTTGTCGGGGGCTTCTTCGATGCTGAAGATGCCTATGGAACATTTAAGACCTATCAATCGATTGAAGATAAAAGTAAAAAAAACAATTCGATTTTGGTGGCTGGCCCTTGGTATCATGGCGGCTGGGTACGATCAGACGGCAGCTTTCTGGGCGATATTCAATTTGATAAAAAAACCAGCATTACGTATCAGGAACAATTTGAGCAACCATTTTTCAAATATTACCTGAAAGATGAAGGGAGTTTCACTCCTTCCGAAGCTACTATTTTTGTATCGGGCACCAACGAATGGAAACATTTTGAACAATGGCCTCCGAAAAATGTAGAGACAAAAAAACTCTACTTCCAACCTCAGGGAAAACTTGCATTTGACAAAGTGCAACGTACAGATTCGTGGGATGAATATGTAACTGACCCCAATAAACCCGTTCCACATCAAGGTGGCTTAATTCAAAACCGAACACGGGAATATATGGTTGACGACCAACGTTTTGCAGCCAGCCGTCCGGACGTAATGGTGTATCAAACAGATCCATTGACTGAGGATATTACAATTGTAGGTCCCATCAAAAACCATCTTAAAGTGTCCTCAACGAGCACAGATGCAGACTATGTCGTTAAACTGATTGATGTTTATCCGAATGATGCACCGAGCTATCAAGGAAAAACAATGGCCGGATACCAAATGATGGTTCGCGGAGAAATTATGGCGGGAAAATATCGCAACGGTTTTGAAAAAGCAGAGGCACTAACGCCAGGAATGGTCGAAAAGGTCAATTTTGAAATGCCAGATGTGGCCCATACCTTCAAAAAAGGGCATCGGATAATGGTTCAGGTACAAAACTCCTGGTTTCCCCTAGCAGAACGAAATCCACAGGTATTCTTACCACCATATACCGCTACCAAAGCTGATTTTCAGAAAGCTACCCAACGGATCTTTCATGATGTGAATAATGCAACATACATTGAATTTGATAGGCTGAAGGATTAATGACTCAGAATAACACTGCTTATCCGTAGCTCTTTAGCTACAAGTATCAAGGGTAATTAAAAAAAAATGAAATAAGATTTGCAGAGGTGTAACATTTACACTATCTTTGTATCATCATAATTTAGGTTTATAATTGGTTATTTAAGGTTTTCATTCTCCCCGTTTGAAAACCTTTTTTTTATTACTCTAATGTTCTATCAACCCTTTTTCAACAACGCTTATTACAAAACAAAATTTGCTGATCGCCTGTTCTAAAAGAATAGTGCTTAAATTAATTCTCAAAAAATTAGAGAAGTTGTTTAACAATACTGTATTTTTAACGGATATATTGGGATGAAAGCCCTCAGATGTATAAATAAGAAATTTTAATAGTGAAAATATAATCGAAATATATGGCAGAACATGGGGATTTGCAAATCGCAATACTAATCGATGCGGACAATGTATCTTATCGAAAGATCGAAGAGATTTTGAATGAAGTTAAAAGGTATGGAATTCCAACCATCAAGCGCATCTACGGAGACTGGACCAATCCTTACGTTGAAAAATGGAAGGACAAACTTCTTACCCATGCTATTACTCCAATCCAACAATACAGTTATACACAAGGCAAAAATTCGACCGATTCGGCTTTAATTATTGACGCCATGGATATTCTGCACTCGGACAGAGTGGACGGATTTTGTATCGTTTCAAGCGATAGTGACTTCACCCGTTTAGCCACACGTTTACGGGAGTCGGGTAAACTTGTTATCGGTATTGGTGAAAAAAAGACTCCTAAGCCTTTCATCGCCTCCTGTGACAAATTCATCTACGTCGAAATATTTGAAAAAAATCAAAAGAAAGAAACGGTAGCGAAGAAAAAGCAGCAAAATCAGCCTAAACCAAATCCTGTTGAAAATGTAACAAGCATAGCAGTACTGGATGAGGAAACCCTAGAACTTTTGAAAGACACTGTGGATGATACAGCGGATGAAAATGGCTGGGCATTCTTGGGAGAGATTGGAAGTCTTTTTAATAAAAGAAAGCCTGACTTTGATGCGCGCAATTACGGTTACGACAAGATGTCCCACCTTTTCAAAGCGTATAAGGAAGATTTTGAAATTGAGGAAAGGAACACGGACAAATCGCGTATAAAACACTATTATATCCGTAACATCATTAAGCGTCCTTTGTCCGCTGTGACGCCTACACCGCCGCTGGATAGTGAACCTAAAATAGTTTCGAACAGTACGACTACAACGGAACATACAGACAAACCAGCGAATCAAAACGGTAGAAAAAAAGGAAGGCCTGGGAAACGGCAGGATAAAATACCTGCTGAAATAACGCCAAAAGAGACTGTGCAAAGTCCTGCGGCGCCGGAACAGAAAAAAGAAGTCACTACTCCAACATCGGGCGATTTGTCCAGCAGTATGCTATTCCCCTCGGAAGGCAATAAGATCACGGCGGATGATGTTAAAAAGACACAGATCCGGATCACAAAGGAATTTAAACCTTTGTTTCCAACCAAATCCCAAAAATTAAGGATTATGATCAACGCTGGTGAATATGAATGTAATTTCACCTATCGGGGCAGAGGCTTTCACGTCCTTAAATTAGGAAAGGAAGCTGCAACCCAACTTGCTCTCGCTGAGGGGATCCAAATACAAATTGTTAGGCTGAACGAAGTAAGCTTTAGCCTTCAAAACAAATCTATATAGATTGGTGTTACTCAAGCAGATTTTTTAGTCGATAAGACAATACGGTTTGTTTTATCGACTAATTAAATTGTAGTGGGCCCCAACAAATGGAATACGATCTTCTGGAATACGATCTTCGACTGCTTTCGAATTGATAGCGCAATGGCATTAAACGGCTTAATCCCTGCTATTCACAACGTAACGGATTAACGTCCGCCCGCAAATTCCATGGTAAAGTGGTAGTTCTCGTCAATAGCCACAGGCTTACGGTCCACTTTTCGAAAGTCCCGCGCTTCATCCGTCCATAAAAACGGGTAAAACGAAAATACCTGATTACCATTGAGGGATTTCACATCGTCGTTCCAGTCTTTCCATTTGAACGTTTCATAGAACTGTGCGACATCCCCTTTTAATGCCCAAAAGATAAAGTCCGAATAGCCACACTCCAAGCTTTCCCATTGTAAAGTATCTTGCGCAAAATAGTAAACCTGTCCAATACTATCGCCTAGAGCCCCTGCGTTGATCGCAAAGTAACCACCCAAAACGTCGTCAGCTATGAGTAAAAAGCCACCTTTTTCACCTTCCTTAACAAAGCTCTTCCCTTTATTCCATTCCATTATTCCGCGGTTCAGTTTTGGCGAACCTGAACCTAAAATTCGTAGCCAGCCTCCATCGATTAAAATGCCACCAGTCTGGTGGATAATGGCTCCCATGGGAGATTTCGTGGTGATCTGCGCCCGCAGAAGTTCTTCATCAGCTCTCTTTGGATCGCGGGTAAGCACTTCATATGAATTTGTCGCTTCGTTCATCCAACTCTGCACGAGCTTCCATCCAGAATTACCTGTATCTATCAATTCTTTTAGACTTTTCATTTTTTGCTTTTTATTGCATGGTCAATCGCCCACCACCCGAATGGAACTTCCATGTCCTAATCAATTTTGCCGAAATTACCACAATTCTTTATCGCATCCAAATTACACGAGCATAAGTGCAAATACCAGAAAATATTTACTAAGCCATAGCTATAAATATTAGGAATCTAGCGTTTATTTTAATTAATTTTAGGCTATGCAACATGAATTAGAAAAACTCAGATACCCTATCGGTCGCTTCGCCATATCAGATGTTATCGACCATACGCTATTGAATGACTGGATTAAAACAATTACAGATTTTCCGGCTAGATTAAAGTCCGAAGTCGGGGACCTAACGGACGATATGCTGGAGAAACGCTACCGGCCCGAAGGGTGGACCATTCGTCAGGTTGTTCATCACTGTGCCGACAGCCATATGAACAGCTTTATTCGATTCAAATTGGCCTTGACAGAAGAAGATCCCACCATCAAATTATATGAAGAAAAATTGTGGGCCGAACTTCCAGACGCTAAGAATATTCCCATAGAAAGTTCGGTAAAATTACTTGAAGGCCTACATGAACGTTGGGGGATTCTGCTCAAAAGTCTAACCGATGAACAGCTAGAAAGAGGATTTATTCATCCGGCTACCAAAAGGTTGATCTCTTTAAAGGTAAACATTGGCTTATATGCCTGGCATTGTAACCATCACCTTATGCACATTGCCAATGCCAAAAACTATTAATAGCGTTGGCTTTATCGCAATGATCATTTCATCGATAAAAGATCATGGCAATAAAGCCAACGACGCCATCACGCTTTATTGAAGTGACAATACCCACAGAAAGGCCATCAATCCTGCAATAGCCAGCCCAATAAGGCTCGACAGCAGAAACGACAGCAAATAATAACCTACAGTTCGCGTCTTTTTCCTTACAATGTGAATAATCCCCAGCGCGAGCGTGTAAACTGTTCCAAATCCAAAAAAAACAATCGTGATCAAATCGATTAGAATGCCGCTGAAATCTATATTTGCTGATGACAACATGATTTACTAATTATGTTTAACTAATTTATTAAAGACACTTCTCTTATCCGTGCGATAGCGGTATTTGTAATGAGTCGTTTTCCATGCGATCATAATGCTCGTGCTATTATTCAATTTCCACAGCATTTTCTTTAGCAAAATGTAACCAAAACTCATATTTTTCAGCATTTGCTGCAACTCCATGCGCAGCATACAGCTGCAGCAAACGATTGACAGCATAGACATACACGCTCCCTTGATTGGCCTGCTCATAGTAACGGATGGCTTTGGGTAAGCTTTGTTTAACGCCCAGTCCTTCCTCATACAAAATTCCATAATAAATAGCCGCAAACTGATTTGCCTTATCTCTCTTCAAATAACGCAATAAGTTCGTGTAATCGTGTCTTTGATAATAGATTTCTGCCATTTGCGCATCATTGAAAATACCCGCCTTTTCCGCTTGCTTAAAGTAATCCAAGGCTACGCTATGGTCTTGCTCCACGTAGACACCCTCGTAATACCAATTCCCTAAGTTGCTCATAGCTTGAGCTTCTCCAAGTGCAACAGCTTGCCTATATCCTTTTAAAGCTTTCGAAATATCGAGTTCAACCCCATGTGCTGTCGCATAAAGAAACGCCCAGTTATTCCATGCTTGAGCATGATCCTGCGCCATTGCCTGTTCATAGAAGGACTTTCCCTTTTCGATATCCATCCCCTCGTAGTCTGCATCTGTATATATATTTCCAAGTAAATACTGACAGTCTGCACTACCGCGACCGGCTCCGATTGTGAGCAAGCGAATAGCTTCGGAGAATTTTCCTTCAGCATCAAGCCTCTTCCCCTTTTCCATTAATGTGTCATTATCGAAATACTGTTCATACCCATCCCCCTTGCGTTTCGTCCAGGCTTGATAAAACTGTACAAAATAGTTTTGATCGCGTCCCTGTAGATGATAGCGCTCTGTATATAAATATCCGAATGCTGTCTCCGGTATTTCTATCACATTTCGGTTTAGGTCGAGATAAAACATCCGCTCACCCTTAAAAAGCAATAAAAGTTCGCCTGAGACTGCATCGGGCGCTGGATAGTGAAAAGGCGAACAGATATAATCATAAGGCTCACTACAAAATTTAAGCTTCGTATCGAAATAGCGCATTCCCTGTGGGCAGTGTATGCGCATAAAATCCAAAAAGCAATGTTCGATTTTCTGATAGACATCAGCAGGTTCAAGTAACCATTTTCCGCGATGCGCATCATAAATCCCCTGTGTCTTGGAGCAGCTTAAGACAAAAATATCTTTACGGTACTGCTGTATACTATCTACTGCGACGTTTTCTATCAGATTATCCATCAATCGGAATATCCCATGTTCAAGCGAATAAAGCTGCCATTTCTTATTTTTGAGATACGCGATACTTCGGTAGCCTTCTAACACAATAATCCGGTCAATTCCCTCATCCAACATATTACCATTGGGTTGAATGACAGAAATTTTTGGCTGTAGCTTATTGGGTTTAATCCAAAAATACCGATTGGCCAATGGCTCCAGGCTACCTTCCAAAAAAGTCCCCAAATACTGACCGTCCATAAGATAATACTTCTTTTTTATCGTTCCTTTTTGTCGGCTATAGAACAGCTTGTTATAGTCATACATAAACGACTCGGGCACAGGATCTGAAATAATCAATCGTCCTTCAACTGAAAGGAGAATGTTGCTCTCCCCTTGTCTCGCATTTAAAAAACCGTAGGCGATCCAGTCGAGCTCATCGTATAAGGCAGGTATGCTCAGCTGTTTGCTATCAATATGTAGTACGCCACGTTTTCCTGCCACTTCCACTTCTGCATAGTTGTTTCCATGGATAGACCGGGCGTCAAAAGCATCACTATATTGACAGGATACCAGTTCAGCGCCGCTCGCATGGATGTAGCCAAATCGTCCATTTGCTTCAACTACAGCGATCCCCTGTTCATTAAATTCGAATATTTCATCATATATTGCCGGAATCAGGAGATCACCTTTCGCATTTCTTAATCCTTGCTTTCCCTCTGCTTCAAAAACCTCAGCTCCTTTGTCCCGCAAAAGCTCTTCCGACCATAATCCCAATCCGTAATCAATCCAATCGGTTTGAAGAGCATCCAAAAAAGAAGCATAGCCAGAAGTTTCCAACAGCGAGCCCAGCGGATCTAAGGATTGTTCATCGACAGCTTGTTCATACAATAAGGCTTGCATGCTGATTTCTTCGGCCCATGCTTTAGCCTGCAGGGTATCTTTCTCCGCGTTCATGCTAAACACATCCCGCCCATCGATCTGAAATGTATCGAAAGGTAAGCCTCCCAAAAATTCAAACATTCGGTTCACAGGCTCATAATATTTTTTTTTATAATGCAGTTGATACCTATCGGCCAACAACGCATAAAAATAGCGAAGCCTAGCGATTCCATCTTCCTTATTTGCAAAAAGCTGGCTACCTTTAGACCGAATATTGGCGGAAAATAACGGCCGCATGAGGATAGGAATTTCGTAATTCCATTCGGCCAGATAAAAAGGATATGTTTCTTTGGTCTTGAGATTTACATTATAAATATAAATGCGATGTGCCATGCGTTAATTTTTCTATTTTTCGTCTTTGTCGCATTGATTTAAATCATCCTATGACTCGTGCGAATGTGATAAAAATACCGCATTTATCAGTTTTTTCGAATAGCGGAAAATAGGGATTTTTTTCGGTCTCTATTTAAAAAAAATGTATCGAGATTGAACAATGAAAACTACATGTCAATCCATATGTTTATCAGCAACGACAATCATTACTAAAAGAAACGACAATGAAATTAATACGAAAGATTATTTTTCTGCCCTGCGTGGCATTGCTTTTTAACTGCCAACAAAAGAATGAGGTTAAAAAATCTACTGTTGTATTTAGCAGGGCTCCCAGCATAGACTCCATACACAAACAACAAGACCAAACCTCGCTATCCGTTGATGACCTTACGCTTTTCAGGCAGCTCTATCCCATTACCGTTCTTCGGCCGGAAAGCAAAAATAGTTTTAAAAAATATGGGATCGAATTCTCGGGAATATGTTATGCCTGTGATCTTGCAGAAATCAAGATCAGTAAAGAGCAGCTTCATTTGGTCAACGTCTGTGATTCGAATGAAATCTACCAGATTAAGGACTTCACCTATACCAGCAGCGAGGCGGGCTTAATCCTAAAGACTCAACACAATGAATTTATCTTCAAGCGAGTAGAGAAAGAACCTATTTTCGAATTGCAAATAAAGGGGGATGCTCTTTTGCTAAAGAATAAACGTATCGCAAAACACTACACACAGAAAGCTTTGATCGATCAGTTTGAAGTCCATGATTGTGGCGATTTTCAGGGTTAGCCTAACCCGACTTCACCTGACAATTGCGGGATGATATGAAATCTGCACGGAGCCTTTATTAAAGATATCAAAAGATTCAGCCTGGGTTAAAACAGACAGGCAGTCGTTCATTGACGACCGCCTGTCTGGCTCCAATGGTTAAACTTATATTTCAAAATAAAAACCCGATTCAGTAAGTTGTTTATATTTTACCCTGTCAAAACTATAGATCTTCGCGGCCCTAGCACGCCGATCTTTTTGCTTATCGCTGTGGTCGATTAATAACCCCATACTGAGGATTTTTTTCCGAAAATTACCGCGGTCGATTGAGCGCTGCAGAACGGTTTCATACAAATTGTGCAAATCGGGCAACGTAAACTGCTCGGGCAAAAGTTCAAAACCGATCGGCTGATAACGTATTTTCCCCTTGAGTCTTTGGATTGCGGTATTCAAGATCTGCATATGATCAAAAGCGAGATCTTTATTTTCATCAATGCCGAACCACCTAACCGCTTCAATATCTACACCCGCTTGCAACATATATGCTTCAGGCTTGACAAGTGCATAATAAGCAATGCTGATCACTCTTCCACGCGGATCACGAGCTAAGTCTGAAAACGTATATAGCTGTTCAAGGAAAATATCCTGGAGACCCGCCTCCTCGCGCAGCTTACGAAGCGCACAGTCTTCGGCTGTTTCATCTTCCTGGATAAAACCGCCAGGAAATGCCCATTTTCCCAAGAAAGGTTCTATTGCCCGTTTTGTCAATAATACCTTGAGCTGGCTTTTATCAAAGCCAAAGATGACACAATCCACTGTGACAGCCGGTCTGGGATATACATAGGTGTATTTTTCTATTGAACTTTCCATGAGCTACAAATTTACTTCGGTTGACAGTTTGAGCTGTATCCCATATTTTTCTTTAAGTGCGTCAAACTGCAGTAGCGTTTGCTCTTCGAATCCGCCGATCGGCGACATACAGTCTGTTAATAAAGTAATACGGGAGGTAATTGACCGATCATGTTCAAAATATTCCAAAATCTGTACCGCCGAAGCCAATACGCAGTGGCTTGATGCCTCCCCCGCAATATAAATAGCATCGTATGCCCGTATTGCTTCAAGTACAGCATGGTTTACGAATTTATTGTCATCATACTCGGCTTTGATAATACCATACATCTCCGTATACGGATCCTGTCCTTTGTAAACCAAGATCGGTTTTACCTTGCGCACAGCACTATGGAAATAGAGCATATTCGTAAATTGACTCTCAAGCTGTGCACCCCAGGTTCCCTCCAAACAATGGTATGGCCAGATACACAATTGTTTTTTACCCGCAGATTCCAGCTGCTGGAGATAATCGAGCGCTAATGCTGTATGGCAGCCATCGGTAGCGCGCCAGATACCGTAGCGGACATCGGCATAGCGAATGATGGTAAATGGCTCCGGATGATTTCCTTCCGCATCCACCCACCAGTCGGCATGGAAAATCTGCATCATCGAATGACAATCAAGGCTGCACATCACTTGTGTCAGGGAACCCAAATTGCGGTACATCCACTGTGTTAGACGGTGAACATCTCCTTTGGAACCCTTGACGGCGAGGCTCCCAATAGATTCCATAAAATCGTTCTGAACATCTATTGCCAAAAGCAGTGTTCGTTTCGCATCCAAAGCTGCAGGCTCGACCTTTTCCTCATGTGCCAAGGCCAGCATTGCCGGTACATTATCGCTTTTGCCGCTGGCAATATGCTGCACATCGACAATCTGATCAAATGGTGTTTTCATGCTATTCATTTTCTTTAAGTCCGTATTTATTGCGTTAAAACGCTAATCGTCCTTGCGGTCCGATCAACCTGAGCGCGCTTGCGCTAGTTTACTTAAACATTTAAAACTACCCCTTAAAAGTAGGTATCGCAGCAAACTTATGTGCAGATTGCTCAATACGCTTACGAATACGTTCGTCTATCGTAAGGTCGCCCGATGTGCCGCTAAGAATAAACCCATCAATTTGCGCATAAGTCATCCCCAATTCCTCTTCATCTGTCTGCCCTTCCCAAAGACCAGCAGACGGACTTTTATACTGAATAGATTCCGGTACGCCCAAGTATTTTGCTAATGTATACACTTCCTGTTTAGTGACCATTGCCAGCGGATTCAGATCGTAGGCACCATCGCCCCATTTTGTAAAATAACCCACGGTAGCTTCGGCCATATTACCTGTACCGATGACAAATCTACTTCCTAGCTGCGCAAATTGATACAAATAGGTCATCCGCACACGTGGACGGATATTCGCTATACTCAAGGCTCTGTTTGCTGCTGAGGCTTCCGTTATAAACCCTTCGCGCTGAATCGTCAGGGCATCAACCGCGGGCTGAATATCAAATACATGATAGGGAAAATCAAACTTCTGAATAAGCTCCATCGCATGCTGATGGCTTTTACTAGTATTCATATCGCTGCCATAGGGCATCATAACCAAGTGTACATCCACTTGAGCAAGGCGGCATAAACAAGCCACAACACTGCAGTCGATACCACCGCTCATTCCCAATACAAGTCCTTTACGGCCGGCCGATTTCACTTGCTGAGCAATCCAGGATGCCATTAATTGTGCATACTGTGCTACGTTTTCATCCTGGATGAAAAACGGTTTGTTTACGCTATTTTCCATATACTCGAATTGTTTCGGTTTTTAATCTATTTCTTATTTCCTCAAAGCTAGACGTGTGAATAAATTCACCGTTCAAATAACATTCTCGCAGCAAGTTTCTATTTTCCAGTTCAGCTACAGTTTGTGGGTTCAGGTTATCTATTAAACGAAGTTCATCATGTTCGAAAACAACAGCCACCATACCCTTTTGCGATTTCTTAAAGTTTCCGGTATCTGTAGCGGGACGCTTCTGAATTGCTTTAAATTCTCCATTGACAATTTCGGCAGTCCCTTTTAACGCAAAACCAAAAGTATCGCGTGTGACATATTGATAGGTATAAGAGCCTATTCCCAATATGGTATTGGTGGAAGCAAAACCCTTATCAAGCAGACCTTGACAGATTTCATTGGCCCTATCTAGTGTAATGGAATCGCCATATACCACTCCGATATGTGAATCCAGCTCCTTAAATCCTTTGCTGTTGGTCGTGCCGCCAAAAAGTTCATATAGACGTTCGACAATACCTTTCTGAACAGTACTGCGATCAGATTCTGCATCACCACAGATAATTTTTACAGGATCGCCACTATCGGGACGGATCACCACTTTACCCGCTCTTGCCATAATAATGTCCTTCAACTGCGGCAAAACATGATCTACGACATGCCAGAGGTCATAGGTGTCTGATACAATAGAGATATTTCCACTTGGGTAGACGTTGGTGATGAGATGCCTGAAAGCTTCCACTTCGTCGTCTCCATAGGAACACATAACGCTGTGTTCCGTGGATGGGGTATACATCATTACATCACTTTTTGCATGGTAGTACGATTTCAGATACTCTCTGACAGAAAGCGTAGCCGATACACCGAAGCTTAATAGATGCCCACCGGCTGTACGATATGCTGTTTCGGGAGAACCCATGCCACGCATGGAAAAATCTCCGGCTTGGGTGAAAACTTTATTGACGTCGCCCGTTGTCTCCGCAAAGCCCATCAACAATCTTTTATATTGATCCGCTATCGTCGCCGCAGTCATCGGCGACCAGACGTAAGCGGATAGCTGTGTCTCCAGATATCCGGGCAGCCAGAAAAAATCCGGATGTGTATTTTCAATCGTAAACATCGGCACACCGATTGGCACTAGACTGCCCTCGGGCAAGGCTTTTACTTTGATTGGGAGATAGCCCAATCGATGCAGATCGCGGATATGTTTTGATTCATGTGTTGAGGCAAAATTAACGTTTGTCGGCTCAAAAACGGATGCGATTGCTTCCTCATACGCCGCGACGACCTTTTCTTCCGGCTGGGCAAAAAAGTTCTCATCAAATGAATTGGTGATTTCGGCGAGTGCCCCTTGAAGTCCAAAGAAAACAACATGATTGATACCTTCTAGGCGTGACATGCGTGGAGTCCAGGTTTCGTATACCCATTGTGTATGATCCGGATATTGATCCTTATGACACAATTTGTAACCATCTGTCCAAAGGATTGGATTTTTGTTCATCGATTTAAACATGGTTCTCATTTGTTAAGTTGATATAATTTATTTTAGGATGGACCGTATCCATCATTGAATTGGTGGTAAACACACTGACTATCGGTGAATCATCATCCAGCAATGCGCCTTTAAAAATTCGAGGTTCACAATGTGTAACCAAAAGATAGACCACACTAGCTCCCATTTCTTTCAAAATTTTCCCTGCCCAGAGAAAGGTTCCACCTGCAGAACATAAGTCATCGACAATAATGCATTTTGCCCCGAGCGGAATATCCCCGGCCTTGAGCTCCATCCCTTCGATTCGGCCTGTTTGTGGGTTTCGCTTCTTCTCAAAAATGCAGCTATTTTCATAACCACTGTTGATATAACGTGCCGCGGCTCCTTTATCCGGAAAAACAATCCGGTCTTGAGCTGAAAAATCAAGTTTTTCCATTAATTGTGGCAACCAGTCCAGTGCCGGATAAATCCCCACACTGTTCGCCAGGAGCTCCAACGTCACATTGGAATGTGGCTCGACAACAGATACCGTATCAAATTGTAAACTATTTATAAAGTCAGCCACATACTGTAAGGTAAACAAATCACCTTCAATCTTACGATCCATGCGGCTATAGGGCATATATCGAATCAGTAGACGGCAAGATTCGCAGGGAACCTCGTCCAGTCGCTTTTTGACAAAAAGCAAGCGGATCAAATCGCCATCCTCCTGATAAGTAAATTCGATGAGATTGTTCTTTAAGATCAACTGATCAAAATCTTTCACTTTTGTCTCCCCATTTGGAAATTGCTCTGTGACTATCTGATGCTTATTTAATACAATCATAACTTCTAATTTTCCTTTATCCTGTTGAGTATTTTTTACTCAACAAATATGGAGATTAAATTTAACGCTGCAAAATATATTGAGTACTTTTTACTCATAAAAATTAAAATAGAACATACAGCACTGAAAACCAGTTAAATAATTTGAAAAAATCTGTGTAACGAAAAAATCGATCTGGTTTTCATCGAAATTAGCGGATTATAGGGATTGAAATTTTACGATAAAACATGATCTTTGTCTATACCATAGTCTCGAAAATCTTTGTCAGCACATTTGTAGGCTGAGAGAGACTTTGATTTATTTAAGCATAAAGCATGGAATTAGCCAATCTTATCAAACAAGATATTGAATCAATCATACAAATTGAATCTCAAGACATCAACCAATTGGTCGAAAACTATCGCGAAGACTTAATGGATGAGGAGACCTATGACGCCATCGATGCGTACAATATGCTCTATTCGAATATTTATGAAATGTCAGAGGAAGAATACCTCGATGCTTTTCGTACCTTGGGTGAAACCTATCCGAACTTTGGCAAGGCCGATGAAAATGACTTTCAAAAGTCAATTGCTGAACTGGAACGTTTAAAACATGCCTTCAACGAACTGCAGCTCCATACTACCGAGGGAAAGCATCTGTTAGCGCTGCAATTAGCTGTTTTGGAACTGGACATTCAGGTGTACCAAAAGCTAACCTTATCACCGACGACAACCGAGATAGAGGCTGAAATCAATTTATTGGAAACAGAATCTTTCGGTCTAACGAATCAGATCAATCAGTTTTTAGAACAGTATCACGATTAATTATGCGATCATTTTATCCTATTAATCGCCAATGGCTAAAAACAGGTCTTTACTTACTTTGTTGGCTATCATTCCTGCCAACGGTACTTTTTTCATCCCAAAGCAGTATGGTGTTTGATATACAGCAACAGACAGGCGACAAACTGCCCTTTTACATCAGCGACCAAGGAATACTTTGTTACAATTTGTCGGCTGAGGAGAATCAAATCAACACAATTCAGGTTGATTTAAACGCGGTATTTACAAATTCAACGGTAGAGCACCTTCGATCAAAGCACTATGAGCTATCCGATACAATAATAACGATCATTAGCTTTGATACTCCTCCCATTTCCGCCAGTTATAAGATTACCGACCACAGATTTGTTGTATCCAAATCCTCAAATTGGCTGCCTAGCATGCAGCCGGCAGTTCGCACGATGACGTTGGATAGTCTGAAGCACATAGAGGAGCTGTTTGACACGAATGACCTCCATGGCCTCCTGCAACTCGAAACGACCATGCTCCCTTTTGAAAATATACTTTTATTTTTTAGTCAGCTGCATGGATTTTCCACAGTAGAGGAATTTAGCAGCAATGCCATTCATCGGATTTTAGAAAAGGATCAGTATGCTATTGCCAAACAATTTTACCGCTTATTTCTGCCTCGAAATAGACAATTTAATGATTTCGAAGTCTTGAAGATGGCAATAGAAAAAAATGACATGGATTTTATCCGTAAAGCTTCTTTAAATAGTCTGAACCGTCTGGGTATAGATGAAGTTAAAGCAGATTATAGCTTCACACAATGTACATTACTTGGAAAAGCGATCTTAATGAAAAACAAAATAGCCATAGATTATCTTTTGCAGAAAGGTGCCAGCACGGAGAAAGTATATCAATATGAATCCGACGTATTATCTGCTTTCCAACTCGCCGAAAGGACCAAGTCAAAGAAAATCATGAAACTATTTCAGTAACTTCATCGATAAAACAATGAAAAAGACACTTATTTACCTGATATCTCTTGTTAGTTATCTTATGATCACTACAGCGCTGACGCTACCAGTCCATGCGCAAAAAAAGCCAATGATTTCCAAGCAATCGAAAGCTAATTCAAAATTGCCCCAGTTCAACGATGGCGATATGATCTTTCAGTCTTCTATTTCACCACAATGCAAGGCCATCCAATTAGCAACACGTTCTCCCTATTCCCATTGTGGCATTATTTTTTACGAACAAGGCAAACCTTACGTGTTGGAAGCCGTACAGCCTGTAACTGTAACGAAGCTGGAACACTGGATTGCGCGTGGCGAAAAGCAACATTACGCCGTCAAACGCCTCAAAAATGCCAACAATATACTAAACAGCTCGACAATAGCCAAAATCAAAGCAATCGGCAAAAATTTTATCGGCAAAAATTACGACGCGACATTCGAATGGTCAGACGATAAGATCTATTGCTCGGAATTGATCTGGAAAATATACCAACGTGGAGCAGACATCGAAATTGGGAAGCTGGAAAAGCTGAAAGATTTTGATTTAAGCAGTCCCGAAGTAAAAGCTAAATTGAAAGAGCGTTATGGCAATACTGTTCCCCTGAACGAAACCGTCATATCCCCCGCTTCAATCTTTAATAGTCCATTGTTGATTACGGTGGCGAGTAATTATTAAGCAGGCTCTATCCTTTATTTTTGAAACCGCCGCCTCTATTTTTGAAGCAAAACTGCCTTGCCACCGTTTAATTTACTTTCTTCGGCGGCGTCAATAAATGCGCATATTGCCAAGGTTTCCTTTTCGTCCACCGGACTTACGCCCGTTTCGAAAAACGTAAGGATCTTATCCAACAAGGGGCCATAGCCCATAAATTGTCCCAAATGTACAATCTGATCTTTCAAAAAAACCGTACCACCAAAATCATCCTTCCCCTCGCGAATGCCCCGAAGTGAGGCAATTCTTCCATCCGACCAGTCCCCAACATAAAACGAAGTACCCTCTTCCTGAACAGTCCTCACCGAACGACATCCCGGTCCCATCAACGCAAATAACATTTCAACCCCATGGATACCATACCAATAGAGATCCTTATGTGAAGGTTCCGTTACCGCCGGACAATAGACATCAGCCCCAATAATATTGGCTCGATCCAATTCCTGAAGCCCATTAATGTAACGCAATGAGCTTGAGGAAAATACAGAACAATCGTAGTTTTTTGCCGTTTCAAAAATTTTGAAAGCGTCCACATAGGAATTCGCTATTGGTTTATCGATAAATAAAGGTTTTTTAGCTTTGATTACTTGAAGTGCCTGTTCCAAATGTAGATTTCCATCATTTGTCTCCAAAAGCACATAATCTACTTTTTTCAATAGCTCGGCAATACTTGATACAATCGAAACCCCGAGCTGTTGCACTTCCGCTGTAATTTTCGGAATACGCTCGATACTTAAAGGGATTGTTTTACTTCCATAGGGATAAGCCGCAACAACCCTGAATTTTCCATAGGGATGATTGCTATCTGCCGTATTGATCGCCCTTGTAAATGCCACAGCATGGGTAATGTCCAGTCCGATGATTCCTATTTTTTTTACGTTCTCTTGCCTTGAAAACACCTTGTTATTCGCATTAACGGCATAGGATAGTCCAAATGCAAAAGAGGACATCAAAAATTCTTTTCTATTCATCTGATTCATTCAAAAGGGAGATCGCAGCATTGACCATAACAGCCATCGCTGTTTCGAACGCTTTTTCATCAAGGTTGAATTGTGGATTGTGAAGACCATATTGGGTTGAAGGTTCATCGTTATTAGTTCCGATCAACATAAACAGCGAAGGATAACGATAAGAATAATAGGCAAAATCCTCCGCTGCCATCCAGATGTCGAGTTCCTGTGGCACGTCTGCCCCCATTGTATCCGCAATAATCGCTTTGACTTTTTGCGTTAAGGTAGGATCATTATAAAGAGCAGGGTAACCATGCCGTACTTCAACATCGACCTCTGCCCCAAGCGACATGGGAAGCGTGGCTGCTATTTCAGCCACCGTTGCTAGTGCCTCCCTGCGCCATACCTCATCCATTGTACGGAATGTTCCAGCTAATTTCACTTCTTCTGGAATAACATTAGCTGCCCCATCACCAATAAAACGTCCGAAGGTTAATACAGAAGGTACATCGGGATTGGCTTTTCGGCTAACAATCTGCTGCAAGGTCGTGAGCAACTGTGCACCGATCATAATCGGATCAATAGCCCTATGCGGCTCTGCAGCATGACCACCGCGCCCCTTTATGGTAAAATAAAACTCGTCACTTGAAGCCATAAACCGGCCGGAACGCAAACCGACCTTCCCCAATGCAACACGAGGACTTACATGTAACCCTAGTACAGCTTTGATGGTACCACCAAAAGATTCCAAAATTCCAGATTCCAAAACTTGGATAGCCCCACCGGGTATCTTTTCCTCCGCAGGCTGAAACAGGAAAACGATCTTTCCGGAAAATTCGGCTTTATACGCATTCAATATTGACGCTGCGCCCAAAAGATTGGCCGTATGAAAGTCATGGCCACAAGCGTGCATCACACCTTCATTTCGGGACTTATAACTCACCTTGTTTTGTTCATGGATTGGTAATGCATCGATATCAGCCCGCAGCACAATAATATCATTGCTCATTGCTTTTTCACCCGTCAGCACAGCAACTACACCGGTATTGGCTACAACCTTAAATGGCATATTCAACTCTACTAGTTTTTGCTGAATATAAGCACTTGTCTCGAACTCCTGGAAGGACAATTCGGGATTTAGATGGATGTGGCGGCGTATAGCAACAACTTTTGGAAAAATATTTTTAATTTTTTCGTGCAGTTCTTTCAGCATGTTTTCCTTTATTTGAAGCGTTTAATAAGTAAATCTTGCAACAAGTTAAGTTAAAAATAACGTACATAAAAATAGAGTACAAGCACCGTAATGATTATCCACCACAGCGTTGGATTTCGAAATCCTCGATAAGCGGCTTTATCCTGATCGGGAACCTGAAAAGTTTCGCCTGTGAGCACAAGATTTGTCAACCTCGTTTCTGCAACCGCAGGTGTCATTAGACTGACTACTGCACAAGCGATCATACATGTCCAGAATACAATACCAGTTCGATTGAAAAATGGCATTTCAGGCAATGCATATTCCAAAAGTAAAGACAGCGGAATGGTCAATAAACCAGCCGTCAATGCTCCTTGCGATGTTGTTCTTTTCCAAAATACACCCATCAAAAACATAGTCGCAATACCTGGTGTGAAGAGACCATATAGGTTCATTAGATAAAGAAAAACTGGTTTATCCGAATAACTGATTAGAACAACTGCACTCATGATTCCGAGAACGATAATCGCTACTCCGGCGCGCTTCCCAAAACGGATGGCTTCATAGTCCGTTGCATTTTTATTAATGTACTGGCCATAGATATCAACTGTCAGAATCGTCGTACAGGAATTGATCGCACCCGAAATATGAGACATAATTGCCGAGATTAATCCGGCCATAACCAACCCTACCAGACCTTTGGGCAATAATGTTTCTACCAAGGTCGCGAACAGCAAATCGGGCTGATCGAGATGCGGTAAGAATTTAGGAGCAACCAATGCTGGAATGGTAATAATCAGCGGAACCAAAAATTTAAGGTAATCGCCAAAGATTACCCCCATGCGTCCATGCCATTCATTCTTTGCAGCCAATACGCGCTGCACAATAAATTGATTTGTGGCACAATAAAACACACTAATACATAACAACCCGCCAAGATACATGGTCCAGGGAAAATCAGGATCAGTTGCGGGATAGAACATTTTCCAATCTTTGGTTGAATCGATAACAGACTGAAATCCTCCCGCTGCATCGATGGTTGCAAAAGTCAAAACTATCCCCCCCAGCACCAGAATGACAAGCTGCACCATTTCTGTCCATATTACCGCCTTCAGCCCCCCTAACACCGTATACAAGCCCGTTAGAATTGCCATGCCAAAAATACTGTATAGGATAGGAATACCGAACAAAGCATGTAACGAAAGGCCACCCAAATAAAGAACAGCACCAATCTCCACGAATACATAGGTAAACAAGATCAGAATAGCATAAAGCACCCGGGTAGCATTGCCATATCTTTTTTCGAGGTATTCGGGAATCGTATAAAAGCCATTTCGGATATAAAATGGCAGAAATATCCAAAGCAATGCATTAAAACCGATTAGAATGGCTCCCCACTCCAAGGTAATCGCTACGAAACCACGACTATAAGCAGCGCCCATGGCTCCTACCAGATGATGGCTGCTGATATTTGCAGCAATGATACTTCCGCCAATCATCCACCAGGGCAGCTTATCGCCCGCGAGAAAATAATCACGTTTTGAAACGGAGTTTTTTCGAGAAGCATATAATCCCAGTACCACTATACCGATAATGTATACGGCAAAAATAATGATGTCAATCCAATCGAGTTTCATCGGTCAATAATGTTTGAATTTCTAAGTTCGTTTGTTCAATAAGTATTTCAAGACTTCCACTGGCATAAGGGCTTTGCCACACGGCATAGATATCCTTATCATAAAGCTCCCTTGGTGCGAGATACCCTACATATCCATTGGCAATGTTGATAAAAACAATTGTGTGATCTGGAAACTGAGCCCTAACCTCCATTTGGTAACAGGAATAGGCTTCATTGGCCTGGGCTACTAATACCGCATCTCCCATTTTCCATATCCATACGGGAATAATTGCTTCCTTTTTGTTCCCAATAGATTTACATGTATTATATTTTCGCCAAAGGCGGTCTTTGAGCACACGATCGGTACAGCTTTCATATTCCTTTAAAATGGCTTCGGGACTAGGCAGATTTTTGTAAGGTACTTTGACCGATACTACCGTTTGTCTAAAATCGGTTGAAACAGGCTGTTCCTGAAATTCCCAGCAGGCTAATGGAGCTCCTGAAATCAATGCCTCTCTAAACCCCCAGTTTTTATGACTATGCTGTTCTTGGGCCAGTGTCGCAAGCACGGCATATCCCAACTGTTTTCCATTGGCTTCTACTATTGTCGGATCCTTTACATACTGTCTCCGTGGAGCCAGATCTCCCGATGCGCCCTGCAAAAAAAGACAAGGTACAGCAAGCACGCTTTCCACCGTATTTCGCATTTCGCCTACGAAATCGGGTGAGATCAAGTCATTCTCATGAGCAAAACTTGTGGGATGGCATGCATAATTGCAAATAACCGCCTTTAAATTTTGGGCACTGTCATGTAATCGCCCGACCAACAGCGTTGTATCGGCTGTTTTCAATGGATTGTAACCAATCAGATACTGTGCATCCACCTTCAAATCACGGTCGCTTGCCAAATCACAAACGCCATAATTCCAGATCAAACTTCCTTTAAACAGCGTACTGCGTGCCGTTTCAATACAAGATATCGCCTGTTGTGTAAGAAATTTCAGGTAAGGCACAATCAGTTGTCCGCCAGGCTGCCCGGCATCGCTCGAACAGATACTTGGGCCTGCATGTGTATGTGATAGTGCAAAAATCAGCTGCGATTCATCGAGATCAAAATGCTCAAGTAGCGCAAAGCGCAAAGCTTTCTCATCGGCTGCATTTTTCCACCAGCCCAGGTCTGCAGTTACTATAATTGCAGGCGGTTGATCAAAGGATGCGATATACAAACAATGCATCATCAGCGGCTGGTGGATAGCTGTCGCCTGATCAAAGGCAGCAGCACCCCAATTACGGGAATAAATACCGATCGGCGGCGTAATATCAGCCTGACTAAGTCCGAACCTTGCGGCCAACCTTCCTGTTGTATCTTTAAAGCTATCTTTTTGTTTCATAGCCTAAGGTCTAATCAAGGAAAGACCGCCATCCATCACAATAGAAGTACCAGTCATATGCTTACAGTTGTCTGAACAAATCCAAAGGACCTGTTTAGCGATCTCATCAGCTTCGATGATCTCACCGAGGGGCACGATCGCTTTTGCTTTTTCCTGAAGTTCACTATTTGTCGACCATACAATTTTACTCAATCCTGCATTGACATAGCCTGGCGCAATTTCATTGATGCGAATCCCATCTTTGGCATACTCAAGTGCCAAGGCCTGACAGAGCATCCTTATCCCTGCCTTCGAAACACTGTAAGCCGGTAAATTCTGATGGACTGCATGTGCTGCCCAGCTACCGAGAAATACAATTGAACCCGCAGTACCACCCGCTATAAATGATTTTGCACAGGCATTGGCCATAAAAAATGCACCATCAAGATTAACGGCCATTTCATTCCGCCATTCGTGGCTTGTCAATGTCCTAAAATCTTTGATCGTAACACAGGCAGCATTGGCAATCCCAACGGATATCGCCCCAAACTCGCGATGTATGCGTGCAACCCAGGCGTCCACCTGTGCTGCATCAGCCACATCAACCTGATCGTAAAAGATGCCAGTTTGGGATCTTCCTAATAGCGGCCATCGCTCGTTAGCGATATGGGGTTCAAACCGATCTGAGATACAGACGATGGCCTGCTGCGCTAAAAATGCCTCAGCCATTGCTCTTCCGATATCACCGAGCCCCCCGCTGATCAACACAACTTTATTCTTAAATTCCTCCATCTACGCTATTTTAAGAGTACCAATATTAAGACTACCAATCCCCTACGCTACCATCCTTGTAAAATGTTCGCTGCAATATCTCCTGCTGAAAAGGATGTCTCTTCACTTCTTCTTCATTGATTTCAATACCCAATCCAGGTCGTGTATTCGGAAGCACAATACGCCCTTTCTCCTGAACCTTAAACCCTTCGGTAACTACATCCTGCCGCCATTCGACGTCCTTATGCACGCTCTCACAAATAATATAGGAAGGTGTTGCAAAACCCAGCTCGATAGAGGCTGCTGTACTCACAGGGCCCTGTGGATTATGTGGTGCCATTGACACACGATAGGCATCAGCCAAAGCCCCGATCTTACGCGCTTCAGAAAGACCGCCGCAATGAGTGATATCGGGTTGAATCACACTCACCGCGCGCCTCTCGAGCATATCCCGGAATGCATGTACACCAATCAATCGTTCGCCCGAAGCAATAGGTGTGGTAACAGCACGCTGGATTAAGGCAATATCTTCCATGGTCTCTGGCCAGCAGGGTTCTTCAAAAAAATACAGCCCATAAGGCTCCAGCGCTTTAGCAAACTGCATCCCCATACGTGGACTAGGCCGCGCGTGACAATCTACCATGATGTCAATATCGTCGCCCACCGCATCACGCATGGCCTTTACACAAGCCTCTGCATATTTAATTGGGCGAAGACCTTCTAAAGACATGGTTTCAGGAACAGCCATCGATTTAAAAGCTGTAAAACCTTCATCAACGGCTTTCAGCGCAAGATCACCAAATCTCTTCGCATCATCTGGAGCCGTCTCATAAAAATCCTCCATGCGACCACCTCCTAAATGACAATACAAACGAATATAATCACGTACTCGGCCGCCCCACAGCTCATGACAAGGAACATTGTGTATTTTGCCCAGAATATCCCATAAGGCGATATCAATACCACTGATGGCCGTACCTCGAACGATCCCGTTTCCATGCCAGAAGTGTTGTCTATACATCATCTGCCATAGATACTCGATACGACGAGGATCCTCCCCGATCAACAATTGAGAAATATCTTTGATTGCACCGACCACACTCTGCGTGTGCCATTCTAATGTGGCTTCGCCCCAGCCCCAAAGACCAGGCTGGTCGGTGATGATTTTGACAAAAATCCAATTTCGCATGCGCGCATGGCACACAAAGGTTTCAATAGCGGTTATTTTCATAGTTAGGGTTTACAAACTTTTTATCACGCGTTCAGTTGCTTCCAAAGTCCTGTCAATATCCTCCTCAGTATGTGCAAAGGAGATACTTCCTTGTTTAATTGGCGCTGGAAAATTGAAAATTCCCTCTTTAATGAGCTTCTTACGATATTGGGTATCCAATTCAAAGTTGTGGTTATCCAAAATATCATGAAAATTCACAGGCGCATGATCCATAAAATATGTACAGAAGGCAGATCCTTGTCGTGCGACATAAAATGGTATGCCTAATTTAGGAAATATTTCCTTATATCCTTGCTCCAAACGCGCACCTAATGCTTCGACATGGGCATAAACGCCATGTTTGGAGCTACCCAATTTTTTCAATGTCGCAATTGCCGCCGCAGTAGTTAATGGAAAAGCATTAAAAGTACCGGCAATCATAACTCTTTTGGATTTGTCGGGATCCACAAAGTAATCCATATATTTTTTCTTTCCTGCAATAACACCCAATGGATAGCCGTTTGCAACCGCCTTTCCGAATGTTGAAAGATCTGGTTGAATACCGCAGATCGACTGGTATCCGCCCAGTGCGTGTCGAAATCCGGTTTTCACTTCATCAAAGATCAATAGAAATCCCTGCTCGTCGGCCATTTTACGCAAACCCTCCAAATAACCTTCCTGTGGCTTTACAATTCCAATATTCTGTAAAATCGGTTCCAATAAAATACAAGCAACATCATATTTTTGAACCACATACAGCACGCTTTCTAAATCATTATAGTTCACAATATGGACTAAATCGCTGTGGTTTTTGGGAACACCGGCACTTAATGAATCGAAAGGATATTCCCCAGGGCTTTGGTACGACCCCACATCTGCACGTTGGCTGATCACATTACACGACACATCATTATGCCAACCATTATACCCGCCCTGCATCACAATCACGTGATCACGCCCTGTTACAGCCCGGGCAATACGGATGGCATGGTAAGTTGCTTCCGATCCTGTCGTCGTGATCTGAACACTCTCCACGGAAGGAACAGACTGACAAAAAAGCTCTGCAAATTCACCTTCTAATAAGGTTGGCCCTGCTCCCATCAACACTTGCTGCTCCTGCAATGTCTGCAACACTGCAGCATTGACATCGGGATCATTATGCCCCAAAAAAGATGCTGCAAATCCGGCCTGATAATCAATGTACCTATTGCCGTCAATATCTTCGACTTGGCTGCCCTCTCCTTTTACGAAGCAGATATTAGGATCTGACTTCCTGTTTAAGGACACCACTCCACCAGGTATCCATCTTGCATTCTCCCGCAGTATAGCGGATGATTTTTCATTTTCTTGCATGCTTATTAAAAATTTTGCTATTTATTATTGTTATAATTGGATCATTACGGCTGCGTATGACGCAGCAATTTGTATTTAAATTCGCATTACTTTATGTATACCAAATTACGATATTTTTGTATACATTTAAAATAAATTTTAAAATTTTTAAAAATGAATATTCTTTTAGACGGACTTCAATTTCCGGAGGGCCCGGCTTTCGATCATAAGGGCAACATATGGCTTGTCGAGAAAGAAGCAGGAAACTTGGTTTACTATAAAAACAATCGGCATAGCAGAATAGCCGTTGGCGGCCATCCCAATGGGATTGCGATAGACAAAAAAGGAAATATCTGGTTTTGCGATTCACAACAAAATAGCATACGCTACTATGATCCCATTCACAAAAAATGCACGACCATCACTACAGAAATTAAAGGAAAACCCTTAAAGATGCCCAACGATTTATGTTTTGACCGACTTGGCAACCTATTGTTTACCTGCCCAGGAGATGACTTAGCGGATGGCACAGGATACCTCTGTTGCCTGAATACACATGGCTTGCTTGCTAAAATCCAAACCGATTTATTCTATCCAAACGGATTGGCCTTCGCAGCAGATCACTGTTCGCTCTTCGTGGCCGAAACAGGTACCAAATGGATATGGCGAATGCGCTGGAATCCTATATCATGTCAGGTAGAACATAGTGAAAAATTCCTAGAAACAGGCGGGAGCATCGGCCCAGACGGGATAGCTTTAAGTCATGATAACCATCTTTTTGCGGCAATCTATGGATCACAGCACATCCTCTCGATGGATATCAACAGCAAGACTACAAAGGAAATTTTTACTCCTGGAATGAATCCAACGAATTGTGCCTTGGATCGACAAGGCATTCAAGGACTAATTGTTACCGAAGCCCAAAATGGGCAATTATTACAGTGGGACTGTACAAAAAAGGGTCTATTGTAACCAATAGACCCGCTATAAAAACCAAAAATACTAAACTAATTCCAAAGCTTCCTGCTCACCTCGATCCAAATGATGCACCAGCGTAGTGTAAGCCTTATTCCAATCATCAGCTTTCAGCGCATCCACAATCGCACGATGCTCTTTTTCCGTATCCAAATAATCCTCCATTTGGCCCATAATAGCTCCAAGTTTCATATGAAATAAAGGGATATTACTGTTCTTGTAAATGGAAATTAATCTTGAATTACAGGTCCCCTCAATAATCCGCTCATGAAAGCGTACATCCGCTTCACACGCACCACCATAATACCCTTTGCTAACCATTTCAGAAAAATCATTGCATATCAATTCCAAATCTTCGATAAGTTGTTTATTTTTCTTTGAAAACAAAATCTTCAAGGCCCCTATTTCGAGAAGTTCTCGAAGTTCACGAATATCCTTTACATCTTCGACCGTCATTTTCTTCACAAAACAACCACCTTTTTCACCAAATTCAACCAGACTTTCTCCAGCTAAACGCATAAATGCCTCGCGAACAGCAACTCTGCTTACATTAAGCTTATCTGCCCAAGCGCTCTCCACCAATCTTGCCCCCCCAACCAGTTGACTAGACAAAATTTTCTTACGCACTTCTAAATAAACCTTATAGGCAAGCGAATCCTCTTTCATATTGTATACAATTTGGCACAAAAATAAGAATACAAAATCATTAAAAAAATTTAAACAATATATTCTTTAATTAATCCTTCCTTCTTGGGCATCATACCGCCTACCCGGAGATAAATAAATAGTTTCGGCTTTAGATTTCCAACTGGTTGTATGATTTCCCTTAAGAACATTTATATTAAAGCTACTATTTTTTAATGAACTTTTCATATTCCAGAAACCATCTTTCAACCCAACCACAACAACTTCATAAGACTGATCTCCCGGCACCACAAGCTCAATAGGCTCATCAAGATATCGGTTTGGTTTTGCAATAACAAGCAAACGATCAGCTACTTTGATGATGTAATAATTCGATTTTTCGTCGTAGTGCAATGGTAATTTTGAAGAGCCGCTTTCCGTCATCTGAAAAACCGAAGCATAACTAAACTGATTATTTTGCTGTTTAGGAGAAACCATAATCCGCGTTCCCCGTGCCTCTGGCCAAGGAGATTTCACGTGATAAAGATCACCAAAAACAAAAGCTGTCGAATCGCCTGAATACATATTAACCTCACTGTCCGCTAGCTTCGGTTTCAGCAGATCCACATAAGTTGAACCAGCTACATTTTTAAACGTACTGCTCAGCACAAATCCTTGTTCCGTCTTCACTGGCTTTTCCAGGGTATTAATCTGCCAATAGGGCTCAAATTTTCGATCGTTCGTTTCCAGCTCGTCCAATAGCACAATGATAGCCGGCACATCCTTTCTCTTTAAATTCAGAAATAAGAAACTTTTAGCATAAGCTTTTACTTTAGCCGTGTATGCTGCGGTTAGATCTACATTAAAATAGCTGTAGTTCGGCTGAATGGGATCCGGACCGAAAGCTGAAGCCCTAATTTCACCGGTATGATACCACGAATCATGGATAACTTCATCAACCGTCCTCGGAAAACGCTGACTGAAGCGCGTTCCACCATCATTGGTTTTTGTTCGGAACAAAAGGGGCTCGGCAGGATCACGCACCAGCATCATACTGTGCGAGACCGACCGTTTATTAAAGTTAAAATCATAGGGAGAGCCATACGAAAGATACAAACCCAGATCGCCGACCTGAATTCCATGGTGGTAAATCTGTAAAGCCCCAGCATCTGCATGCTGATGATTGCCGAAATGATAACCACCCCCCTTAATCTCTGCAACAACATTAGAACTTTCTTTATCTTCACTCCATCCTGTGCGGGCAACCATAGACCCTAAAATAGGTCCAAAATCTTTGGTCAACGGCATTTTATCACGTCCAAAATCTGGTTTCAATTTAGGATCGTCCAACAAGAGAAACAAGATTGGATTATCTGGCAAACTGCCCTGCTTGATAAACTCAGCCTTGATTACCGGATCACCTGAATAAGCATAACAAAGAAGCATGGTTTGGGGATTTTTCCAATAGAAGTCATCACTGCTGTTGTACTTTACGTTGAACATATCTCCGTCACGCAACATTTTACCATCCGGCGTCCGCATGTAGAGCCAATAGTACGGCATATTTTTGATATTATCATCGAAAACTGGATAGCCCAGCATGCGGTCAAACAACCAGGCACCATGCATTTCCCAGCCAAAACGATATCCGCCGTAATCAACCCCTTGATTATGACGCGGCGACTGATACTCAAACTTGCGCATCGGAACCAATTCTTCCAAAATGGAATAGGAAGTATATTTATAAGGTACGGGATCTTCGTCATACAAAGCAATACTCATTGCAAGCAAATCGCGCGATATCTGCGCCTCGTTCCCATGTCCATTAATAATACTTTCGATACCATAAAACGGTGGCCAGCCAATTTCCATATCCTGCGCCAGACGCATCATATTTTTATGTAAGCCTGTTTTGGTGCGCATATCCAACAAAGCGTAACACCAGTCATAAACCAACGCTCCGGTATAAATAGCACGCCCTAACTCACGCGTTATATCTCCATAGGATACGTTCCCAAACTCCAACATTTCTAAGTACTGATCTGCCAGTACCACCGCCTCCTTCCCTATTTTTTGGTCGTCAGACATCAGGTAATAAAATGCTTTAGCTTCGATAGCGCGCTCGAGCTTTTCGTCGTAAAACGTTTCTTTATCCGGATCGAAAGTAAACTGAACAGGCTGCAGCGCAAGCGCTTT
Source organism: Sphingobacterium sp. UBA1498 (assembly GCF_002325125.1). Taxonomy (NCBI): domain Bacteria; kingdom Pseudomonadati; phylum Bacteroidota; class Sphingobacteriia; order Sphingobacteriales; family Sphingobacteriaceae; genus Sphingobacterium; species Sphingobacterium sp. UBA1498. Next base: position 427,332 of record NZ_DCRG01000005.1, read on the forward strand.
CACTTTTTCCCACGCCTCCAGATGATCAGCCTCTTTAAGCCTACCTTTAACGAGCAGCAAAGATTCATTATTCACCCATAATCGGGGATGTCCTGCAGGCGGAACAATACGGGGTTTATAATTTTCTGCCGCAAGAGGCACAACTGGTGGTACAAATGCATGGATCGAAACAGCTTTAACCTTAAAATCGGCAGGCAACAGCATATTGACCGTTTGCTTACCTTTCTCAAAATAGAATTTACCGAGATCCTGCTTCGCACCCCTAAAACTATCAAATACGATACGCTTGGTCGGTCGCGAAGCACGAACCTCAATCGTAGCATACAGTGTCACCATACCCGTTTTATCGGCGGCTTTTATTTTATTCAAATCAGTCACTTCACCTTCCGAAGTTAAGCTATAGACACCTGCAGCCGGGATATCTACCTGTACCTGCAGATCCTGCGCCTTACCTTTTACCGAAGTGACCTTTGCCTGTTGCCCGTAGGCGCTACCGAGGATCGCCATAAAAGCGACCCCCAACATGCCTAACTTGACTTTTAGCCATATCCTCACACCCATATCCTTATTTTACTTGCAATCTTTTTACACTTATCTTCATTTCTTTGGTGGTATTATTTACGCTATTCACAAATACATAAGCGTTGTATTTACCATCGGCTGTCTGCACCCATATTCCTGCTTCAGCTTTGAGATTAATGGCAAAATCCGGGGCATCTGCAAAAGATTTATCTTCCAGATCCATATCATCCACAAATACACTATATTGCAATCTTGCCAGCTGCTGGTCGCGCACGGTCCAAGCCTTCACAATCTTCGTTTTATTGGTTAATCCTGCCGGCAAAGTGAAACTCGGAAAATAGCCGGTATCCGCCGTGGGCGCGACCAAGGAATGTGCATAGGTCACTGTCGGCAATGCCCGGTACAAATAAACAAAATCAATTTTATCCGGGTTTGCTGCCGCTTCTGCCGCAGTATACCATTTCAAGTCGGCAACAGAAAAAAAGCAAGCCGCACCATCCTTCCCCGTCAAGTCCAAAGCCATATCCATATTACGGATCGCATAAGCTTCCGTTTTCAATGTGATCTCCTGTCCATTACTGGCCTTTGCCCTGAAGGTAAAGGTAACGGCTTTGCCCTTTGCCGCTGCCGGTATTTTATAACTATAGCGCAAGGTTGAAGCTGAGGTATCTTTTGTAAACTTTACCTCCATGCTATTTCCATTTACGGTTGCCGGATCACCAACGACAACACCGACATCAGCCCCTGTACTACTTGTAGCATATGATTTATTTTCAAGCATTGTACCTTCATCCCCCACAATACTGGCCTCGACCGAAATAGAGGTCAGGTTTCCCTGATCCGGCAATATCGCCGCAGCATAAGCAAAATCTAGTGTAGAACCAGCCACATTGGGTCCTAGAGAACGTTTAATGATATCGTTTTGTAAGCCATCTTTTGCTTTTGGAACTTCATAAGCTTCTTCTTTACAAGAAACGAACAACAAGAATCCAAATCCGAGAGATAACAGCCCTATTTTTAAATAATTTGTTTTCATCTGCTTCCTTATTTTTGTACTGTCAAATAAACCTTATAAGTCTTGCGCACCTTTCTGTTTCCCGACACGACAGTCCATTCGCGCGGCGTACCCAAATTGGAAAAATCTTCCTTTCCTAAAATCTTAGGATCAAGTACCGCATCAGTGACCAATGAAAACTGTGGGTATAAATTTTTCAAATCTGTGCCAAATAGCACCTCTACGTTGATGGTCTGCGCGAGGGTATCAACTACAGCAGCCTTCGTACGTACTGTCTGAAAATCAGCCCCCAAAAGCTCAAAACTACTGACATAACATTCCGACCTATTTGTGATCAATAAACCATCCTCATCGATTGGATAATCTTCCTTACAACCGGACAAGCTAACAAATAGCATTCCGATTAAAAATAACGTATATTTCATTTTATTACAGTCAAGTGTTACCATATTATTTCCAAGGCATATTTTGTGTTAAATTCGGATTTCTTGAACGTTCTGTTTCTGGAATTTGATAGATATAACATCTTTGATACGTCAATTCAGACTCATTGAAGAAAAAGCGCTCCCAATTATTACCAAAGCTATCCTGAAACCATTTCCCATCCCCATAAGGTTTACCAAATGCCGTTTCCAGTTTACGCCATCTCCTCAGATCAAAAGGACGTTGACCTTCACCAAACAACTCAACAATTCTTTCCTGCTCAATAGCATCAAAGAAGGCGTCCCGAGAAGCAGTTTTAGCGCCAGCCAGTGCCGGCAGATTACCACGACGCCTCACCTTATTGACTAGCTCGATTGCATCTGACTGTGGACCACCCACCTCATTGGTTGCTTCTGCATACATCAGGTATACATCAGCGATACGCATTAAAGGCCAATTGTAATTTCCATCGCTACGCGCCACACCGCCATAATTGCGCACAAATTTACGCGATTGCAGTCCCGAAAGATTGGTGGTATTATCGGTGAACGAAGATTTATAAGAAACACCGTTTACGGTCACTGCTGCCCCCCAAGTCTTGTAGATAAATGGAATATAGCCGGTCAATTCTGTAGGGCTCATGCTCATAATCAATTCGTAATCCCACAACAAAGTTGCTTTCATGCGATAATCGCGATTACGGTACGATTCGGGGTTTACAGCAGAATTTACCGTCGTACGTGCGGCTGGATTTTTCACTGGATCCATCTGCACCATTTTAGGTAAGAAATCTCCGGTAACGGTCGATTGATACCGGTCGGCCAGTTCATAACGCGGAATAGCCTGATTCTGCCCCAAAGACACCAGCGGTCCAGTCCATACCCGCTGATACTCCTCACTCTGTTTTGTTCCGACACCACCATGCGTCAGCACCATGACCATCTCTTCATCCTGACTCAAGTTACCTGTTGACGGAATAAACATATAATAATAATTCGGCAGCACATCTGCTTTACCCAATTCACCCCATTGACCCGGATCACCATTTCTAAACATTTTGATCCCAAAGTCATTGATCACGCGCTTAAAATCCGCAGCAGCGGCAGCATATGCCGCCTTGGCATCCGCAGCAGACTGGACAAATCCATCCAATTCGGGCCATCCATTTTTCTTCCACGAGCCCCAGTACAATTGAAACTTACCACGAAACGCCAAGGCTGCAGGTTTTCCCGCCCTACCAATAGCAGCCCCTTTATTGGGTAATTTGTCCACCGCATAGTTCAAATCAGCCATAATGGAATCTTTCAATTGTGCAATAGGCATTCTCCGTACCGTATCAGCCTCGGCAGGAGCGGGTGCCGACTTATAAAAATAAGGCACATCACCCCAAAGGGAAACCAGCCTAAAATATGCGATGGCGCGCAGCAATCTAGCTTCCGCTACGATAGTTTCCAATGTTTGCTTTACCGCATCTGTTTTTGCAAACGGCAACAAACGCGCATTGGTATTTTCGATGACAAAATTAGAACTGAATACAGAGCCATATAATGCCCTATACATTGCAGAAGCTCCAGAACCATAGTTCATGGGACTATTGACGGTCATTGAGATTGGCGCCGCACCCGTATTGTACATCTTCAGAAAATCTCCATGTCCATCAAAATGGTAATCGCGATCAAAACAAGGTCTGAAGATGGAATAATTTGCCATTAATGCAGCAAGTGCATCATTCTCATTCACCCAGAAAGTTTCGGAACTTGGTGTTGTTGTCGGATTCTGATTTAACAAATCTTTGCGACAGGCGGATAAACCAAGCAGCAGCAAAGAAGAAATAAACAGTATGTTATATATCGATTTCATAAGTTTAAATATTATAAGTCTACATTCAGTCCAACCACAAAACTCTTCGTCATTGGATAGGCATCATTGGTATAGGTACTTTTTTCCGGATCCAGCCCTTTGAAACTGGTCAATACCGCTAAATTATCTACCGAACCAAACACACGCAACTTTTGAATACCAAGCTTCGTCAGTAATTCTTTCTTAAAAGTATAACCAAGCTGCAGATTTTTCACCCTTAAATAAGACATGTTTTGCAACCAAAATGTACTCAAATATCCATTAGGGCTTGTTGACCCCAGCGTACTTGGAAGCAACTTAGGATAGTCGGCATCGCGGTTATCTAAGCTCCACATATTATTCCACTGGTCTTCAGTAATGGCCTGATTTGCCGTGCCTAAAAAGTTCGAATTCGCTTTATTCATCCAAAATTCTTTTCTTCCAGTAGCAGCTTGAAGCAGAAAGGAGAAATCAAAGCCTTTGTAATCTACCGAACCTCTAAACCCGTAATTAACCTTGGGTCTACCCAACTGATACGCTGGATACGCCACACGATCATTCGCATCCAATTTACCATCACCATTTACATCTTTCAACAAGATATCCCCGGGAGAAGCGCCCTGAGGAACAGCATTATAAATATCTTGCCAAGATTGTGCGATACCCAGCGACTCAAAGGCATAAATAAAGTTATAAGGCATATCAATAAATACCGAACCTCTTTGCAATTGTTCGTTCCAGGAAAGCAACTTGTTTTTATTATAGCCCACATTAAAGTTCAGCATATACCCAACATCCCCTTTTCGGTCATTCCAGGTCACATTTGCCTCGAGCCCTTTATTCATCATATCGCCAATATTCCTTCGGGGAGCGGTAAATAAACCTGTCAGATGCATCGATACGTCCGAAGGGCGATTCATACCAATCGTTTTTCTTTCGTAGTAATCCAACTCAGCGGTTAGCTTATTGTTAAAGAAGCCAAGATCCAGACCCAAGTTAAACACACGCGTCTTTTCCCAGGTCAGGTCATAGTTGATCAGTTTCTTATTGATCAGACCTTTTACCACGGAACCGGTACCTGTACTGTTGTCGATCAAATAATAAGGACTGGAGACCAAAGATTGCTTTTGCTCATACAAGCCTACACCACTATTATTACCCAAAGAACCATAAGAAGCTCTGAATTTGGCCGAACTCATTTTGATTTTATCTTTGAGTGACCTCATGAATACCTCATCCGAAATTCGCCAACCCACTGCGGCAGAAGGAAAGAACCCATATTGATCGCCCGGCAAGAACCGGGAAGAACCGTCTACCCTAAAGTTCCCTTCAAACATGTATTTTCCAAAAGCCGTATAATTCAATCGGCCAATATAAGAACGGAGACCTTCTGCGGAGGATGATCCAGAAACATTTTGCACATCTTCGGAAGCACCATCGATTTCATGCAAACTCGGGTGTAAGCGATCCAACCGGCTCCCCGCCAGCACACGATTATTCCAATATTCTTCCGAATACACGGCCAGAGCAGAAAAATCATGATTGGCACCAAACTTATGGTCGTAACTCAGCTTGAAGTTCAGCTGTGTTTTGTAGTTGTTTCTGTCGGTATTATAAATACCATCATTTGTTGGAACAAGATCCCGGATAGACAATCCCGTCCGGATATTATATAATTTTGTCGGCATATCTGCCTTCCATTGAAAACGGGTATCATAATTTAGGGCATAATCTATTTTGGCCTCAAACCCTTTAAATGGTTTCCAGTTTAAATATCCATTCACCAAAGCCTGTTTTTGATTCATATGGTTTTGGTTGCGTGTCATGTAATCCGCATAAATATTGTTGGCCTGTGGACTTTCGTTGTAAGACATCGCACCTCCATAGTACCCTGTAACAGGATCGTAAGGCAATATGCCTGCAGGGGAAGTAAACAAATCCATTCCACTGGTCGAGTTTGCAGTCATACCGTCCTCGTAATTATACCGGTAGTCAGACCAGTTGCCCGAAAACCTGACTCCAGCGCCAATCGTATTCGTCACCTTGGTTTCAAAGTTAAATGCAGCATTGTAACGTTTAAAATCATTATTAATCTGTATCCCTTTCTCGTCAAGCATACCGACTGATAAATAGTAATTATTATTTTCAGTACCCCCGTTGATAGAAACGTTATAATTACCACTTTGACCATTGCGGAGAATGACATCCCACCAATCGGTACTCGGATACAATCTTGGATCGATCATACTTAAAGCCAACCACTCGTCGATCGTCCCATTTTTAAAATTGAATGCAGATGCAGCTGTATTATAAGCTTGGGCTCTTTGCGTAGCCGTCATCGCTTTTGCGTAATTATTCACAAAATCAAAAGAGCGAGTGGGTTTGACAAGCGACCTGTTAGCACTAAAAGAGATAGCCGTTTTACTGTTTCTTTTACCAGATTTTGTCGTAATCAAGACAACTCCATTAGCTGCCCTGGAACCATACACCGCTGCCGAAGAAGCATCTTTCAAAACGGTGACACTTTCAATATCATTGACGTTCACACGGTTCATATTCACGTCAGGCATACCATCCACCACGATCAGAGGTCCAGCACTATTGACAGTCCCTAAGCCCCTGATCAAAAGATCTGCCGCGTTATTTCCGGCCATTCCAGAATTTTGACTCACTGCTAAGCCAGGAATAACACCTTGCAATGCTTGAGAAGCATTTGAAAGCCCCCGACTTGAAGTCGACTGATCAAAATTGACACTAGCTACTGCTCCGGTCAAGTTGCCTTTTTTCTGCTTGCCATAACCGACCACAACCACTTCATCCAGCGCGCTTTCACTTGCTTCAAGCACTACAGCCTGTACTTCTTTTCCTGATACCACTTTTGTACTAAAACCAATTAACCGAAATTGAATCTGATCCGAAATGGCACCAGTTAACTTAAAACGCCCCTCCTGATCCGTAACGCTGACGGTCGAATTTCTAAGGTTACGCACCTCTACGCCAGACAAGGCTTGCCCTTTGGCATCCAGCACCTGCCCAACGAGCTGTTGCTGAAATTTAGCTAAACCCGTCGACGGGTTCAAAACATTCAAGATCGGAATCTTTCCATTATTAAGGGAAGAAGGCGGATTTGCAAAGGTCGCCATTGAAATAAAAGGCAGCCCTATTAATAGGCAACTCCTGTTTATTACATCCCGGATTTTAATCTGCTTTAGTATCATGAATACTCAGGTTAAAGTGGTTAAATAAATGATTTATAAGCTCTTTAGTTTATTGGTGTTTTTTAAGAAAAAGCAATTTTTAATTCGAATACGATTTATATCGCTTTTCTTACTTTATCATAATGAATACAATAATATATATTTTTTGTATACAATTCAATATTTTTTTTATTTTTTTACAAATCGTAATGAATGTAGCAGCATGTTTAGCCTATCGAACTATAGCTTTCAATAGAGAATTCAATCCTTAGTGGCACAAAAATCTATTTGATAAAATAATTTTGTATACAATTTAACTTATTTTTTGTATATTTATTTTTATTAAACTACATTTGACTAACCAAATAAATCAAAGGAGTAACCGCAAATCCTATATGAAAAAACAAACATATATCTGGCTTGCATTGCTAATGCCCCTGCTTTCTTCCTGTGTTGCAAAAACGGAGACAGAAAGCGCGGCAATAAACAGCATCCAGCTTGAACATAGTGTACTGTCGCTATCGAAAGAAGCTACAAAGCTCCATGTCCCTTGGGACTTGCAATACGACAAAGTCAACGATGCCATCTTGTTTTCCGAAATCAGTGGAAGTATACGAAAGCTGGATATAAAGACGAAAGCAGTTACTTTAATAGACAGCCTAGCTGACGTGTATCATCAGCGCACTTTGGGACTATTAGGAATGGCACTGTATCAACCGGAAGGTCAGCAAGCCTACCTTTACCTTTCTTATACCAGCAAGAAAGATAGCTCCATTTTTTCCAATTTATATCGATACGAATACAGCCCAGAAGGCAAGCTCGCACATCCAAAATTGCTGTTGCAAATACCGGGGAATACCGGACACAACGGTTCTAGAGTGATTGTCTCAACCGACAAAAAAGTCTATTGGGCCACAGGAGATGCCGCAAGTGATACCTTCGCCCAGGACAGCAGCACTTTGAACGGCAAAATCTTGCGCCTCAATCTTGATGGAAGCATCCCAAAAGATAACCCGATTGCAAATAGTTATGTATATGCATGGGGGTTTCGGAACATGCAGGGGCTTACGCACGACGCCAAAGGCCTGATCTACACATCTGAGCATGGCGATGCTATTGAGGATGAAATCAACCTGATACGACCGCTTAAAAACTATGGCTGGCCACAGATCGAAGGCATGATTGATACCGATAAGGAAAAGGCGATTGCAAAACGCTCGCCAAGGCAGGAACCCATTAAATCCTGGACTCCCGTCGTTGCACCATCAGGACTGGCCTATTATGGATCCGGTGTTATCCCCGAATGGAAGCATAGTTTATTGCTTGCGACCTTAAAAAATCAATCTTTACGCATCCTAAAATTATCCGCCAATGGCCAGCAGATCGTCGATGAGAAGGTTTTATTCAAAGATCAGCTTGGTCGTCTCCGCTCGGTATTGACTTTACCCAATGGAGATATTTACTTCTGTTCCAGCAACCGCGACTGGAATCCCCAAAAGGGATTTCCAAAACCCGATGATGATGTGATCTATCGCCTCCGCATCACGGATAAGGCCTCGGCTCCAATTATTAAACCCACTACCCCCAAAGCAATGAACAATCCGGCCAAAACTGGACAAACACTATATGAAGCGTATTGTGCTTCCTGTCACAAAGCAGACGGAAAAGGACTCAACAATACATTTCCACCATTGGCCAATTCGCCTCTTGTCAACGGCAATCCAAAGGATTTATTGCAAGTTATCTTACATGGACTGAAAGACAAGCATATCGGTGGAGCAAAATACGAGAGTACGATGCCCTCTTTTTCCTTTCTGAAAGATGAAGACATCGTTGAAATCACCAATTATATCCGCACACATTTTGGAAATTCTGCCAGTACAATCAACCAACAGCATTTAACCTCATTACGATAAATTCTATGGAACACCAACACGAGCCCAAGCCTTCTTCTATACTTAAAAATTGGCTTTCAATTCTAGGGCCAGGCGTTATTACCGCTGCCCTGGTTTTCGGCCCCAGTAAAATGACCATCACATCCAAAATGGGCGCAGATTACGGTTTTTCCCTATTATGGGTTGTCGTTGTCGCTATTTTCTTTATGATGGTATTTACCAATATGGCTGCACGTATCGGCATTGCTCGCGACGAGTCGTTACTCGCCATCATTCGCAACAAATTTGGAAAAACAACTTCCATTATCATCGGTCTGGGAATCTTCGTCGTGTCGACATGCTTTCAATCCGGGAATGCTACAGGTGTCTCCATCGCTGTTTCAGAAGCCACGGGTAGTAATCCTAAGATATGGATCATCGTTTTTAACGTGATCGGCATTCTATTATTATTCTTTAAGTCCTTCTATGCGCTATTGGAAAAGCTCATGCTAGCGCTTATCATACTCATGTTATTTGCTTTTCTTTCCACAGCTATTATGATCAAAACGCCATCGCATGACTTTTTCTTCGGATTTTTACCGAGTATCCCGCCCGCTTCTGTAGGATTAATTATTGCTTTTACAGCGTCCTGTTTTTCCATCGTCGGTGCATTTTATCAAAGCTATCTGGTGCAATCAAGAAGAAAGTTATCGCCGACCCACGAGACTTTGAAGCGGCAAATTATAGGAAGTAGAATCGGGATTATTATCCTTGGAATCATGAGTGCAGCCGTAATGGTGTGCGCAGCCAATACTCTTCATCCCCAGGGAATTAAATTAAGCTCAGCTGCTGAAATGGGCCGTGCATTGGAACCTCTTTTGGGAACCTACGCTTCACACCTCTTTTTTATCGGTCTTTTCGGCGCTTCATTCTCCTCATTGATCGGCAATGCGGTGCTGGGCGGCTCCTTATTGGGAGATACTTTCGGCTATGGAAACGATCTTAATCACCCCAAAGTGAAATTCTTTATTTCGCTGGTCATGATTTTTGGATCTGCAATTGCACTTATTTTTGGGAACCTACCGCTTGAGCTCATTGTTTTTGCCCAAAGCATTACGATTTTCCTAGTCCCTTTTATTGGATTGATCCTATTTCTAGTCGCCAATGACAAAGAAATCATGGGTGCCCTGACAAATACACCTTTAACAAAATTATGGGCTATCCTTGGACTTATCCTACTTGTTTTTCTTGCCTTTAGTAATTTCTATAATTTAATTAAATAATCAGCCATGGATCATAACAGTTTAGCAGAATTGGAGCAGCAAATACTTGCGCCATCAGTAGACCTCATTGAAGACATCAAAAAGATAGAAGGTGACATTCTTTTTTTAGGAATTGGCGGAAAAATGGGTCCGAGCATGGCCAAATTGGCTATACGGGCTATCCAGGCAGCCGGGATTGACAAGAAGGTCATCGGGGTTTCGCGTTTTTCCACCAAACAACTTCAACAGGAGCTGGAGGATCTAGGCATAGAGACCATTGCCTGCGACCTACTTAATGAAGAGGAACTCAAAAAAATACCACAAGTTCCAAATGTCATCTACCTTGCTGGACATAAATTCGGCACCACCGGAAATGAAGATTTTACCTGGGCAATGAATACGTACCTTCCCGGAATGGTGGCTTCTCATTTTAAAGGATCCAATATCGTCGCCTTTTCTTCGGGAAACGTACTGCCATTTGTACCGATAAGCAATGCGGGTGTTTCCGAGGAAACATCCCCCCAGCCGATTGGCGAGTATGCACAATCCTGCTTAGGCCGCGAGCGCATATTTGAGTACTTTTCAAAGAAAAATAGTACACCTACCCTAATTTATCGATTAAATTATGCGGTAGATTTTCGCTATGGTGTATTGGTAGAAATCGCTAAATCAGTCAAAGGCCAGCTTCCCATAGATTTGACGACAGAAAATGTCAATGTTATCTGGCAGGGAGATGCCAATGAAATTGCTTTGCGATCGTTGCTGCACTGCCAGTCGCCAGCCAAAATATTGAATGTCACAGGGCCAGAAATCCTCTCTATCCGATGGATAGCCGAGCGTTTTGCAGAACATTTTAATACAAGGCCGATATTTATTAATGCGCCTGCTGGCACAGCATTACTAAACAACGCTTCAGAATGTCACCGTCTATTTGGCTATCCTAAGACAACGATTCGGGAAGCAATAGACATTACTGCTCAATGGCTAAGCCATGGCGGTGAACTTTGGAACAAGGACACGCATTTTCAAGAACGAAAAGGAAAATTCTAATGAATACTTTAGACCACACATTACAACAGCTACTTTGGGAAGGAACAGTCATTCCTGCACATCCCCTAGCCCTAAATGAGGATCGCACTATCGACGAGGTACATCAACGTCTCCTGACCCAATATTACATCGCCAGCGGAGCAGGCGGAATCGCTGTCGCTGTCCATTCGACCCAGTTTGAAATCCGCGATCCTGAGGTCAATCTCTTTGAAACGGTATTAAAATGGGCTAGCGAAGAAGTCGAAAAAGCACAACTTAATAGGCCATTTATCAAAATCGCGGGCATCTGTGGTACCACACAACAAGCCATTCAGGAAGCCACCATTGCCGTCAAATACGGCTATGATATTGGACTTTTGAGTATGGGTGGTTTACAGACCTGGACAGAACAGGCGATATTAGATCGTGTCAGAGCAGTTGCAGCTGTTATCCCTGTCTTTGGCTTTTACCTTCAACCTGCTGTTGGGGGCCGCATTTTCTCTTATTCCTTTTGGCGGCAGTTTGCCGAAATCGAAAACGTGGTCGCAATCAAGTGTGCCTCATTCAACCGTTACCAGACCTTGGACGTCATGCGGGCTGTAGCCAACTCAAGCCGAAGAGAGCAGATCGCCATGTATACCGGCAATGATGATAATATCGTGAACGACCTTATGACAACCTATACCTTTCCCGTAGCTGGAGAAAACATTTCCATAGGATTTAAAGGAGGGCTATTAGGCCACTGGGCCGTTTGGACAGCAAAAGCCGTGGAACTCCTACAAGAAATAAAAGCATATAAGCAACAGCCCAATAACTGCACCGCAAGTCAGCTACTGAGCAAAGGCATTGCTGTAACAGATAGCAATGCTGCCTTCTTCGATCCAGCGAATGCTTTCCATGGATGTATACCGGGATTACATGCGGTACTCTGCAGACAAGGGCTGATGAAAGGTATCTGGTGCCTAAATCCGGAAGAAAATCTATCCATCGGACAGCAGGAAGAAATTGATCGCGTATATAGCGATTACCCAGACTTAAACGATGATGAATTTGTCAAAGAATTTCTGAAATCGAGATTCTAATAGGTCAATCTTTTCAAAAGGTCTCATTGTCCCTGGCCCGTCACGACTGCCAGAGCAATGGGACTTTTCTTTTACCCCCTATTCTTATTTGACGAATCAATGACCAAGCAAGGAAAATAGTGGACAGAACGAAAGGTTTGCTTTTTATAACTTTGCGTCATGAAATTTTTGAAAATAGCATTAATCTCCACCCTTCCGTGACATGCCCGCTATTTAAGGCAGCGTGAACGTCCGTAGCGACGGAAAACAAATAAAAATTTTTAAAGGATGGAAAAAAACACTACCTCACAACAGTCATTTATACCGACAATACTTGCATTTGCACTTGTTCCGATTACCGGGCTTGCCACAGATATTTATCTTCCTTCAATGCCACAAATGGCGCAGGAACTTGGCTTAAATGAAAGCAAAATTCAATTGACGCTTTCGCTTTTTCTAATTAGTTATGGTATCGCTCAGTTCTTCACAGGAGCATTGGTGGATGCCTGGGGAAGGTATCGCATTAACCTCATTTCACTTTTTCTTTTTATTATCAGTTTTTGGGTCACGGCACACACGCAGGATATCTGGGTTATCTACCTAATGCGGATTTTACAGGGAATTTTATCGGCATTTGTTGTCATCTCCAAAAGAGCCTATTTTGTAGATGTCTACGACGGTGAACAGCGTAAGCACTACCTGAGTATCATGACCATCGTCTGGTCGATCGGACCGATTGTGGCTCCCTTTATCGGTGGTCACCTCCAAACACAATTTGGCTGGCGTTCCAACTTTATTGTTCTGGCTGCATATAGTGCTGTGCTCTTTGTACTTGAACTGATCTTTTCCAGGGAAACAATCAGACAGAAAAAGCCCCTTCACATCGATTATTTGATTAGCGAGTTTAAAATGATGCTAAAAAGCATCGATTTTACCTTCGGCATATTCATGTGCGGCATATCCTATGGCCTGGTCATGTTCTACAATCTCAGTGGCCCCTTCTTTATTGAGCATCAACTGGGATATAGCGCGATTACCACTGGCTACATCTCCCTTATTATGGGTTTAGCCTGGATGTGTGGTGGATTTATTGGAAAAGCATTGATCAAAAAGGCATTGATACCCAAACTGAGAATTGCCAACTTTATTCAAATATTGCTCATCATAGGCATGCTGATCGTTTCACTTTATAAAGCGAATTTATACACGCTTACGTTCTTTGCATTTGCAGTACATTGTACTGCCGGATTCGTTTTTAACAATTATTTCAGCTACTGTTTGGGAAGATTTCCATTGTCGGCTGGTATTGCCGGAGGACTAGTAGGCGGAATAACCTACCTGCTCACATCTTCACTCAGCTATCTCACCGTGAGTCTAGTAAACCCTGCTACTCAGTTTCAGATTGGATTAGGATATGGCGTATTTTCCATATTGGGTTTGATCACCTTATATGTGATAAATAAGCTCGTCAAGAGCAGCTAGTTGTTGAATGAGTCTTACACACAGAAAACACAGACCCCCTGTAGTCGTTTGACCACAAAAATACACATACAAGATGAATTGTTTTTAACTTAGTATCAAAAACAACTATATTTGTATCATCATAATTTAGGTTTATAATTGGTTATTGAAGGTTTTCATTCTCCCCGTTTGAAAACCTTTTTTTTCTCCTAATTTTTTAATATCCCCGGTAGCACTTATTCTGGTCTTTTGTGCCGTACCCCAGCTATTAAAAATCGAAATATCAAAAGAAATACGTAGGATCAACCAAATGATTTTTTTCCCCAGCACAAGAGGGATGTCTTAAGGAGATTTTCAAGTGCTATATGAGCTCGGAGATTACCAATTCTCCAATAAAATCGATATATTGTACCCCAAATCAATTTTAAGTGAGGGAGTCGATGACAATAAAAAAATATAGGAACGTCTATATCTTTTGGTTTTGCACCATTTTATTTATTTTTCCAAACTGCAGCTATTGCCAGACCATCATACCTACAGGTACACCTTTTGTTAAACAATTCAAAAAAGACCAATACAAGGCTGGAAATCAAAACTGGTCGTTGGCAGTAGACAAAGATGGCCGTATCTATAGTGCAAATACTGAAGGTCTATTACAATTTGACGGACAGTACTGGCGTATCTTTCCGCTACCAAACCATTCCACCGTCCGAAGTGTTTCGATAGGTAAAGATGGTAAAATTTATACCGGTGGCAGAGGAGAATTTGGTTATTGGACTGCTAAGCCTTTTGGAAACTTGACTTATCATAGTCTTTCGAGGCTGGTACGCGACAAGACCTATTTTCCAAACGAAGAAATCTGGAAAATCATTGTGGAAGACCAGCGCGTATTTTTCCATACCTTTTCCAAATCCTATATTTGGGAAAACAATACGATAAGGCAGTTAACGGCAAAAGGAGAGCCTTTTTTATTCCCACATCAGCTTAATGAAAAGTTGTTTTTCGAACAACTACCCAGTGGTCTGCATGAATTTAGACAGGGTAAATTGATTCCAATCAAAGGCAAAGACGTCTTAAAAGATAAAAACGTCCTTGCCCTATTGCCTTTCGACACAAATACTTCGCTCATCGCCACCGCACGAAACGGCCTTTATCTGATGAAAGCCGACGGAACTATCGAACCTTGGTCGGTTCCTGCAAATCAGCTATTGAGCCAATCACAGGTAAATAATGGCATCTACCTCTATGATGGACAATACGCCTTTGGCACCATCCAGAACGGCGTTATCATTATCAACAAGGATGGCCAAGTCATTCAACACATCAATAAAAACAATGGGCTGCAAAACAATACGGTGCTCAGTATCGTCAAAGACAACCAAAAGAATATCTGGGTAGGACTGGATAATGGTATCGATCGTATTGAAATCAACTCCCCTATTTCATTTTATACAGATTTTATTGGAAAAATTGGCACGGTCTATACATCTATTATCTATCAGGGAAAAATCTACCTGGGTACCAATAAAGGATTATTTTCCAGTGAATGGAAGGGATTGAACAATTACAATGCATTAAACTTCACTCAGGTCCCAAATTCAAATGGCCAGGTTTGGACGTTAGCACTATTCGGTGATGAACTCATCTGTGGCCACAACGATGGAACATTTAAGCTACTTAACGGCCGTCTAGAAAAGATTTCACAGATCACCGGGGGGTGGATTTTCAAACCTATATTTGGCACGAGAAATATCCTGCAAGGAAATTATACCGGTCTTTCAAAATTTACCTTCGATGGTATGCAATTACAATTTGTGCAGCAATTTGAGGGTATTAAGGAGCCCGTTCGATTTTTAGCCCAAAAGGATACTCATTCCTTTTGGATTGGAGACTGGGGACAACTACAACTTATCGGATTTGACCCGAGTTTTCAACAGGCAAATATATTATTCTCCTGCAAACAGGACAGTATTGCCTCGAAGAGACAATTTAAAGGGGTGTATACGTTAGAAAATAATCTTGTATTCGCCACTGACAGCGGATTCCTTCAATTCGACAATATTGTAAAGAGATTCAGTTATGCGAATGAATTGAACGCCGCACTAGGTACCTATAAAAACTCGAATAAGATCATACCGATCAACACAAACAGTTATTGGTTTATTCAGAAGACTAAAATTGCCAAAGTAGATTTTGATAGCAAGGGTAAATTACACATTGACTCCAACCTATTAAGTCCACTACAGGACCGTATGATGAATAACTATGAAAACATCCTTCCTATTGAAAATCAATACTACCTCATCGGGCTAGATGATGGGTTTGCGATCTATCGACATACAGACAAATCACAAAAACATAGGTTGCCACTTCCGCAAATAGCACAGCTCATCAACTTGACCACCGGACAAGCTATCTTTCCAGATTCAACATTTAAATTATCGTCTTCAGACAATAACCTTAGAATTAGCTTTTCGAGCCCCTATTACTCATCTTCACCGCTTCAATATCAATATTATCTGGAGGGATACTCAGACAATTGGTCCGAATGGAGTGAGACTGCCTACCAGGATTTCACAAATCTGCCCTATGGAAAATTCCAAATTAAAATAAGGGCAAAAAATAATATGGGGATGGTTTCTGAAATCCAATCATACTCCTTCACAATTCAGCATCCCTGGTATCTATCCTGGTGGGCAAAGGCTTTGTACACACTTGCTGTTTTAATACTTCTATATTTTGCTTATATCTTTAATGTTCAACGTGAGCGTAGGCGTCAGTTTCAAATACGGCGAAAATGGCTCGAAGAAAAAAAGATTGCTTTGGAACGCGAAGCTGAAAAAAAGGAAAAAGACTGGATCAAACTGAAAAACCAACAATTGGAAGACCAGCTTCAATTAAAAAACAAAGAATTGGCGAATGCAGCACTCAATATCGTCTACAAAAATGAGATGTTGAACAACTTGCACGACGAACTTAAACAGCTTAAAGATGCGGATGGGAACAAACTGAGTTCGGATGAGCTGAAAAAAATCAATAAGCTCATAGACGATGCCCATAATGACGACCGTGACTGGCATATATTTGAAAGAAGTTTTAATGAATCGCATGAAAACTTCTTCAAAAAATTGAAGCAGGAGTTTCCTGATCTAGTCCCCAATGACCTTAAGCTATGCGCCTATTTACGGCTCAATATGTCGAGTAAGGAAATCGCTTCGTTGCTCAACATTAGTACGCGCGGCGTCGAGATCAGACGCTATAGATTACGCAAAAAACTAGGACTTCCAACAGACAAGAACCTATCTGAATTTCTGTTAGAACGTTAAATTCTCCTTGCAAACACTACATCATTACCACACACACTCTTTAGTGTATAAAACACACTAAAGAGTGTGTTATTTCATCAAAAAAAACAATTTAAAAAATTGATTATCAAAATAATAACATACACATAAAACACGATTGAGCAGGGGAAATTTTCGTGTAGTAGTGATGTGCAAATGTTAAATTTTGGGAATGTTGTACTACATCAACATATTTGCCTCAGGGAAATAACCAACTGTATTTTAAACAAACACCAAAAATTTACGATATGAGGAATCTATCCGCATTATTTTTGACTTCCATGGTCGTCTCTGTTGCCTATGGACAAACTTCTATACAAGGAGTGGTCAAAGATGGCTCAAGCATGATATCCATGCCTGGCGTAACCATTAGTATTAAAGGGAAAGCTGTATCTACGAAAACCGACGCAACGGGGAAATTTCAGATTAACGCCGCTCCTACAGATTCTCTAGTCTTTAATTTTCTCGGTTATCGCAAACAAACTGTATACATCGGCAACCAAACACAGCTGAATGTATTTTTAGAAAATGAGAATCAAGCATTGGAAGAGGTTGTGGTTATCGGTTACGGTACGCAAAAGAAAGCCGATCTAACCGGATCGATCAGTTCATTGAAATCGTCCGATATCACCAAGCAACCGGCCATGTCAGCCATGCAATCTATACAGGGCAAAGCTGCCGGTATCAATATCATTGCCAACGAAGCTCCGGGATCGTCACCGAACGTCATCATCAGAGGTCTGGGTACAGCGCTTGGAGGCAGAAATCCACTCTATATTGTTGACGGTATCGCACAGACGGACATCAATAATATCAATCCATCCGATATCGAATCCATGGATGTTTTGAAAGATGCGTCTTCGGCTTCAATTTACGGTCTTCGGGCTGCAAATGGTGTCATCATTGTAACAACAAAGAAAGGTAAAACTGGAACGACAAGTATTAATTACGAAAGCTTTGCAGGCATTAAGAACGTTCTCAATCGCGTAAAAATGGCCAATGCTGATCAGTTTAGAATATTTGCCAATGAATACCTTACCTCGACTAATGCATCTTACCTCTTAGCCGAGAAACAAAAATATAATACAGATTGGTATGATGAGTTGTTACGCACAGGTTCTGTCTTTAATAATGCTGTCAATCTTTCTGGAGGAACAGAAAAAGTGGACTATTTTGTGTCTGCAAACAATTATACCGAAAATGGTATTCTTGATGGTTCTAAATTTGTGAGAAATACAGTACGCAACAACAATGTTTATAAATTTTTAAACAATCGTCTAAAATTCAGTCAAAATTTAAATCTTACTTTAACTAACGCAACACCAAAACCATATAGTGCTTTTACTACCGCTTATCGTCAATCGCCGCTTGCTCCAGTCATGTTTGACAATGGCCGCTATGGTCTTGGTCGCGTAAATACAAAAACGGGAGTGGCTGGCATTGACGCAGCCAACGGGGAACCTATTGGAAATTTAAACTCTATTGGTAATCCAGTTTATGAAGTTCTCCGCCAAAATGAAAGAACAAATACATTCCGTCTACAAGGAAGTATGGAAGGCGAATTCAAAATAACCGATTATTTAAAAATCAACTCGCGTATCGGCGGGAATAAATTCTACTCAAAACAACGGATTTTTAATAACGTAAAAGATCAATGGTTAAATGCCAACACATTGTTGGATGAAGCTAGATTCAACCAATTAAAAGCCGATAATCCCAAGGCCGTTGAGTATGTCGACAACAGCTTAAAATACGAGAATCTTGAGCAATTTCGCTGGTCATTCGAAAACTTCCTGACATTCAACAAAAGTTTTGACAAGCACAATATCGAAGCCGTCGTTGGTATGTCGCGTGAAAAATACGATATCAACAGTATGAGCAGCCAAACAGGCTACAATGTACCGGAACAAGAGCAATATTGGAATATTAACTTAGCCAAAGGTACTAATGATTACGGTATAGTCTCCTTACAAACCAATTACACACCAAGGGCATTAGCATCCTATTTTGGTCGACTACAATACAATTACGATAGTAAATACTACTTAACAGCTACTTTGCGCCGTGACGGATCAAGTGTATTTCGTAATACAGGAAAATACTGGGGTACTTTCCCTTCTGTTGGATTGGGCTGGACCGTCACCAATGAAAGCTTCATGAAAGACGCTACTTGGATCAATTTACTAAAAGTGCGCGGAAATTGGGGTAAATTAGGAAATCAAGATATTCCATTAAATGTTTCCACGATCTTATCAAGTCCGGAAAGCGCAAACTACAATTATGTACTCGGCCCTGAACAAAATATGGTGTACGGAAGTGCAAAAGGTACTCCTGCCGTAGATCTGACCTGGGAAGTAACCAGGGAAACTGGTGCTGGATTAGATTTTGCATTCTTAAACAATCAGCTTTCAGGATCGGTTGACTATTACCATAAGTTTAATACCAACACCATTCTTGATGTAACGCCACTTTACTCTGCTCCAGATGAGAAAAATTATTATGCGCATGGTGCCAAAGTGCTGAATCAAGGTCTGGAAGTGGCATTGAATTGGAACAAAAATATAAGTCCCGATTTTAGCTATACTGTAGGCGTGAATTATGCTTATAATAAAAACAAGGTTACTGAGGTAGTCTATACTTTTGACGGTGCTACAGGAGGTAGCTTAAATAATGGCGAAATCACCAAACGGCTACGTGTTGGACAACCCATCTATGCGTGGTGGATGTTTGAGACAAATGGTGTGTATCAAGACGCCGCAGATGTCGCTAGCACACCATCTTTTGGAGTTGCGAAGCCGGGCTACCTGAAATACAAAGACCAAAATGGTGATGGTGTAATTGACTCTCGTGATAAAAAATTCTTTGGCTCATTCCTACCAACCTCCACATACGGCATTAATATAGGTGTGAATTATAAAATGATCGATTTCAATGTTTCGGGTTATGGTGTTGCCGGCAATAAGGTTTACAACGGTTTAAATAGTGTACGCTCCAATGCTGGGGAGAATATTGCCCTGTCGACTTTTGAAAATCGCTGGACTGGCGCAGGTTCAACCAATGAACATCCTGGTGCTGAAAGAGCATACTGGGCCTCTAACTATTTTCTTGAATCAGGAGCTTACTTCCGAATCAATAATATCACTCTTGGCTACACCTTCAACAAACTTTATAGTTCAAAATCTAAGCTGAGACTCTATGTGACGGCACAAAATCCATTTATATTTACAAATTACAGTGGTTTCTCTCCTGAACTGGCAGGCGATGGCAGTCCAAACCTTACGTCTGGTATCGAGCTTTCAGCTTATCCAACTACCCGTAATTTCTTATTTGGACTTAACATGCAATTTTAATCAATTAGTTTTGAAAACAATGAAAATTAACAAACTCTATATAGCGCTCATGTTCACTGCAGGAATTGCATTACAGAGCTGCAAAGACAATAATTTCCTGGATGTACCCTCAAAGGAACTGGTTGAAGCTGAGGATAGTGAAGAAATTTATACACCAGAGCAATATGTCAATGGAATCTACGGCATGTTTACCGACTGGGATTACTCATTTTCGTATATAGGCATTACAGAAATGATTTCTGATAATGCAGATAAAGGCAGCTCTGAAACCGATGCTGGCGGCGATAAACTAAGTTTAGACAATCTAACCTATACCTCAACAACTGGATCCTTTCTTTCCATGTGGGCGCGTTGGTATAAATCTATTGGTCGCGCGACAAGAGCCATAGAATATACTGAAAATTACGGTTTAACTGATGAAACCTATAAAAATAGATTAATTGCTGAAGCCCGTTTTCTTCGTGCTTTGAATTACTTTTATCTTGTACGGGGTTGGGGTGATGTGCCTATCCAAGAACGAGATTATATAAAGAGAGAACCTGCAGCTGAAGTGTATGCCTATATTGAAGCAGATCTACAATTTGCTATTGACAACCTACCTATCAAATCTGCTTATGCAGCAAAAGATTTAGGCAGAGCGACCAAAGGGGCTGCACAAGGATTGCTATCGAAGGTATATTTGTACCAAAGCAAATGGCAACAAGCGGCTGATATGGCTAAGACTGTCATTACATCAGGTGGATACAGCCTTGAGCCGGATTATGCAACGATTTGGCGATTAGCGGGAGAAAATGGTCCGGAATCACTCTTTGAATGGCAAGCCCGTGGTACTTCCATTGCTCACGGCATCCAACAATATAGTCAGGTACAGGCGCCTCGTGGTGGAGCCGTCAATTTAGGCTGGGGTTTTAATATTCCAAGCCAAAACCTATTGGATGCCTTCAATGCCGAAAAAGATAATATCCGTCGCGATGCAACGATTATTTTCAGGGGTGAAACTCTTTACGACGGTCGTCTGATTGACAATGGTGTAGAGAATCCGATGTACAATGAAAAAGCGTATTCTTCTGCAAACGGAGGTGCAGCTGATGGTGATAAAAATGTACGTTACCTTCGTCTGGGCGAAATTTACCTTATCCTTGCTGAGGCTGCGAATGAACTAGGAAATAACAGTGAGGCACTCACAGCGTTAAACACTGTTCGTACTCGTGTGAAACTGCCTAATGTAACAACAACAGACCAGGCACAGCTCCGTCAATTGATCTGGAAAGAAAGACGCCTTGAATTGGCATTTGAGCACGACCGCTGGTTTGATCTCATTCGTACAAAACAGGCTAAAGCAGCCATGGCAGCCAATGGAAAAGCGTTCCAGGAGAAAATGATGCTTTTCCCTATTCCGGAAGATCAACGTATCCAAACTCCAGAAATGTCGCAGAATACCGGTTGGTAATCATATAAGTAAAAGTAACTCCGTTCAAACGGCCTTTGGCCGTTTGAACATTTTTTCAAGAATTAAACAACATATCCATGAGAAAACGAATAGCATATCCCGTATTCACCGGTATAGCTTTGGCGCTTATTCTCAGCAGTTCGTGCCAAAATGCTATCAATAGCAGTCCAGACAATCCCTCAAAAATTGATTCAACAAATGCAGGCCGCGTCAATGAAGATTCGCTATTGACCAATATTCAGCAACACACATTTCAATATTTTTGGGAAGGTGCGGAGCCTACTTCTGGCCTCGCCAGGGAACGCATCCATATGGATGGTGTCTACCCTCAAAATGACCGTAACGTCGTCACCATAGGTGGTAGTGGGTTCGGTCTTATGGGGATGATTGTCGCCATGGAACGCGGGTTTATCAGCAAAGAACAAGGTGTCCAAAAATTGGATCACATCATGGATTACTTAGGAAAAATCGAACGGTTCAAAGGTGCATGGGCTCACTGGTATGATGGCGAACTAGGCACAGCTAAACCATTCAGTGAAAAAGATAATGGCGGCGATATTGTTGAAACCGCATTCTTAGCACAGGGTCTGATTGCCATTCGGGAGTACCTAAAGGATAAAGATGATTCTGCTCAAAAGGTTGCCCAAAAGGCTGACAAGCTATGGAAAGAAATCAATTGGAATCATTATACAAATGGGCAAAATGTCATGTATTGGCATTGGAGCCCCAAATTTAACTTTCAACAAAATCACCCGGTAAGAGGGTATGATGAATGTCTGATCACCTATATCTTAGCAGCCTCCTCGCCTACTTATCCTATTGCTCCATCGGTATACCATGAGGGCTGGGCAAGATCAGGTGCGATTAAAACAGCAGCTAAAAAATATGACATTCCACTCGTCCTTAAGCATAATGCCAAAGAAGGCGAAGTGGGGCCACTTTTCTGGGAGCATTATTCTTATTTAGGATTAAGCCCCAAGGGATTAAAAGATCAATATGCAGATTACTGGGAAGCAACAAGCAACCATGCCAAAATAAATTTGGCCTATGCTGATCTAAACCCAAAAGGCTACACGGGTTATGGTTCCTCTAAAGGATGGGGCTGGACAGCCAGTTATTCCATCAACGGTTATGATGCCCATCACCCAGACAACGATCCTGGCGTGATCGCGCCAACAGCGGCATTATCATCCATTCCCTATACACCGCACGAAAGCATTCAATTTGCACAATACCTCGACAAACAACTTGGCGACAAAATTTGGGGTAAATATGGCTATTACGACGCGTATAGCGAAACAGCAAATTGGTATCCACAACGGTATCTGGCGATTGATCAGGGACCTATTATAGTGATGATCGAAAACTATAGAACTGGTAAAATCTGGGATCTTTTTATGCAAGCCCCGGAAATTCAACAGGGACTAAAAAAACTTGGTTTTACAAGTCCCTATTTAAAATAGTGGTCTGTGGAATCATTTTCGATCCATCACACGTTGAAAATGGTTCCTACCACGAAAATAACATTGCATAGTATCAAAAAGTTCAACAATTAAAATTGAACATCTACCCTAAATATTAAGTAGCGCAGAGTAGAAGATTCATGCGCACATAAACAAAAGATAATAAGATGAAAAAAGTAGTAGGTGCTTTCCTTCTTGCATTTCTCGCTTGGCATACAAGTTCGGCTCAAAGCAATCAGAAAATGGACAAGTTCATTGATCAGCTGATGGCTAAGATGACTGTCGAAGAAAAGATTGGACAACTTAATCTAGTAACAGGTGGTGAGGCGACTACAGGAACGACTGTCTCCACTGATGTGGAATCAAAAATTAGAAATGGTCAAATCGGTGGTATTTTCAGCATGAGTACCCCCGCTAAGATCCGCAAAACACAGGAGATAGCCATTAAACAGTCCCGTTTAAAAATACCCATTATCTTTGGTATGGATGTCATTCATGGGTACCGTACCGTATTCCCTATTCCTTTGGGACTTGCCGCTACTTGGGATATGAATTTAATTCAGCAATCTGCACGTATTGCGGCAGAGGAAGCTACTGCGGATGGAATCAATTGGGCATTTTCGCCAATGGTCGATATTTCTCGCGATCCACGATGGGGTCGTATTTCTGAAGGTGCAGGTGAAGATACCTATCTTAGCTCAAGGGTTGCTGAGGCTATCGTCCATGGTTTCCAAGGTGATAATCTCGCGGCATACAACACCATGATGGCCTGCGTCAAACATTTTGCCCTATACGGTGCAGCCGAAGGCGGTCGTGATTATAATAGCACGGATATGAGCCTTCACCGGATGTACAATGAATATTTACCTCCTTACAAAGCAGCAATAGACGCCGGAGCTGGAAGTATTATGACGTCTTTTAACGATATTAATGGTGTCCCTGCTTCAGCAAACAAATGGTTAATGACTGATGTTTTACGCAAACAATGGGGCTTTAAAGGATTGGTCGTAACCGATTATACAGCGGTAAATGAATTAACGGCACACGGTCTAGGTGACCTCCAGCAGGTGTCTGCTTTAAGTCTCAATGCGGGTGTTGATATGGATATGGTCGGTGAAGGGTTTCTTACGACGCTAAAGAAATCTTTGGACGCTGGAAAAGTCAAAATCGCAGATATTGACAGGGCTTGCCGTTTTGTTTTGGAAGCCAAGTACAAATTAGGCTTATTTGATGATCCATATCGCTATTGTGATGAAAAACGGGCGAAAACAGTGATTGGATCTGAAGACAATCATGCGAAAGCAAGAGAAATTGCAGCAAAATCATTTGTTTTATTGAAAAATGAAAACCAAGCGCTTCCATTGAAAAAAACAGGCACAGTCGCTGTTATTGGCCCTTTAGCCAATTCAGGAGCAAATATGCCAGGAACCTGGAGTGTCAGTGCTGAACTAGACAAAACGGCCTCCTTGGTTGAGGGCATGAAAGCTGTATTGGGTAACAAAGTAAATATCCTGACACACCTAGGCAGTAATCTGTTGGAGGATCCGAATTACCAAAAACATGCAACTATGTTTGGCCGTACAATCGCACGTGATCCCCGAAAAGAAGAAGAGATCATTGCAGAAGCCGTAAAAGTTGCCCAGCAGTCCGATGTCGTCGTCGCTGCGCTCGGCGAATCGTCGGAAATGTCTGGAGAAAGCTCCAGTCGATCGGAACTGGATATTCCAAAAAATCAACAGAATCTTTTAAAAGCATTGTTGGCTACCGGAAAGCCAGTCGTTCTTGTGCTATTTACGGGTCGACCACTGACGCTCACATGGGAAGATGCTCACGTGCCCGCGATATTAAATGTTTGGTTTGGTGGAACAGAAACTGGAAAAGCAGTGGCTGATGTCTTATTTGGAGATGTTGTACCATCGGGAAAAATTACGGCAACTTTCCCACGTAATGTTGGTCAGATTCCGATCTATTACGCGCACAAGAATACCGGTAGACCTTACGGAAACTCAGGTGATTTTGAAAAATTCAAATCCAATTACCTCGATGTAAGTAATTCGCCACTTTACCCTTTTGGATATGGTTTAAGTTATACGACCTTTACCTATAGTGACATTCGTCTCGACCGTACCAAAATAGACGAAAAAGGTACGCTACAAGCGAGTATAGACATCAGTAATACTGGAAACTATGATGCTGAGGAAACTATACAGCTCTATATACAAGACGTAGTCGCATCAGTTACGCGTCCCGTAAAAGAACTAAAAGGGTTTCAGAAAATATTCCTTAAAAAAGGAGAACAAAAAACGGTAAACTTTAAAATTAACGTGGATGATTTGAAATTTTTTGACAACAGCCTGAATTATATCGCAGAGCCAGGAAATTTCAAAGTGTACATTGGCCCCAACAGTCGCGATGTCAAAGAAAAAGAATTTGAATTGCTTTAAAACTATTTTTCTATAAAAAAACAAAGCGGCACTTAAATCAATAAGTGCCGCTTTGTTTTTCTGTGGCGATCGTCAGTCGATGCTAACAACTTCATCTTTAAAAGACCTTTTATTTTAAAGATTTCAAATAGGTTTTGATCAACGATATTCCGTCATCATGCAAGATTGTGGTTCCCTTTTGGGGCATATGCATCTCTCCTAATGTTGACATTCTTCCAATCATCCTGGCCTGTTTCAACAAAATTCCAGTTTCATTCAAGGGGCTTTCGTAACGGAGATCCAGCATAGTCATATAAGCGGTACCTTTAGGATTATGACAATGGGCGCAATTAAGATCCAAATAAGCACGTGCTCGCACAGGTGTCGACCGGGTCACATCATCATAACTTGGCAGGGCGCTAAAATCACTCAACGATTTTAAATCAAGCATACCCCTATCCCTCAAATATAACAATTGCTGGATAGGTTCTTTATTGACATGGACAATACGGTTCATATTTCTTATTTTGGGACCTATTGGAAGCATATGATTTCCTTGACGGTGGCATGCGATACAATCCTCCCGCGAAGGAATGATATAATTCGTCTGTCTTTCGACACCTTTGCTGTCTAGAAACGAAACATGAACGGAAGCGCTGTCCATGAGTAGAAAAGCTTCATCTTGAGCTGCATTCCATTGATAGGTAGCCGCATTCCATTGCCCATCTTTATTGATAATAAGCCTAGTCTCAAGCAGCTGTAATTTAGCCCCTTTTACCACATTTGCTGCCGAATAGAAAAAAGTTTTAGCTATGATAGTACCATTGGGGAATTCGGGTAGTCCATCGTCCGATGCACTCATTTTTTCCCCTTTGGGAAGAAAGATTGCACGCTTTTTATCAGCATAGTCTGTGAATAAGGCAGATGCTAATTCATAGGAAATCCCTTGGTCGTTTGGCACAAGATCAGCCAATTTACCTTTGAACAGATTGTAATCCGATAATTTGCTCCTAAATACAATATTATCTTTAGCAGTTCTTCCGCGACCGATATTATTTACGACAATTAAAAGTACAGGTATTAATAAAACACCCATCAAAATGATTATTTTCTTCATTTCCCTTTATGTTCTTCTCTCCCTTTCTAGTCCATCATTAAATCGGACGAAGATAAGATAAATAAGGGATTATGGTGAGTCATGAGGGATTATCGTTCTACTATTTTACAATTAACTCAGAAAATGATAAAAATGAACAATTTTTAGCAAAAAATAAATTGGCTCCAAGCTAAATCGGGAAATAAAATGGCTATATTTAGCTGTCTTTTAACCAAAACTTCGGATCCATGGAAGATATGATTCTCTACAATCGGCTTCAGTTCGCATTTACTATTACATTTCATTATCTTTTCCCCCAATTGACCATGGGTTTATCGCTGATGATCGTGTACTTTAAATGGAAATTTCTGCAGACTCAAAACGAAGATTACAACCACGCTTCAAAATTTTGGATGAAAATCTTCGCCCTTAATTTTACCATGGGCGTTGTCACCGGCATCCCCATGGAGTTTCAGTTTGGCACAAACTGGGCGAAGTTTTCGGAACTTACCGGTGGGATTATTGGGCAGACCCTAGCTATGGAGGGCATGTTCTCCTTTTTCCTAGAATCTTCGTTTCTAGGAATGTTCCTTTTTGGAGAAAAGTTGCTCGGCCATAAGCTCCATTTTCTATCAGGACTGATGGTCTTTATTGGATCCTGGGCCAGTGGCTTCCTGATTATAGCCACACATTCTTGGATGCAACATCCGGTGGGCTATGAGATTCTTGAAAACGGCAAATTTATACTGAATAATTTTAGCGCATTATTCAGTAATCCATGGCTCTGGCCCTCCTATCTTCACAATCAAGCCGCATCTTTGGTTACAAGTTCCTTTTTTGTTGCTTCTATTGGCGCATTTTATCTGCTCAGTGACAGGCATAGCAAATTTGGTAAGATATTCGTTAAAAGCGGGGTCATCTTTGGTGCGATCTCTTCGGTGATGCTTGCCTTTCCTACCGGAGATTTGGCTGCAAAAAATGTGGCAAAATACCAACCCGCTGCCTTTGCTGGGATGGAAGGAATTTTCAAAACAGAAAAAGGCGGATCAGAGATTGTTCTGATCGGTCAACCGGACATGGAAAATAAAAAATTGGATAATAAAATAGCCGTACCGAATGTCCTCAGTTTTCTTACCTATCAACGCTGGGATGCAGAAATTAAGGGATTAAATGAATTCGACCAATCGTTACACCCAACGAACGTGCCTGGACTTTATTATAGTTATCACATCATGGTAGGTCTTGGTACCATATTCATTGGAGTCATGGTGCTCGCAGTGCTACTGCTTTGGAGAAACAGATTATACCAAACAAAATGGTTATTATGGATTATCATGTTTATGATCCCTTTTCCCTATATCGCCAATACGGCAGGCTGGTACACGGCCGAGCTTGGAAGACAACCTTGGCTTGTGTATAATCTCATGCGAATGGTAGACGGTGTATCCCCTACAGTCTCTTCTGGAAACACCTTATTCACCTTTCTGGGATTCGTTGGTCTGTACATTCTTTTGGGTTTACTATTTCTGATGTTAGTCCTCAAAATCATTAAAAAAGGTCCCGAAACTTACCCTGCATTAACCTAATTAGCTATGGAAATATTTTGGTTTATCGTATTAACTTTTATGTTGGGAATCTATATTGTACTCGATGGGTACGATTTTGGAGCAGGAATTGTCCATCTATTTTTCGCTAAGACGGAACAGGAGAAAAAAGCTGTAACGAATTCCATTGGACCATTTTGGGATGCCAATGAAGTGTGGCTTATTGCTTCCGGAGGTGTCTTGTTTTTTGCTTTCCCTACGCTTTACGCTTCCTCTTTCAGTGGATTTTACCTACCGCTAATGCTTGTGTTATGGCTACTTATTTTTAGGGCAATAAGCCTCGAGTTGAGAGGTCAGATACACCATCGCCTTTGGGAAGCTTTGTGGGACAAAGCCTTTGGACTAGCAAGTTTATTGCTTGCGCTTTTCTTTGGCGCGGCCCTGGGAAACGTCGTTCGTGGAGTCAATCTTGGTATGGTCGAAAATGGTGTATCAACACAGGAGCCACATTATTTTTTCCTTGCACTTTGGAACCCGACCTTTGACCCCTTAGCCCAGCATCAAGGCATTATTGACTGGTTTACCGTTATATTGGGTTTAGTCGCTGTCGTTACATTGACGATTCATGGAGCAGGCTGGATTATCCTCAAAACCTCCAGCACCTTAAACGATAGATTAAAACGTATTGTTTTTAAACTCAACGTTGTCTTGCTTATTCTCGTTATGCTATCAGCCTATGTATGGCATTACGTAAAACCCATCTCTTTAAGCAATTTTCAAAATCATTATTGGCTATGGTTATTTCCCCTAATTGCAGCAGCTGGATTGCTCGGACAATTCTGGATCAGGAGCTTTAAGAAAGACGGTATGGGCTTCTTGTTTTCATCCCTCTTTATACTCGGGAGCTTTGCCACAACCGTGGCTTCCATGTTTCCCATATTATTACCATCAACGAATGACGTAAATCCGTCCTTGACGATTCAAAATACTGCTGCACACGAATATGGTCTCTCTGTAGGTTTAGGCTGGTTTATAGTTGCTGCCATTTTAGTAATAGCCTATTTCATTATCCAATTTAGAGTATTCAAAGGTAAGCTAGATAATGTAGGTTACGGCGAACACTAAGATGCGCCCTCGATTAAAGGTCCAATAACTTATGCTTCATTGCAAACTGTACAAGTTTAATCATATTTTTGACTTTGAATTTAGTCAGTAGATTACGCCGATGCGTTTCTACAGTAACTGGGCTTAAAAATAACTTTTCTGCGATCTGATTCGTTGTCAGTCCATTTGAAATCAAAATCAAAATCTCCTTTTCACGTTGTGTCAGCCTAGGAAGGCTTTTCATTGTGGCAACTGCGCCCGTGTATAGCTCTTTTGCACGATCACAAATTGATTCTTTGCCATCTATCCCCAGTTGTACGCAACCTAAAAATTCCTCGTTGGACACATCCTTTAAAATATAGCCATTTCCGCCGGCACGCATAAACTGAAAAATAAGATTGCCATCGGCTAAATTGCTCAAGGCGACTATAGGAATCAAAGGGAATTGCTTCCTGACCTGCCTACATACATCTACGCCGCTAATGTTGGAAAGCTGCATATCCATCAGAACCAAGTCAACTCTAGTTGTATCCAAAAATTCAATCATTGCCACCTCTTCCAAAAATGGATATACCCGATACCCGTCCTGATTATTGAGAAAAGAAACAACTCCTTCCAACAGTAAGGGATGATCATCTAACACCGCAATTATCTTCATGACTCAGCCAATTTAAACAGTTATAGCAATTTCGATTTGGGTTCCGGATCCAAGCTTGCTGTGAATGTCAATTGATCCGTTGATCCATTTAATCCTATTGACCATATTATTTAATCCCAATCCATAATTTAATACGGAGGAATCAAAGCCTTTACCATTATCCTCCACAAGTATATGTAATATTTCTTGCGATTTACTTACCTGAACAATAATCGTATCTGCATTTGCATACTTTAGTGCATTTGAAATCGCTTCTTGAACAATTTGATAGAGGGCCAATCCTTTTTGAAAATCGACATTCAATTCAGGTTCGTAATTCTCAAACTGAATGGAAACATGACTATTTTTCATTGCCAGACATAATTGCTCCAATGCTGCTATCAACCCAAACTGACGTAAAGATGCAGGCATTAGATTATGTGAGATCCGCCTTACTTCGCCCAAAATATCATTCAGCTTCTGCGGTATTTCGTCCGTCAAGATTGTACTCTTCGCTACGTCGCCCGCAATCTTAAATTTTAACCCTGTCAACATACCGCCTATGCTGTCGTGCAGATCCTGAGCAATGCGCTGCCGCTCCTGCTGCTCCCCCTTGAGCATAGATTCCGAAATTTGCAACTGCTTTTCCTTTTCCAATTTTTCCAATACTATGTCGTGGTTGAGCCGTATCTGTGTATTGAGCTTCCGCTGCTTTCTGTAAAAAAAAGCAGTAAATAGCACAATGAAGAAAAGCAAAATAGCAATACCCAAAACTAGAAAAACTCGAAATTGGTTCCGGTCCTTTTCTGCACGCAGATTCAGAATCTCCTTTTCCTTTTCAACGGTCTTATACTTGGTCTCCATCTCATTCATTTTTTCCAGCAGTTGGACCTGCAGAATGCTATCGGATAGCTTATTTGCGGTATTGGACATCTTCAGTGCATCCTGATAATTACCCATCAGCTCATTTACGGCTGCCAGTTGACTATATACTATTTTGCTATTATAAAGATCTCGGGTCAATAGGCCATTTTTTACAATTTCCTCCAGCTGCAGTTTGGCATCGGCATACTTTTTCTGCAGGAGATACACATTAAACTTTCTGAACCGCATCATCTGGAATAATTTCCAATTGTTCATCTTGACCGACCAATCCAAACCGATATCCAATAACCTTAACGCCTCATCCGTTTGCTGCTTTGTCGTAAAGTAAAGAGCCTCGTTGTAATAGTAATTGGGCAGCTGAGAAGAATTTGGATACTCGTCCAATAGCTGCTTGGCTTTGTCCAATAAGATTTTTGCTTCTTTGGATTTTACCTGATAGCAATAATTGCTTACTGCGTTGAGGTAAGTTACTAAAAGTGCGGCACTCGGAGGTTGCTGCTCAAGCTGCTTAATCGCCAACTGATGGTATTCATCCGCTTTTGCAAGCTGATTGGACGACATAAAAGTCATACCGATCATAGTATTTATACTACCTTCCATAATAGGATCGTGCGCTTTAGCGTACGGTAAGCACTTCCCATTAAGAATATCCAAAAAGTCAGCAAATCCCTTTTTAGGAAATCGAATCAAGCCCAGATTGTACCATGCTCTAGCCAATAGCCCTTGTTGGAAAGGCTTTTGCGTATTGCCAAGCAGGTCGATACATTTCTGGACTTCAATGCTCGCGTTTTTACTATCCAGGAATTGCCCATAATAATAGCTTTTATATAATGCGCCCATGGCCTGTAAGGTCCTGAATGGCCTAGCCAACCGCTCACCCGCACGCATATGATTCCAAAATTTCGCCGTATCTCTAAATCGATAGTAATCTGCCAAATAAAAATGTTGCATTGCCTTCACACTATCATTGGACCTCGATAGCAATAACTTCTCCGCGTCAACTCGATATTTATTCTCATCCAATGGTAGGAAACTCTGTCCAGCTGCAGCATGTATAGTAAAGTATACTATAAAAAAGGCCATTATCTTCATTAACTCTTTCAACTGAAATATCATTAATCCAATATATTATATCATTTAAACAACTAAACTAAATCGGGCCTTTTCAGCCAATGGTTATATAATATGTAATACTGAATATCTTATGGTGGTTCAAGACTTCAATCTACTTCTATTAGCATGCTATTAGACTTCATCAATGTCGACAGCAGAAAATACAT
The DNA here is from genome assembly GCF_002325125.1 of Sphingobacterium sp. UBA1498. Lineage (NCBI taxonomy): Bacteria > Pseudomonadati > Bacteroidota > Sphingobacteriia > Sphingobacteriales > Sphingobacteriaceae > Sphingobacterium > Sphingobacterium sp. UBA1498. The sequence goes on from NZ_DCRG01000005.1 coordinate 459,591, forward strand.
GCCGGAAAACCGCATAATCAAATGGCGGATCGCAAAAAAACAAAGATATATCTCCACAATGAATTGTTAAAGACATTCTTCTACTTTTTTGAAATTAATTGCCAACACAAGAATAGGCTAGTCTATTTAAAAACAGGCCAAAATATTTCAACTAAAAAAAACGCCTCCAGATAGCCCGAGAGGCGTTTTTAAAAGATATTAGCTGCTCTTTTTTGTCGCAATATCGATCAGCCAATCTAGCTTACACTGGTTGGTACGCCGAAGACAGCACATTTGGATTATCGGACTCAAAAAGCGCCGATTTAATCATACTTTACGTTTTAAAACTACATCCTGTCTTCACAAGGTATGCTAAGATTTCGAGATAGTCACGCTGAAATTGCGGTACAATTGTTACAATCGATTTAACATGTGCTTGGCGGGAATGCGTTAAATCTACTTTTTAGTGACCAGGAGTCTAAGATATATCAAAAATATGCCGAGGCAGTAAGGGATATCGACTCAATTGAAAAAAACTCAAGGTTATAGCAGCTAACAGGCTGAAGAATTTTCAACAACTGGTCGGTCCGGCCTATGTCATCAGCAGAACGGAATATATAATAGACAACGCTCCACGTTGTACGTATCGCATTATGGAAAAGAAATAAGGCTACCCTATCGAATTAATGCTAAGAAACTAGTAATATACCGATAAGTATTTTCTATATTTGCACGCAAAGAATAGAATTCATCATGTCGAAAGCAGAACACACACGGCAATTTATTATTGAGAAAACTGCGCCCATCTTTAATAAAAAAGGTTACTTTGCGACTTCCCTATCAGATATCACAACAGCGACAGGCTTAACAAAAGGAAGTATTTATGGTAATTTTAAGGACAAAGACGATCTGGCCATACATGTTTATACTTATCAGAGCAAAAACATTTCCGATGCGGTTCATCAGCAGATTATTCAGCAAAAAACAGCGTTAAAGAAGCTTTTGTCTTTTTTTGATTTCTACAAAGAGAATTTTAAAGCTATCGCAGCCTCTGGCGGATGTCCAATGATGAACGCTGCTGTTGAAGCAGATGATTCACTGCCTTTTTTAACGCCAAAAGTGAAGCGTTCATTTGACCTTTGGCGCCAGCGTTTAATCTTGATTCTGGAGGAAGGAATAAAAAATGGAGAATTTAAGCAAGATGTTTCTGCTGAGGATTACGCCATTACGTTTATGGCGATGATCGAGGGCGGAATTTTGCTTTCAAAAATTACCGGAAGAGGAAAAGATTTAGCGATTGTCTTAGAAAAAATGAGAGAAATGGTCAACCGGGAAATCAAAAGTTAGTTTTTTTAAAAATTCAAATACCAATCGGTATATTATTACAAAAATATTAAAATAAAAAGAGATGAAAAGAGTTGTAGTTACCGGCATGGGAACCATAAATCCGCTGGGAGAAAACATTGATACATTCTGGAATAACATTTTGCGCGGTGAAAACCGCACAGCAGCGATTAGCCGTTTTGATGCATCCCTATTTCGAACACAGATTGCAAGTGAAATTAAGCAATTTCAGCCCGAAAAATACTTAGATAGAAATGAAATCAAAAGGAGTGATCTTTTCACGCAATATGCGTTATACAGTGCAGCTCAAGCACTAGAAGATTCGGGACTAGTACCTGAAAGCATGGATCCCTTTGACATCGGTGTCATTTGGGGTGTTGGTCAGGGTGGAATGGAAACTTTCGAAAAAGAGGTAGAAGGTTACGTAACGGGAGATTACAAACCGCGATTCAGTCCATTTTTCGTTCCGCGCCTCATCGTGAATATGGCTTCTGGAATGATATCGATGAAATATGGTTTAAAAGGAATCAACTACACAACAGTATCGGCGTGCGCAACATCCAATACTGCTTTTATGGATGCCTTCAATTACATTCGATTAGGGAAAGCAAAAGTTTTTATCAGTGGCGGCTCCGAGGCTCCCATCACACCCGCTTCCGTTGGAGGCTTTTCTGCCATGAAGGCCATGTCGAGCCGGCATGATAGCCCACAGACTGCAAGCAGACCATTTGACCGCGATCGCGACGGCTTTGTCATGGGAGAAGGTGCCGGTGCGCTTATCCTCGAAGAGTACGAACATGCAAAGCAAAGAGGCGCAAAAATTTATGCAGAACTTGTAGGAGCTTCAATGACTGCGGACGCTTACCATATGACTTCTCCCCACCCCGAAGGAATAGCTGCTGCAAAAGCCATGTCTCTAGCGTTGGAGGAAGCCAAAATTAACATCAGCGAGCTCGACTATTTAAATCTCCACGCTACTTCAACTCCGGTTGGAGATATCGCTGAACTAAAAGCGATGCAACGCGCTTTTGGCAACTCCAACAATTTATGGGTCAGTTCTACCAAGTCAATGACAGGACATTTACTTGGTGCGGCGGGGGCTATCGAAGCAATCATTGCCGTAAAATCTATCAACAACAATGTTATCCCCGCAACGATAAACATCGAAAATATAGATCCGGAGATTCCGGAAGGGGTAAATATTGTGATCAATCAGCCACTGGAAAAAACCGTGACTGCAGCAATGAGCAATGCATTTGGGTTTGGAGGACACAATTCGAGTATAGTTTTCAAAAAGATTTAATTTTTTTGAAATAATTCTTGACAAAGTGTATTAAACACACTATCTTTGTACTATCATAATTTAGGTTTATAATTGGTTATTTAAGGTTTTCATTCTCCCCGTTTGAAAACCTTTTTTTATGCCTATTTTTTTGTCCAATGCTATTTGTAGATCTACTTTTTGCGGACACTATACTCCCCTCAATCAATCCCACCATTATTTAGATGAGCTTGTTATCGCTTTCTCACAGGCTATGAGAACAGCAGGCGGGATCGCATACTTGGTTTGATAATGAATACTGCCTTTTTAATCGTTGACGCAATCACTTGCTGATCATAATTTAAGCTAGCTGCAAAAATAAATACAAAAGCATTACCAAATTATAGCTAATCACAATTTTCAATCAATATTTAGACAGTTATCGGTCACTGATTATTCAGTCCTGACTGACGAATCACTGAGCAAGCACTGAACGAGCACTGAACAAGTAGTGTCAAAAGGTACAATTTGGTCACCTTTTGGTCCCAATGTGTTGCCGCTCCAAATCAAAGGGAAATTTAATTGAAGCGTTCAAATAAAACTGTTTATACAAGACAGAAAATGCAAATGGAAATATGAAATTGCACGACCTTATCGGACTAGAATCTACGAAGGGGATTCTCCAACATATTCCCAGACAACCGGATGGTAGAAATACAGTTAGTCTAAAATTACAATCACTTGGATTTGTAGATGCATTCGACTTAAAAAAATCTATAGAAGCAATGATTAATTCTTTAAGACAGGATAAAAATTTATAAAAAAAAATAGCGAGACAACCGAAGTTGCCTCGCTGGGTAATAATAAACATATGAAATTAAAATTTTCCTGTCCGTTTATCCCACCACATCTGTTCACCCCAAGCATAATCTTTTACTTTAGTAGCGGCTGCCTCCACATTCGCAGTATTGTTTACATATTCACTGTTCGGATATGGAACACGCCAAGGTTGATCATTATGATCCTTTCCATAAATGGAATTAATTGAGGGATAATTTGTCGATGGAATCCCTGTTCTTCGATATAAACTCCAAGCTTCGTAATTCTCCTTAAACAGCGCTACCCACATATCCCACCAAATACGTTCCTTTGTATTATTCCACTGTCCAGCGCCTGCTAAATAAGTCTTAACATCCGCATCGGAAACATTATTTTCTTGCATAGACAAATTCACAGCTTTTTCGTATGCAACCTTTGCAGTTATACCAACATTATAACCTAGCATTGCAGCTTCAGCCAAATTATAATAGGTTTCACAAGATTTAAGAAATGGTATAGATCCAGCCGGATCACGAATATATTTGTCGCCAATCCAGGAAATAGTATCTAATTTTTTAGGACCCGATGTTAGCCCATTTTGATAACCAAGATATGCTCCAGCATTATTCTTTGTCGCTATTGTACTTATTCTCGGATCTGCTGTTTTAAGCATATGATCAATAAAAATATCGGACATTCCCCAATTGTCAATTCGCTTCCCGTAAACTCCAGAATTATACCAAGGCTCGAGATAAGGTAGCTCTCCAGGGAACTTAATAGCACAATTTTCGGCATTATTTTCAATCAGCGGATATTTTGTAGGGGCACCGGTAATCTCTTCTACTGTACTTTTTGCTAAACTTGCAGAGACACCGGATATACGAATTGCCATGCGTAACCGCAATGAGTTGCAGAATTTTTGCCACAAAAGCATCTGTTCTTTTGTTGATCTACCGCTGTTATAATAGACAATATCAAAGTTTCCAAGATCGTCATCACCAATTCCAGCAGCCATCTCGTCAGCAATACTTTTCAAATCAGCCATTACCGCGGGGTAAATATCTTCTTGTTTATCATATTTTGCCAATAGAATACTGCCGTCTTCTGGACGTCCTTTCAATGCTTCCGAATAAGGAACATCTCGCCAACCTTCTGTCAATAAAAACCACATATAGTTGCGCCAAATTCGACTTACAATTCTGATATTTTTATATGCCTCAGCCTTATCGTCTGTTTTGGCCAAAATATCTTTGATTTGCGCGTTGTTATAGTAGCAGTTATACCAGCGATTACCGTACGTGTTATTCGTCGGAGTTAAGCCACTCAAAAAATCCATATATTGGATTTTAACAATGTATCCTGCAAATGTTCCATAACCATCCACATCTCCACCAAAAGACTCGGCTGTATTACGGAGTATATTCGTTAACATATTTGCTGGTGGAACATCGGGTAAGGCATCTGGATCAGTATTTATCTCCGCAAATTTTTTGGTACATCCTGAAAAAATAATTGCAAAGATAATGACCGATATACTTATATTCTTTATTAAACTTTTCATAGTTTTTTATATTTTTTGGAATACAAAATGATTATATTACTCTTTAATTCAGTTAAAACGAAAATCCTAATTTAAGTCCAATACTTCTCGAAGAAGGAACTGTAGCTTGTTCAAAACCTATTCCTCTACTATCACTGGAAACGCCACTTGTTTCTGGATCAAGTCGCATCGTATTTGACTTATGCACCCAAAGCAGAGCTAAGTTAGATCCAATTAGAGAGATGTTGGCACGTTTGATTCCTTTAATTCGACTATATAAATGAGCGGGTACAGTGTATGTCAGATACGCTTCACGTAGCTTGAGAAAAGAACCATCAAATACATAGCTTTCTGAAACACCACCCGATTCAAACCAATCCTGCGCATTTGTTTCGATCGTGTTCGTCACCCAACCTCCATTACCATTTGACATTACAAATTTCTCATTAGTCATCACATCCTTCCCTGCGACAATGGCTCTTTCCCGAACTCCGTTTGCAGCAGTAATTTCTGCGATCCCTGCGGTGTAGGCATGAGACATAGTCTGGGACCAAATATCACCCCCTTTTCTGAAATCGAGCATAAAGCCAAAACTGAAATCTTTATACTTAAAATCGTTTCGCATACTCGCTAAAAAATCTGGGGTAACATTACCAATAATTTGACTTGCCTTTGAAGCTACTAAACCACTGCTATTAACTTTAATAGCTCCTTTCATGGGCCCATCTTCAACGCGATCATAGCCTGTACCCTTCAACGCACCCCATGCCTCACCAACTGTTGCTGTGTTTGCGATTCCCCAAGTCCATCCCACTTGATAGGTCTGCAAATTTAGCTCTGGATATAATTCCAATATTTTGTTCCGATCCCTAGAAAAGTTAATCATCGTTGTCCAGTTAAGGCCGTTTTCTTTCCTTAGAACATCCCCCCTTAATTGCAACTCTACCCCCTTACTCTCAATATTTCCAGCATTTAAAACCATGCTACTAAAGCCGACCACATTAGATGTTGTCACTGGCAAGATTTGCTTTTTAGCATTTTTATGATAGTAGGTAATATCCGCATGAATACGATCATTCAAAAAGCCCACTTCAGTACCCACTTCCCAAGAATAAATAGCTTCGGGCTCTAAATTATCGATCGCATAGGTCATACTTTTGTACATCTGTCCTATACCATCAAAAGCGTTATTTTGCGCATAATAATAATTTCCATTACGATAAGGCGATGTTGCATTACCGACTTTCGCTAGATTCAATCGCAGTTTCCAAAAAGAAAGTGCATCACTCCTCAAGCTCTCAAAGGACGATGTAGGTATCCAACTTAAACTAGCCGACGGATAAAAAAACGATTTAGTTAACGTAGACGACCAATCGTTACGCATGGTTGCATCTAGATATAACTGATCTTTCCATCCAATAGAGGCTTGACCGTAAATTGAATTTGAGCGATTGTGCGCGTGATCCATGTTCGTCACCGCGTCTCCAATCTTATTTGTAATGGTATACACCCCAAGAACAGTCAAACCGCTAGCACCTAAACTATTCGATTCATATTGATTGTCCCTATAATTAAAACCAACCAATCCTAAAATATCGAAATCACCATATTTTTTATTAAAATTAGCTAAGAAATCTGCATTAAATTCGGTATTGCTATTTTTAATTTCATTAAAGCTTCCATATGGATGATCGTAATTGAAATAATTTCGTTCAAAAATATTGGTATGGTAGTAATCCAATCCGACACGTCCTTCAAATTTCAAAAATTCATAAGGTTGATAGTACAAAGAGGATCGGCCAAAAATGCGGTTTGTTTTGAGAGAGTTCAACGAATTATACATTGAATAATAAGGATTCATATGATAATTGGAATTCCAATTATAATAAGTATAGTTTCCCTGTTCGTCTCTTTGATCCCAATTCGCTTTAAGATCTTTCATATCCACCTGACGGCCAAACCAAATTAAACCGTTCATAGGATTAGCACCATCATATCCTTGTGTAATCAAGTTTCCGCTTTCTGTCCGAACAAATGTGGACATGATATCGTATGAGAACTTTTCATTAATTTTATATGTATTATTCAAGTGCGCAGAATATTTTTTCTGATCGGTGTTTGGTACAGTTCCTTTTTGATCCCGAAAAGATAAGGAAGCGCGCGTTGAAGAACGATCGTTTTTCGCTAGCAAAGAAAGATTATGATTCTGAGAATAGCCCAATTGGAAAAAGTCTTTTACATTGTTTGGATGCGATACCCAGGGCGTTGCCTGTCTTACACCATTTACTACTGGACTGTTAAATTGTGGCAACTGTAGCCCAATGTCTAATCTCGGTCCCCATGATTCGTCAAAACCATCATTAATACCTCCACCGGCACCATTGACATACGCAAACGAACTATCTCGCGCAAATTGTTGATACGTTATGCCTTTACCTTTTGCTAGTAATCCATAGTTATATTCATCACCTCTAGAACCCTGTCCGTACAAATTCTGATATTTGGGTATCGTCGAGGCTTGATCTACAGTAAAATTACCATCATAAGACAATACAACCCCCTCTTTCGCGCGCTTGCCCGATTTGGTTGTAATCATAAGTACGCCCTTTCCAGCACGCATACCATATAAAGCTGCTGAACCTCCCTTTAAAAGGGTAACACTTTCAATATCTTCAGGATTGATATCATTTAACCCTGATCCATAATCCACGCCACCATATGTATTATCACCTGTACGTTGAGTCGTATTTGACATTGGTACCCCATCTATTACGATTAAGGGCTGCTGATCAGAAAGCAATGATGTATTGCCGCGAACGGAAATTCTTGCGGATGATCCAACAGCTCCACCAAATTGATTGACTTGAACACCGGCAACTTTACCGGATAATGAACCTGTAAGGGATAATTGTCCTGCATCCGTCAACTCTTCCGCTTTCACTTCTTGAACTGCCGCTCCCATGGACTTTTTAGAGCGCGTAATTCCCATCGCAGTGACCACAACTTCGTCCAAATTGCGTTCATCGGTCGTTAATGTAACCTGAATTGTACGCTGATTGGTTAAGTTCACTTCCTTACGACCATAACCGATAGCCGAAACGCTTAGAGTCCCCGCCTGCTTGTAGTTGATCGTAAACTCGCCGTTTTGCCCTGTTTGTGTCGCTGTTCCATCCCTCAGTGTCACTGTAACTCCGGGTATAGGCTTTCCGTCTTGGTCGACCACCTTCCCTTTTAAAACTGTTTGCGCATATACCGCCGAGCTTACCAAAACGGTAGCGGCTAGCATAGCAATGCTTTTTCTGTTCATAAGTTTAGTTTCAGATGTTAGTTTTTAGTGTTTTTATAACAACTAAGTTAGGGGTACTTAGCTTGCATTGATAACCGAATTTTGATCATTAATACCCGATTTTTAACCCAAAGTGTTAAATAAACAACATAATAGCAGCAGAAAAACTTCACAACACCTGTATTCCTCAAGAAAAATACGTCAAAACGCATTAAATACCCTTTTTTGACTTAAAAACAACTAACAAAAAAGCAAAAAATAAATCAACCCATTGACATAAGATCGACTTAACACCTTATTTTTCACAAAAATCAATAAAAAAAATGATTGATGTGTTTTTTTTAAGATAGTGAGAAAAAAAAGATGATTTTTTCCTCAAAAAAAATAGGGATGAGATGAATAGGTATTACGATCGGATTTGGTAAGCTATATCCGTTTCTTTAGGGAAAAAGACAGATAAATATAAAAGCAAAAATCTCATTAAAAAGAATTTTAACATTACAATTTAACGAGATTTTATTACCGCTGGATTTTAATAGCTATTTAATCAAAGCGAGCAAATAAAAGAATATTTAATGGCTTAAAGTATCCTTCATACTGTATTCCCGATTAGCATTAGATCACAGAATAGAGCGTTTGTTTGTACTGCTGCACATACTCTTTTGGATTGCAGCCGACGATTTGTTTAAATACGCGATTAAAGTTGGTAATGCTATTGAAGCCACAGTTGTAGGCAATAAAAGAAACACTGTCCAAGTGGTCTTCATTTAACTGGTTACACACTTCTTTGACTCTTATGCGATTAAGATAGGTCACAAAGGTAACCCCACAATGCTTTTTAAAATAGCGACAAAAAGCTTGTGGCGTAAGATTGGCGTGATCAGCAACTTCTTCCAACGTCAGTTCGTCTCTATAGTGTTCCCTGATATAGTTGCAGATAAAATTAATACGATTTGATCCATGTATTGTTTCCAAGCCTGCTTCCACGCGCTCGTTACAAAGCGCATCGGCGCCCCTAGAAATATTTGCTAGCGTTCTCAATAGATAAAAAAAATGCATCAACTTGTCCATCTGATCCGCAGATTTCAACTGACAAACCCTTTGTGATATCTGGTCAAAATAAGTCTCGGGAACTTTAAATCCTCTGGAGTTACTATAGATAAATTGATTCAGCGATTCAAATTCATCCAGGGAAAACAGAGATTTAAGCTTTCCGTTTGGATCGAAAAAAATGGAAACAGAGCGAGATTCATTTGAAAAGCCGTCCTGAGAGGCCGATTTAAACACATGCGGTTGGTTTGCCCCCAAAAAGAAAATATCATTTTCCTTAAAGGGGTGTAAGGTATCTTCAACAATCAAAACTCCTTTGCCTTTTTTTATCCACATTAATTGAGCTTCTTGATGTCGATGAAAATGGGGGTAGAAATTTTCCAAAACATCTTCTTGAATAGTAAGGCTCTGGCCTCGCATGGTAGGAACATTAAATTGGAGCGTTTTCATAGGTATGTTTAGTTTATGTTACTGTTTAGTTAACATAAATATAACAACTGCAAAGCAACAACAATATATTTAGTTTGTTCATAAAATTACAATACTAAAATATGTTTAGAATCCGACAATATTTAATAATGCTTTAACAAATCTTCTAAGGAAAGGTATAATTGGTATTAAAAACGCTTTAATATTAAAAAAATGGGTTAAAATACAATTAGACTTTGATAAATTGTGATAATTATAATTCAACAGAAAGATAGAACTTTATTAAATTTCGTTTTCGATTCTTCATAGTGTATAAAAATGAATCTTATTCGTTTGTAACAACAGCAAAAATTGCACTATCAAAGATAAACCTCTTAAATAAATCGTTTTGAAGCGCTTAAATTTTACGATATTCGTGTTAGACAATGTACATCTAAGGGGCAAGCCAATTGCAAAACAAAATATAACAAAAAATCTATGGCTTTAACAAAATAAAAAGCATTACATTCTAAAATTTCCAAAATTTATGTTCAAAAAAGAAATATATCTTCATCGCCGAAATAAGCTTTTATCATCGCTCAGTTCTGGCAAAATTCTTTTGTTAGGCAACATTGAAAACCCGATTAATTTTGAGCACAACACCTATCCATTTCGTCAGGACAGCAGCTTTTTATATTACATAGGAATAAAAAGTCCAGGTTTGGCTGCTGTATTGGATATTGAAAAAAATGAGACTATACTATTTGGTGACGAAATGACGATCGACGATATTGTGTGGATGGGTCAGCAGCAAACTTTAGCGGAAAAGGCAGAACTTTCGGGTATAAGTGCGGTACTTCCTTTCAATCAACTCTTCGACTATCTTAACAAGAAAACGCAAGCAGAAATTCACTACCTTCCGCCTTATCAATCGCACAACAAATTATTACTTCAACAAATAACTGGCCATTCTGTAAGTCAGTTAGAACCCTCGGTCGCTTTAATTAAAGCCGTGGTTGCTCAACGAAGCGTCAAATCGGAAGAGGAGATCGCGGAACTAGAAAAGGCGGTAGATATCGCTGTTGATATGCATCGCATAGCTATGCGAATGACAAAACCTGGTTGTTATGAATATCAGATCAGCAATGCTATGCAACATTTTGCGCAAGATCAGGGAACCCCATTCTCCTATCCTCCGATAGTTACAAAACGGGGTGAAATCCTGCATAACCATATGCAATTTCACCAACTTTGTGAAGGTGATATTCTCCTTAATGATTCGGGCGTGGAAACCGCTATGGGATATGCTTCTGATCTAACCAGAACATTTCCCGTAGGAAAACGATTTACAGCGTTGCAAGAAGAAATTTATCAGATTGTTCTACATGCTTTTAAATCTGCTGAACAGCTGCTGACATCCGGAATACGTTTTAAAGAAATACATTTAAAAGCCTGTGAAGCGCTTGTAGACGGACTAATACAAACAGGATTTATGAAAGGTAACGCGCAAGATGCGGTCATGAATCACGCGCATGCACTTTTCTTTCAATGTGGACTCGGGCACATGCTCGGTCTTGATGTCCATGATATGGAAGATCTTGGTGAACAATATGTAGGCTATACCGAAGCTGAGCCAAAAGATACCAAGACTTTCGGTATCAAATCACTCCGACTAGGCAAGGAACTAGAAGCTGGCAATGTACTCACTGTTGAGCCTGGAATCTATATTATCCCTGAATTAACGCAGCTTTGGGAACAGCAAAATTTACACAAGGACTTTATTAATTATGATTTCTTAAAAAAGCACCTCAATTTCGGAGGGGTTCGTATCGAAGACAATTATCTTATTGAAAAAGATGGATATCGTCGTTTAGGGAAATATCTTGAACGTGAAATACACGAAATATATCAGCTTAAAGACAACCCAATTAATTAAAAAACAGATAACGAACATAGCAATAAACCCGAAAAGTGAACTTTGATCACTTTAGGGCCAACGCTCAAATAGATAAACAAATGAACAGCATTAAACAGTCGATCTTTATTATTTTAATACTGATTTTTCAGGTTCCAGCCTCCATTTTTGCGCAACGACTATGGACAGATCAAGGTGATCAGTATTATGAATTTTCTGATAAGGGAATAGAAATGGTCAACCCTAAAAATGGGATGAGATCCATCTTTCTTTCACAGCAATCGCTTATTCCAAAAGGGACAACAACAGCACTAAAGGTTGAGAATTTTTCGATTTCCAAAAACAAGGAGCTTATTTTACTGTATACCAATAGCAAGAGAGTCTGGCGCGAGAATACAAGAGGTGATTATTGGGTCTATAATAAAAAGTCCAGTCAGTTACAGCAGCTAGGCAAACAATTCCCGGCTTCGCAACTGATGTTTGCGAAGTTTAACCCGCAAGCAGATAAAGTAGCTTACGTCAATAAAGCCGATCATAATGTTTACGTGGAAGATCTTGCGAATGGCCGCATCGTTGCCGTTACGAAAGATGGAACAGACCGTCTAATCAACGGTACTTTCGACTGGGTATACGAGGAAGAATTTGGCTGCAAAGATGGTTTCCGCTGGTCTCCGGACGGTACTTCTATTGCTTATTGGAAGCTTGATGCCCGCAACATCCGTAATTTTTTGATGATCAACAATACGGATAGCCTCTATTCCTATACCATCCCTGTGGAGTATCCTAAAGTTGGACAGCCACCGAGTGCCTGTTCGATATGGACCTATGAAATCGCCACGGGAAAAAGTACGATGCTGAATATTCCGGGAGATCCCATCCAACACTATATTCCCCGCATGGAATGGTGTCTTGATAGCAAACAGGTCATCGTAGAGCAGCTCAATAGAAAACAAAATGAGAGCAAGATCTATACTGTCGCCCTCTCCGACAATAAAGCGCAAAACATACATCAGGAGCAAAGTGACTCGTGGATTGATATCAAATCACGATGGAACAACAACGATCCTTCTGGATGGGACTGGGTTCAAGGCGGAAAGGCCTTCATCTGGGTGTCTGAAAAGGACGGCTGGCGCAAAATTTACCAGATTGATCTCGCAGGCAATGAGAAACTGGTTATGAAAGCAGATTATGATCTGATCAATATCGACTTTTTCGACACGAAAAATGAAACTATTTATTTTACCGCTTCTCCAAATAATGCAACGCAAAAATATCTGTATAGTGTATCTACGAAAGGCGGCGTTCCTAAGAGACTAACACCGGCGTCATACGAAGGAACCTGCGATTATGATATTTCAAAAGACGGTAAGCTAGCAATCTTCAGCTTTAGTAACCGGGCAACATTAAAACACAATGCCGTTATCGAATTACCTACACATAAAACGCTTGTAGATTTTGAATTTAAACGCGAGAAGAAGGCCAATGATGGTATTGCTGAGTTTTTTAAGGTAAAAACAACCGACGGTGTTGAATTGGACGGATGGATGGTAAAACCCTTGGATTTCGACCCCAACAAAAAATATCCAGTCGTATTTATGGTCTATGGCGAACCTGCATCACAGACGGTAATAGACAACTTTAGTGCGGGTTACAACAGTCTATATAAAGGGAATATGGCACAGGACGGCTACATTTACATTTCTTTGGATAATCGTGGAACTCCTGCTCCTAAAGGCAGCTTGTGGCGGAAAAGCATCTATCGGAACATCGGTCAGCTCAACATCCGCGACCAGGCCCTAGCAGCTCAAGAAATACTGAAATGGTCTTTTGTAGACAGCTCTCGTACTGCAGTTTGGGGATGGAGCGGTGGCGGATCAAGCACACTTAACCTACTGGGACAATATCCTCAAATCTATAAAACAGGTATCGCCATTGCAGCAGTAGCGAATCAGTTACTTTACGACAATGTATACCAAGAACGCTACATGGGTCTTCCCCAAGAAAATCTTGCCGACTTTGAAAACGGTTCTCCACTGAAATATGCAAAAAATATCAAAGGTAATTTACTCTATATCCATGGAACCGGGGATGACAATGTGCATTATCAAAATGCTGAAGTCCTCATCAATGAATTGGTTAAAAATAACGTGCAGTTCCAGTTGATGTCCTACCCCAACCGTAGCCATTCGATTAGTGAGGGACAGGGTACACATGAGCATTTAAGAACATTATTTACAAACTATCTCAGGTTACATTGTCCTCCGGGAGGAAGATAGATCGAATAGCCATTATTTACAATGAAAAAAATACTATTATATGCATTGGGAACCTGCAGTCTACTGACCGCAGGTATACAACAATCAGCAGCGCAGCTGATGAAAGAAAAAAATGAATTTACCAGGGCTGATTCACTGCGCGGATATCTGTCACCGCTGCGAACCTGCTACGATATCCAATATTATCATTTGGATGTGAAGGTAGACATAGACAATAAATTTATTTCGGGTTCAAATCTTTTCCGTTTCAAGGCCACGACTGATTTTAATCGCCTGCAATTTGATCTTTTTGCAAATCTTAAAGTAGACAAAGTCGTTTACAAAGGAAAGAAACTTTCCTTTACTCGAGAACATAATGCTGTCTTTGTCGAATTTCCAACGGCTATCAAGAAAGGAGCGCAGGAAGAATTTACGGTTTATTACGAAGGCCATCCTACAGAAGCGGTTAAAGCTCCCTGGGACGGCGGCTTTGACTGGAAGAAAGATAGTAACGGCAAACCCTGGGTGGCCACAGCCTGCCAGGGTATGGGTGCGAGCGTTTGGTGGCCAAATAAAGACCATCAATCCGATGAAGTGGATAGTATGCTGATTTCCATCGCTGTCCCAAAAGAGGTGATGAATGTATCCAATGGACGTTTGGTTAAGGTTGAAAAGATGAAGGATGGTTACACCAAATACCACTGGAAAGTTGCCAATCCAATCAACAACTACAATGTCGCCATCAACATCGGCGACTACGTGCATTTTAAGGAAAAATATAAAGGGGAAAAAGGGCCATTGGATATAGACTACTATATTTTGCGCGAAAACGATACGGCAGAAAAAAAAGCCCATCTTCAAAAAAATGCTAACCAGACTTTAGAAGCTTTTGAACATTGGTTTGGCCCATATCCATTCTATGAAGATGGTTATAAACTTGTTGAAACCTATCACACAGGAATGGAACACCAAAGTGCAATCGCCTACGGAAACCATTATCAAAATGGCTATCGTGGCAGGGATGCTTCGGAAACCGGATGGGGACATAAATGGGATTTTATTGTCGTCCACGAATCTGGGCACGAATGGTTCGGAAACAATATTACGTCAGCCGACTTGGCCGATATGTGGATCCATGAAAGCTTCACCAATTATTCCGAAGGCTTATTTATAGACTATTTCTATGGCAAAGAAGCCAGTCAGGCTTATGCCCATGGTATCCGAAGTGGAATCCAAAATGATAACCCTATCCAGGGTCCCTACCATGTCAATAAAGAAGGTTCTGGGGATATGTATCCCAAAGGTGGCGTCATGCTCAACATGATCCGTACGATGATTGACAATGATGAAAAGTGGCGGAATATCCTACGGGGATTAAACAGTAAGTTTTATCATCAGCAAGTCGATTATCATGATATTGTCAACTATGTAAGCCAGCAGTCTGGATTAGACCTGTTAAAAGTATTTGAACAGTATATACAGCATACCGCTATTCCTACACTGGAAATCAAACAAGATCCTTCAGGGAGAGTCTTGGGCCGCTGGATCAGTGAAGTCAAAGGCTTTCATATGCCGATACATATTGGACTAAAAGGTCAAAAAAGGGAACTTATCCAATTGGACCAGCATTTTAGACCAATTACAATAAAGGGATTGACCAAAGAGAATATCGATATTGATACGTTCAATTATTATGTCGGACTATTGGTGGAATAGAGACGGCGACAACGTTAAAAACATCGCAAATTAAACAGCCCCCAGAAGTTTAGTGCTTCCTGGGGGCTGTCTCATTCAACGTATTAATTTGTTAAAGACAAATTGACTGCGCTGTGTCACATCGAAAGAATCAATACTGATTCCAGGCGGGCGGATCTACGCCAAGAAGGTGCTTTACAAAATAGTCTCTTCTTTTTCGTTCACCATAATCTCCTCCAGAAGAATGCCCCATTCCAGGCACCATGATAAAATCATGATTCTTACGCGCTTTGATTAAGGCATCAACTAATTGGAAGGTGGAAGAGGGATCCACATTATCGTCCAGCTCCCCAACAATCAATAAAAGATTTCCTTCCAGCTTAGCTGCATTTTCAATATTGGAGCTCGCCGCATATTCAGGACCTACTGGCCAACCCATCCATTGCTCGTTCCACCATATTTTATCCATTCGGTTATCATGACAACCGCAGGAAGAAACGCCAACTTTATAAAATTCGGGATGGAATAACAACGCACCGGTTGAACTTTGTCCACCCGCAGATGTCCCATAGATTCCTACTCGACCGATATCCATGTATTTATATTGCTTTGAAGCAGCCTGCATCCAGGCAATTCGATCCGCAAAGCCCGCATCTTTCAGATTTTTCCAACAGACATCATGGAATGCTTTTGAACGGTTTGACGTACCCATCCCGTCGATCTGTACCACAATAAAGCCCAATTCAGCGAGTTCGTACATCCCACTCGGGTTGCTGTAGAATGATTTGGGCACAAAAGAACTATGCGGTCCCGCATAAATGTATTCGATGACAGGATAGCTTTTAGCGGGATCAAAATTCGTCGGTCGAATAATAATCCCCCAGATATCTGTTGCGCCATCACGCCCCTTGGCTTTAAAAACCTCCGGTGCACGCCATCCAACAGTTTCTAGCAAACTACTGTTTGTTTTCTCCAGTTCCATGATAAGATGACCATCTTTGTCGCGCAATACTGAAATTGGCGGCTGATCAACCCGGGAATATGTATCGATAAATTGCGAATAGTCTTTATTGAAAAAAGCTTGATGATTCGCATTTTCTTCGGTCAGCAGTTTTAAGCCCTTGCCATCCAAACCGATGGTATAGTAGTGGATCAAATAAGGATCCTCTCCGGCATTCATACCGCTGCCTTCAAAAATAACTGTTCGTTTATCAGCGTCAACATGCACAACTTTCCGAACAACCCAATTTCCTTTGGTTATCTGGTTCTTTACTTTTCCGGTAATTCCATCATACAGATACAAGTGGTTCCATCCGTCCCGCTCAGAGGCCCATACGATTTCCTTGCCGTCGGATATATCTTCTCTAAATTTCTTGCCGCTATAATCAATAAATGTCTTATTCTGTTCACGGATCAAATAACTGGATGTACCGCTGTTCGCATCCATCTGCATAAGGCCATAAACTTGATGCCCCCGTTTGTTATACTCAAAGGTAAATGCTCTGCTATCATCGCGCCAAGCTAGATCCGAAAGGGAAAATTGATTCGGTATGAGCGCGGCATCAAACACGGACAGCCGGTCTTTTTCAAGATCATATAAGATGGGTAGTTTCTGTGCCAGCTCATCTCCGGGCTTAACGTAATCGCGTGTCTGAATTTTGGGCTGCAGCTGATCTTTAGGGGATGATTCGATTAGCGTCAGTTGTCTGATCTCTATTTTTTGAGTTTTTACTGTAGCGAGCTTACGGCTATCTGGCGCCCATTGAATATCATTGCTATAATAATTTGCCGGATTGCCATCAAACGTAATTTGTCGCGCCTCGTTTACACTTCCCTTTTTTGCCAGGAATACATTGTTATTGCGAATAAATGCGACATGCACTTTGTCTGGAGATTCGACTTCCCTGTAGGCATTTCCCTGTTCACGCTGACCCCAATACCGCGTATTTCGATCTCTACTTCCACTTGCCGCCCCTTGGCTCAATTGCGAAGAACGACGGTTCCAGATCCATAAATAGCCCGCAATATCGAGCGACACTTGATCCTGATCCATCAGTTTTATCTGTTCATTGGAAATAAAACGGCTTTCGACTTTTCGTCCTAGTTTTTCTTCCACTAACGAAAATACCTTCGTCAGATCAAACAGCTGTTCTTTTGTTTTTGCCTGGGGATTGACCAGCATATACTCTTTCCCCTGCACCGTATTTCGATCATACCAAAACAGGTCACCCTTTTCACTCCAATAAAACTGGCCCGGCAGATTGTCAATTTTGTTGGTCAATTGTTTTTTTAAGTTTTGTGCACGTGTATAGTCTGCCAAAGTTCCTTGACCAAACAGAAACTGTGCAGACAACAACAAAACCGCTGTACTAAGAAATTTCATGCTTTCTTCGTTTAGGATTGATTAAATAATAGATAGGAATACCCAATAATGCGATTATAATACCCGGCCAGGTATAATTTGGCTTGAAAATTACCATTAGGCCGATAAAAGCGAGTCCCATCAGAATATAAAGTATGGGAAGAAAAGGATAGCCAAATGCTTTATAAGGCCTGTTCAAATCTGGCCGTGTAATGCGGAGACGAATAATGCCCGCAATCGCAAGCACATAAAATATAACGACCACACAGGTAATCATATCCAATAGATCACCATATTTACCACTTAAGCACCATATTGATGCAGCAAGACATTGTATCCAGAGGGCCCATGCAGGTACCGCATGCGCATTGAGCTTACCCGCCCTTTTAAAAAACAAACCATCTTTCGCCATCGAATAATACACCCTCGCTCCTGCCAGAATAATTCCATTATTACAGCCAAAGGTGCTAATCATGATCATTATGGCTATAATAGTAATCCCAAAAGGACCAAAAACCTCTTGGGCTACACTCATGGCTACACGATCTTTTGGCGCATTGACCATTTCTTCTAAGGGCAATATGCCGGTGTACATCAGATTAGTCAGGAGATAAATTACGGTAACGAGTAAAGTACCTAATGCTAAACTCAAACCAATATTACGCTGTGGATTCTTAATTTCACCAGCTACTGCGGAAGAGGAGTGCCACGAATCGCTACTGAAAAGGGCACCGACCATAGCCGCAGAAAAAGCCCCCATTGCTGAAAATCCATCATAAGATGTGTACGTTCCATCCGTATTTAAGCGGCGCATCGACCAAAGTGATATATTGTCCCAGTTCCAAGACCAAACTTCATGTTTCAATGCGAGGAAGCCAAAGAGCAGTAAGAGCAACAGACTCCCGATCTTGATTAATGTGATGGAGGTTTGTACACGCTTTCCGCTATTCACGCCCCTTGAATTAATATAGGTCAGCACAACGATGATGGCAATCGCCAATAGCTGCGCTGCTGATACCCGATAATCAGACCATTCAAGCAAATAAACATCTTCATCCATAAAAGGGAAGAGATAGGCTGTAAATTTTGCAAAAGCAACCCCCACAGCGGCTATAGTCGCGGTTTGTATAACTGCAAAAAAGGTCCATCCAAATACAAAGCTCAATACGGGTCCATAGGCCTCCCGAAGATAGATGTACTGCCCTCCTGCCTTTGGAAACATCGCACTTAATTCGCCATAACTCAAGGCTGCAGTCAATGTCATAAAACCGCATATCAACCATACCACCATCATCCAGCCCGCGGAACCTGTGTTACGTGCAATATCGGCTGATACAATAAAAATCCCCGAACCGATCATACTCCCAACGACCAGCATAGTGGCATCCAGTAACCCGAGCGACTTTTGAAAAGTTTGTTTAGACTCACTCATAAAAACCTAGTTATTAAAATGGTAAAACTTCCAGTTTGTCTCGTGATCGGGCTTTAACTTCTCTCCCTTGATAATCGCTCTCAACATTTCCATCGGCAGATAATTTTCTTTGATCACGCGGTCATGGAATGCAGCATATGACATTTTCCCTTGATCTACTACCTCCTCTTTGATGCGCATCAACTGCAAGCCACCTACGAGATAGGCCAACTGATACAGTGGATCATAAGAGCCTTCAAAGGATCTCTTCACTTCACCGTGCGCATTAGCCGACTCAAATCCCACGCGGTTTACCAGATAATCGATGCATTGTTGCGGCGTCCACTCCCCCAAATGAAATTTGATACTAAAGGTTATTCGTGCACAACGGTGCATGCGCCAAAATAACATTCCGATTCGCTCCTCTGGCGTTTTTGCAAACCCCTTGCTATACAGCAGCAACTCCCAGTACAATGTCCATCCCTCCGTCCAGAACGGCGTGTTAAATGCCTCTTCGCGATAAGGTTTGTACCGTCGATTCATAAAATATTGCAGATGATGACCGGGAATTAACTCATGCTGAACTGTACCGCGGGAAAAATAAGGATTATTGCCGCGCATGCTCATCAATTTTGCCTGCTGATCCATGGTATTTGTCGGATAGGATATGCTAATTTCCCGCCCGCCTGTAAAAAAGGGGTTGACCCGCTGCCGTTCAGGTGTCATCATGATCATACCCCAGGTCTCGTCTGCCAGCTCGGGAATATCCATGAGTTTATTTTGTTCGATAAATTGCTGTGCATCATTATACAATTTCATAATGAGCTCGGGCTGTTCCCCAATGGGTACATAGGAGTTTTTAACCTTTTCCTGCGCTGCCCGCCAGTCATCCCCAAAGCCCATTTCACGGCTTGCTTTCAATAACTCCGCTTCACACCATTTAAACTCTTGATCAGCCAATTTTAAAAGGTCAGTAGCGGTATAACTGATCATTTCAGCTTTGAGCCTTCGGTTTATATCCTTTTCGCCAATTGGCACACCCGCAATCTGGCTACCATCATCAAACACTTTCCGGTCGCTTTTTGCACCTAATTTTGCCTTGTAGTCTGACAACTTGTTTTTCACCTGTTGAAAGATGGCGGGTACCCACCACGTAAATTCGGGGTCGTAACCATTGTAAAAATCGAAGGTGCTCGTGATCCTTAAATCCAACGAATTTAATAAGGCGGTTAGAAAGTTCACATCGGCATCAGGAATTTTGGTTTTTCCCTGCAATGCAGCGATTGATTGATCTATTTCTCCCACAACGAGCGTCAGTTCTTTCGCAACATCTTCTCCCGCGAGACGCTTCCCCCTACGACGTTCCTTTTCAAGTGTAAATATTCGCTGTGCAAAAGGTAAATACATGGCTAACCGCTTGTAATTCGACTCATCTTCTTCCAATGAAAGGAGATCACTTTTTAGTTTGCGCTTGAGTAAGATAAAATCTACCTGTCCCGATGTCTCGAGTTCTTCATAGGGAAACTTGTCCAGTTTGTTCAAATATTCGTTATCCAAACGTTGGAGACGTGCCAACTGTTCGGGCGAAGCGGCAGCCTGTTGATTGCCCCAGCCTTTGGGCATAGGGCCATAAAAATAATTTATCGCCTCAACATCATGCTTGTATTGCACAATAAAAGGTTCTATAGGGGTTGTATGGTCGTATAATTTCATCTTCTGTGCATGCATGGAGATGGGGAATAGAAAGAGTAGCCCATAAAACAATGTTTTGGGAGCTTTAAAAGAAAAAGAACGATTCATAATTTGGGTGTTGGTTTATATCCTAATTTTATCAGTCAAAACGATCAGGCCTAAAACCAGCGATTTCAGCCTCGATTTTCTGTCCTGCCAATAAATCTGCAACAACTTTCCCATAGGCAGGTCCCAAGCTCAACCCCATCATTCCACCCCCGCCCGCAATTAGGACATTATCAAATTTTTTCAATCTGCCCAGATAGGGCAATCCATCAGGCGAGCATGGTCTGTAACCATACCATATTTTTTCGCTTGGGTAATCTACCTTCAATTCGGGATAATATTTAGGAATAGATTCTACAATTCCGCGGACACGGTTTTCATAAATCCGATCATTTGCAGGCCCCAACTCCATCGTACCACTGAATCTGATCTGGCCATTCATAGGCGTTACAGCAACACGAGCCTCCAGTAATAATGCCGCATGATTCAATGTGTTCTCTTTCTCGGGCTGATACATAAATGAGTATCCTTTTCCAGGCATAAGCGGTGTATTTATGTGCAACTTTGAGGTCAGCTGCGGCAAATAAGCACCACCGGTCAATACAAAAGCATCTGCTTGAAAACTTCCCTTATCACTGATTGCCTCTTTAATCTTATTTCCGGACGTAACAAACTTATGGACTTCAGTTTTTTCAAAAAAAGCTACGCCAGCGGCTTTCAGGTAGTGAATCAATTGCTGCATTAACTTGGAAGGATATAGTTTTCCATCACATCGATAAAGTATGGCGCCTAATACATCCAGTTTCAGATTGGGTTCCAGTTCTTGAACAGCATTCCCTTCCAGAATATCGACATCCAGTCCGAGATCCTGCGCACGATGGGCCAGCTCAATCTCTTCATGCTGCATTTCCTTTGATTTATACATCATCAGTATACCGTTCTGCTTCAGTTCAAAATCAAAGCCATCTTCCACAGCCAATTCATTGTACAGCCTGCTGCTATATAAGTTCAGATCGCGAATAGCAGATGCATGTTGGTCTACATGGGCGCGATTGGCATGTTTTAGAAACTTTAGTCCCCAATTGACCAACCGAGGGTTTAGCGAAGGCCGTACATAGAAAGGGCTTTTGCTATTGAACATCCACTTTATCCCTTGTGCTACTATACCTGGGGCTGCCAAGGGAGTAAAGTGACTCGGAACGATCATACCAGCATTACCGTAAGAACAGTTATTATCCAAAGTGTTTTTTTCCAGTATTTTCACTTCCCACCCGTCTCTCACAAGGTAATAGGCCGAAGCAAGTCCGGCAATTCCAGCGCCAATTACGACAACTGTACCTCTATTGTTTTCTTTCACGTTGCTATTGTCTTATTAAATTACTAAATCACCTGAAAACCTCCAAAATAAGGATCTTCATCATCTAAAAAAATGGTATTATACCCTGTTATCCGCGCCCAGCCTTCTATGGAGGGTACAATAGCCGGCCGACCATCCACGGTTGTCTCCGCTTCGATTTTACCGGTGAATTGCGAACCTATATAGCTTTCATGTATAAATTCGGTTCCTTTTTTGAGTTTTCCCTTTGCATACCATTGTGCCATACGCGCAGAAGTACCTGTTCCACATGGAGAGCGATCCAGGGCATTATCTCCAACCAATACGGCATTACGTCCGGATGAATTGGAAAGCTTTGGATTGCCGGTCCATTGGATGTGTGTCAACCCATGGATATTGGCATCTTCGGGATGTACGAAGGAATATTTTTCGTTTAGCAACTGGCGGATTATCTTACCATAATGGATCAATTGGCTCGCCGAATAGGAGCTAATATCATCAAAATTAGCCTGCGGATCGATAATACCGTAGAAATTCCCACCGTAGGCCACATCAACGCTAATTGCACCCAGATCCGGGCAATCGACCGTTAGGCCTTCAGCATATAAAAATGATTTTACATTTGTAAGCTTGACACTTTTTACTTTGGGTCCTTCCTGCACATAGTCAATATGTACAAGTCCAGCCGGAGTTTCCAACCTCAATTTTCCGGGAACCTTAGGTTGAACGAGCCCTTCTTCAATGGCAATCGTAACGGTACCTATCGTTCCATGTCCACACATGGGAAGGCAGCCACTCGTCTCAATGTAAAGAACACCAATGTCGTTTTGAGGATCGAATGGTGGATAGAGCATACTTCCGCTCATCATGTCGTGTCCGCGTGGTTCAAACATCAATCCCATACGGATCCAATCGTAGTCACGTATAAAATGTAATCTGCGCTCCATCATGGAATTTCCCGCTAATAACGGGGCTCCCCCGGCGACCAATCGCACGGGACAACCACAGGTATGCGAATCAATACAAAAAAAAGTTTTCTTCATTTCTGATTCTTTGTTGTTGATATGGTCATTTGTTTAAATTATGCTTTAGTCCATTGTTGATTGACCAAACGATCAATTTGTAATGGATTTCCATCCTGCAATTCTTTGGGTAAAAATTCGTTTGGCCAATTTTGAAAGCTCAAAGGTCGCAGAAAACGCTTTACCGCATCGGGTCCCACAGAAGTAAAACGCGCATCTGTGGTTGCCGGAAAAGGGCCACCATGCTGCATGGCATATTGAACTTCTACGCCTGTTGGCATACCCTGAAACAAAAGCCTTCCGCATCTATCCTGTGCCAAGGCAAAAAGATTCTGACAGTCGCGAATATCATGCGCCGAAGCTGCGAAAGTGATGGTTATCTGCCCTTCGAGCTGCTCCATTACCTGTTTCATTTCGTTGAGATCCGCACAATATATAATTAGTCCAAAAGGTCCAAAAACCTCTTCCAATAACTTAGGATTAGCTAAAACTTGGCTTGCCTCGGTTTCCACAAGTAGTGCCTGAGCAAAATCTTGCGCTGCATTATCCTGTCCTTCTTCTAATATACGAACACCATCGTATTGAACCATTTCCTCTTTTAAACGGTTGTAGGTATCCAATATGCCTGCGTGCAGCATTTTGCCAGTATTGGCAGCTTGAATTTCTTTCTTCAACTCCGCTTTAAGTCGATCCAGCTGTTCGCTTCCGACACTGACCAAAACACCTGGATTGGTACAAAATTGACCAACACCTAAAAGTAGTGAGTAAATATACTGCTTTGCAAAAGCTTCAAGATTGTTAGTAAGGTAATCAGGTAAAAGAAAGACCGGATTTACGCTTCCCATTTCAGCAAATACCGGAATAGGATCGGGCCTTGACTGTCCGAGATCAAACAAGGCTTTCCCGCCATGAAATGAGCCTGTAAATGCGACCGCCTTCACACAGCTATGGCGCACCAATTGCTGTCCGGCGTCGAAAGAATCCGACACCACATGACTAAAAACACCTTTTGGAGCACCATACATTGAAATCGCCCGATCGATAGCGTCGGCCATTAGTTGAGAGGTTTTGCGATGAGCAGGGTGAGCCTTTACGATAACCGAACAGCCTGCACCAATGGCACTTGCTGTATCTCCGCCAGCAGTCGAAAAGGCGAAAGGGAAATTACTAGCGCCAAAGACGACAACTGGACCGAGTCCTTTGTTATATTTCCTTAAATCAAATTGGCCATTTGGATCCCGATCTATCCGCGCTTCACTGTATAAACCTGTGCGGACGGCATCGGCATACCGACGCCACTGATTGACGGTTCTCGCCTTTTCCCCTTGCAGTCTTCCCAAAGGAAGTGCCGTTTCCAGATGAGCTGTTTCAATCAATATTTCGCCCAGTCCCTCAATTTCAGCGGCAATAGCATACATTAATTCCGCTCTTTCAGTGACATCAGTTTTCTGAAGAAACTGAAATCCAGCATCTGCCTGTTTTACGACGTAATCAATGTCATTTTGCGTTCTATCCATTCCTTTTGTTTTTATTGTAAGTAGTATCTTCAAAAATCAATAAAAACCTTCCCTATATTTTCATCCCTTGTGGCTTGAATATAAATAAGAAGGTTCTTTCCGCCTATTATTAACAGACCCTAAAAAGGAAATTTTCTGAACCTTCTTTCAGAAAGTTCAGAAACGTCCCTATAGTTGTGGTCTGGTTGCTATTGAATCTGCAATAATTTTTTTCACCCGTTGTTCTTCCTCACCAATCAATGGTAATCGAGGGGCGCGTGTATAGGGTGTTGAAATTCCTTCGGCTGTTGCAGCTAATTTAATATATTGGACCAATTTAGGGTGAATATCCAATTCTAATAAAGGCATAAACCAACGGTATATTTCTACGGCTTTGTTGTACTCACCCGCCTTCACTAAATCGTACATAGCAACCGTTTCTTTAGGAAACGCGTCTACCAATCCAGCCACTAAGCCATCAGCTCCCAACATCAAAGACTCAAGTCCCAACGTATCAACGCCAGCCATAATCTTCAAGCGATCACCGAAACGATTTTTTAAACGCGTAATATTGGTTAAATCGCGTGTCGATTCCTTCACTGCCTGAATATTTGGTTCTAATAATAGTTCCTCAAACATGTCGAGAGATACGTAGGTACTATAGTCAACGGGATTATTATAGATTAAGATTGGCAGTTTGGTACTTTGTGCTACAGTACGAAAATATGTCACAGCTTCTCGGTCATCAGCTCTATAGCGCATCGGTGGCAATAACATCAAACCATCTGCCCCCAATTCTTCACTGGTCTGAGCAACTTTAATTGCAGCAGCCGTCGTATTTTCTGCAATATTAAGCAACACCGGGACGCGCCCATCGACAAGTTTCAACGCATATGTCAATAAATCATATTTTTCTTCCGTACTTAAAACACTTGCCTCTCCCAACGATCCAGCGATAATTAGACCGTGAACACCTCCATCCAATTGTGCTTCAATGTTTTTACCAAACATATCAAAATCCAAATTTCCATTTTCATCAAATGGAGATAACATTGCAGGGTAAATTCCTTCCCATTTAAATTGTGCCATAGCGTATATTTTATTATTTCTTTATCACAAATCTATCTGAAATAAGATACACAGTCTTCTTATGAATTAATCAACACTGACCTAATATTGACCTTTTCCAGCAAAATCATTCATGACAAACCTGAAGAATGGCTTTTTAACTTTAAATGCAGACTTGGAACTTTTTTCAGTACGCGATGTATTATTTATTTTTTAAGATGAAGTTCGGTTTTAACAACGTAAATGTAAGTTCAACATTTATAATAATATTTACAAAAAATGGGCTATAAAAAAATACGTTCCAATACATAGGGGGCGCGTCGGCTTTTAAAATGTCATTATCTGACGTTTTGAGTATTCCTTAAATAGAAATTACACCGATAGGGACTACAACCAACAAAGGCTGCACTGTCAAACAGGCAACCTTTGCATCGTATTATAAATACTTAAAAATGGTTAACTAAATGTTGCTTTCCTTTCTATATGCATAATAAAAAACTATGGGTAATATTGAAAAGGACAGTATCATACACATAATCAATCCACCCACAATCATGATAGCTAGCGGCTTTTGAATTTCGGATCCCATTCCATTGGAAAGCGCGGCTGGTAATAATCCCATTGCACCCATTAAAGCGATCATTAAAATGGGCCTTATGCGGCTCTTTACAGCTTCATAGATAGCAGGTTTCAAACTCATCTTATGTACCAGATTTTCTTTCATAACCCCAATTAAAACAATACCGTCAATCGTGGCTACACCAAAAAGAATAATAAATCCAATACCTGCCGAAATTCCAAAAGTTGTTCCGGTGACCCACAAGGAGATAAATCCGCCAATAAATGCAAAGGCGAGGGTCAGCGAAGAAATCAGTGTATCTTTTACATTGCCGAAATTGGCATAAAGTAGTAATAATATTAAAATCAAAGAAATAGGAACGACGTTCATCAACTGTTTGGTTGCCCGTTCTTTGCTTTCAAATTCGCCAGCCCATACCACTTTATAGGATTTAGGCAACTGAATATCCTGATCTATCTGTTTTTTTGCGTCGGCAATAGTGCTTCCCAAATCCCGTCCTTCAATGTTAAAACCAACGCCAATATAACGGGAATTACCTTCTCTATAAATAAAAGCCGGACCGGTATGATAATCTATTGTTGCGATCTCGCGTAGTGGCACTTTCTGATCATTCATCGTCGGTATGATGATATTTCCGATCTTTTCTGGATTATCACGATATGATTTTTGGAAGCGCAGGCGAACATCAAAAATCCGCTCATTTTCGTAGAAATGCGTAACAGATTGCCCACCAATAGTCATTTCGATAACGGACTGTACATCTTTGGTTGAAACACCATATTTAGCCATCTTTGAATCATGCAATTGGATACGCAATTCAGGAAGGCCTATATTTTTAAAAACATTGACATCTGTGATGCCATCCACCTTTTTAAGTGACTCTGCAAATCTATTAGCTTTATTTTCTAAATCTTGTAAGTTTTCACCAAAAATTTTGATCACTAGTGGACTTTTTACTCCTGCTACATACTCCTCTACATTATCTTGGATGGGCTGGCTAAAACCAAAGTTGATTCCAGGAAATGTCTGTAGGCTGTCCCGCATCTGACCGATCAATTTCTCTTTTGACAGTTTACGTTTCCATTCACCCTGAGGTTTCAATTCAATATTGAATTCTATATTAAAAAAACCTGTTGGGTCTGTTCCATCATTGGGACGACCTGTCTGCGTCATAATAAAATCGATCTCATCAAACTGCTTCATCAATTTTGTCTTCATCGTTTTGGTCAACTTAACCGATTCTTCCAGATTGACACTGTTGGGTAGAGTTGCACGAACATAAATTGCCCCCTCATTCAGTTTAGGAAGAAACTCTGAACCATAGTGACTAAATCGAACAATACAAACTAACAACACACAGACAAAAATAGATAACGTCCATTTTGGATGATCAAAAGCCTTCTTAAAACCTTTAAAAATGGCATTCCGACTAACTTTAGTGATCTTATTTTCATCCTCTTTGATATTTTTTTTCAGCAAGTATTTACACATGGCGGGCACATACGTCAAACTCAGGATCAATGAACCCAGCAAAGCATAACCGAGTGTAAAAGCCAATGGTGAGAACATCTTTCCTTCCACCTTTTGAAAAGAGAAGATCGGAGTCAACGCGACGATTAAAATCAACAGGGCAAAAAAGATATATCCGGCTACTGAACCTGCACTTTTTTTGATAATTCCTAACTTGGATATCTTATTAAAACGGGCTGTCCCAAGCCGATGTGCCTCTTTTTCCAAAGAGACAAAAACAGTTTCTACAATGACCAGCGTACCTTCGAGTAACAGTCCAAAGTCTAGGGCTCCCATAGAGATCAAATTGGCCGGCAATCCTTGAATCTTCAATAAGATGATTGCGAATAGGAAAGCTAATGGAATAACAGATGCGACAATAAAGGTTGTCTTCCAGTTGTTTAAAAAGATAAAGACGATAATCGAAACGAGCAGAACTCCCTCTATCAGATTTTTAGAGACTGTATGCACTGTATTGTTCACCAATTTCGTACGATCTATGACGGGTTCAATCTTGACATTTTCGGGTAAAATACGTTCATTCAGTTCAGCTATTTTTTCTTTTAACTTTGTCACGACTGCAGATGGATTTTCTCCCCTAAGCATAATGACAATTCCCTGGACAAGATCATCTTCTTGATTGAGACCTACCTGCCCGAGCCGAGGCTTGGCCCCTAATTCTACTTCGGCGACATGCTTGACGAGTATCGGTGTATTGCCCACCACTTTGATCAATATATTGCCTATATCATCGATTTTATCCAACAACCCTACACCTCGTACCACATAGGCCTGATTACCCTTTTGGATAACATCTCCGCCCACGTTGATATTCGACCGCGAAACGGCCTCATATACATCCAACGGCGAAAGGTTATAATTGGCCAATTCTGTTGGATTGATTTTTATTTCGTAAATCTTTTCCTCGCCCCCAAAACTAACGACGTCTGCCACCCCAGGCACACCAACGAGTTCCCGTTCAATCACCCAATCCTGAATGGCAGAAACCTCTTTAATCGGAAGATTACTCTTCACCACATAGCGAAAAATTTCTCCTGTTGCGCCAGAGGGTGGTTCAATGGAACTTTCAGCACCTTCTGGTAATTCAATAGAGCGCATTTTATTACCTGCATATTGCTGTGCGTAAAAGTCTGCTACACCATCTTCAAATTGAATCGTTACAACAGATAAACCAAATAATGATATCGAGCGAACATCCGTTTTCTTTGGAATCGTATTCATTTCTTTGGTGACTGGCAGTGTGACGAACTTTTCTATTTCCTCAGCACTGCGTCCCGGCCATTGCGTGATAATCCTAACCCTTGTATTGGTAACATCGGGAAAGGCTTCAATCGGTGTATGCAAATAGGCATATATACCGCCGAATAACAATGCCATCGTAAAAAAAAGGACGACCAAGGAGTGTTTCAATGAGAATGAAACAATATTTTGTACAACTTTCTTCATCCTATTTATTTATCAATTCATCAAATACAATCAGCTCATTTTCAGTCATCACCTGATCCCCCTCAGCCATTCCTGTTTTGACGAAAGCATAGGTTTCATTCTCAGCAACAATGTCTACTGGCTTTACAGCTAAATCACAATCATTCTTATAGAGAACTACAAAATTCTGATTGTTGTGAAGAATAATTGCATCTTTGGGTATTGCCAACATGTGCTCTTCCTGTCCAGACACGGCTTTTTCTACCAACACATCTACACTCATGCCGGGCTTTAATCTCAAGTCTTTGTTTAACAATTTTATACGCGCTTTAACAACACGTTCATCGGGATCAAAAAAATTCGCTACTTGATCAATATAACCTTCAAAAGATTCTCCTTTATAAGCTAATGTTGTGATCTTGACGGGAGCACCATTTTTTACAAAAGGCAGGTTATTTGCATAAATATTGACCGAAACCCATACTTCATTCAGTTTACTAACCGACAGTAACTCCGTATCATCGCCAACTGTCATACCGGGGCTCACCTTTTTATCCACAATATAACCAGCTTTAGGTGCACGGATATAAAACATACCGTTTTCTAATGATCCATTGAGCAGATTCATATTGGCCTTTACATTGCGAATTCCGATCTGTATGGCTTTCAGTTCACTGTCCATCTCTTCCAGCTCGCGTTGAGAAGCCATACCATCTTTCAGCAAGCTGTGCAGACTTTCCAATTTACGCTCCGTCAAGCGCTTACTATTTTCGAGCTCACGTAGCTCCTTTCCCAAATCATTGACTGATGTGCCTTTAAGCGACACAAGAATCTGTCCTTTCTCCACGTAGTCACCCATTTTGAACGAGACAGACTGCACGATACCGGGTATCGGACTCTTCAGCGCTGCAAGTTCATCCTGATCATATTGGATCACACCATTCAAAGCAATCTGTTCAGATACCGCCCTCTTCTTTATAGCATCAATTTTGATTTGGTTTTTGAAATCAGCACTAAGGCAGAAACCTTTGGTTGACAGGTTAGCCTGCTCTTCGTTTTTCGTCGATTGACATCCCCAAATTACACAGATGGACATCAAGGTCAATAGCATTAATAAGTTTCTTTTCATTAGACAATATCCTTTCCGATTAAATACATCAATTCTTCTCTATACTGTAGGTATTTGACCCTACGTTCCAATATCGATTCCTTATTTTCCATATAATTATTGATAAAGTCTATAAATTCAACAATGGTCAATCTCCGCTCTTGAAAATTTCGGACATAGCGCTCCAGCGCTACATCAAGATTATGATCAAAGCCTGTATTCATCGTTTTCAAACTCACTTCGAGATTGGTCAAGCGCGCCGAAAGGAAATCAATTTCGCGTTCGATGTCGATACGAAATTGCTCGATCTCCACTTTATTTTTCTCAAGTTCCAGTTTAGCGATTTTGATATTGCCCTGATTTCGATTAAATAAAGGAAGATCCATGGTCACCCCCAGCCCTACGAAATCACGCATAATATTTCCACCGCGGTCATAATTGATTGATACCTTCAAGTCCGGTATACGTTCTGCCTTTTCTATTTTCAGCTGAGCATCACTTTTTTTCAATTCGTTTCGGACGATTTTATAGTCGCTGCGATTGTTGAGGGCCATCATTTTCCACTCCTGTTTTCTTCCCTGCAGGAAATGTGGCATGTCGATCGTATCTGATATCGTGAGTGCGGCTCCTTCGTTCCCGAGATAGCGCGCAACCGCATTCATTTTTTCAATTTTCTCCTGTTGGATTTCATTTAATTTGTTCCCAAACGCGATAGATTCGCTTTGAATCCTAAGGTAGTCCATCTCACTTACATTGCCTTCTCTCCATTGATTTTGATAGGATTGAGCCAATGTCTGAAAGATATTGACCTGATTACCGTATAACTTTTCTTTTTCCTGCAAGATCTGTAATTCGAGACACTGACTCCGAAGATCATATTTCAGGTTCCGCAGCAATTCTTGGAATTGAAGCTGCGCATTCTCTTTTTCCAGCAGTTGCAGATGAACCCTTTTCTTTCGTTTACCAGCCATTTCGATAGTCTGTTCCAATTCGACCGACACCTGCTGGTATTTACCGTAATTACCGATCAGCGCTGGAAGCGATTCGCTGGAGGAGTTTTTCCAAAGATTGACCTCAGAGATTGAGATCGTTGGATTGGGCCACAACTTTTGCTGAAGCACAGCTGCCTCGGCTTGTTGCATATGAAAACGTTGAGCCATTAAGTTCAGGTTATGGGCCAGGAAAATTTGTTCTATCTCTGATTTTTGTAAACGGTTTTCGCCGGCTTCCTGTGAAAATAGCTTACTATTCAGGCCAAGTAGTAGCAATAATGTAATCTGTAGTTTTCTCACCTAATTTTGAATTTCTACAAAACTAACTGGCGAGGATTACAGGTAACTTTAGGGTAAATTAAAGTTTGATTAGAAGAGATTAGAAAACGGTTAGAATTTAGGGAATAGTAGCGATACCGTTGTACCCAAATCGGTTGAATGGATTTCAAAGTCAACCCCTTGATCCTTAAATACAATTTGGGCAAAAGAAAGACCTATACCACTGCCCTTGACGTTGCCTACATTCGAGCCACGATAAAAAGTCTGCTTCACAGACTCCAGTTCGGCTGCTGGAATGCCAATGCCGTGGTCTATAATCTGCAAAGACAATCTACCATTTGAATTTGTCATTCGGACAAGTACTTCTTGCCTATTTGCATATTTAAGTGCATTTTCTATTAAATTAGAGATAGAA
The DNA here is from genome assembly GCF_002325125.1 of Sphingobacterium sp. UBA1498. Lineage (NCBI taxonomy): Bacteria > Pseudomonadati > Bacteroidota > Sphingobacteriia > Sphingobacteriales > Sphingobacteriaceae > Sphingobacterium > Sphingobacterium sp. UBA1498. The sequence continues at coordinate 491,904 of NZ_DCRG01000005.1, forward strand.
AGTGTGACAAGCATCTTATTTCCCCAAAAATTAAAATGTTGCGGTTCATCGACCTGTATATCAATCTTCAGAGGAGCAGTAAACGATCGCGAAAGCTTAGGTACAAGATCCCAAACCACCTCATCGATCCTAAAAAGTTCTTGGGAACGTTTCACGGCCTGATCATCTGTGAGTAAAAGAAAATTACCAATTAGCTGATTCAGAAATTTCACATGGTCGGTAATAGTTTCAGCTAATTCACGATATTCTTCTTCGCTTCTCACTTTTGTGCCGAAAACCTCCATTGACCCGAGTATACCTGCCAGAGGCGTTCGAAATTCGTGTGAAACATAACTAACAAAGTTCTTTCTAATAATCATGTTTTCGCTAATCCGCCGCAGGAGAGCATTATAACTTTGAATAAGATCTTGCAGTTCATCCTTGGTATTTATACTTGTCAAGGGCTCTTGGATGGTACTTAAATCCTTGTGCTGAATTTCCTGGATTACTTTACGAATGGGCAGATAGGCATACTTACTTAGCCAAACTGACAACAAGGCAATACTGATCAATGCTACAAGAAATACAAGGACAAGTGTCATGAGCAAACGATTCAATTGATGATCAAAGTCAGCACTTGATTCTTTTACAAACACAAAGAAATCGCCTTGATTATCGGGATAATACAAACCAAAATAAAAGCTATCTTCTGTTTTTAAATAGATTGTTTTGTCTGTTTTCAGCTGGCGTAATAAATCCTTATTAATTAGACTATCGAAACGCATACCGCCGTAACTTACTTTTCCTGCGGCATTGTAGACTGCTACCATAGCACGTTTGACCAAACTTTCATATTGATATTTAGATTCCAAATGCTTTAATGGACTCTGTTCATCCGCTTCAAGGTAATAAATACCGGCAATCTTTGCATTTTTTTCCAGCGAGCTTATTAGATGTCGTTCAGACGAATTGTAAAACATCCAGTAAATGACTACTGTTGCAAGTGCGAAAATAATGGTGAATACCAACGTTGAAAAGAGTGTAAGCCGAATCTTTAAATTCATAATCAGTCCGTTGTAAGCATGTACCCCACACCTTTCACTGTTTTGATAATGGAAGCCACATGACCAGTGTCGACCTTACCTCTTAGATAAGAAACATACACATCGACTACATTGGTATTATTATCAAAATCAATGCCCCAAACAGCTTGTAATATTGCTGTTCGCGAAAGAGTTTTATTGCGATTTTCGATCAGATACTTCAATAGCTTGAATTCTTTAGGAGATAGATCGACATTTTTACCATTCTTGAAGACTTCGTAGCGTTCAAGATCGACCTTTAAATCGCGAATCTCTATACTACTATCATTTTGTACATTTTTATAGTTGTCCCTGCGTACTAGCGCTTTAATACGGCTTACCAATTCCTTAAAAGAAAAGGGCTTGACAAGATAATCGTCAGCCCCACTTTCTAAGGCCTCGACTTTATCTTCAATCTCTCCTAAAGCACTTAAAATCAATATCGGAATATGATTTTTTCGATACCTGATTGTCTTTGTAAACTGTATGCCATCTATACCAGGCAACATAATATCAAGTACAATAATATCCAATGAATCTACATTGATCCATTCGCGTGCCGCTTCCGCAGATTCAACGAGGATCACCTGGTTTCCCATTTCTTCTAAGCCTTTAACGACGAAGCTGCTAATGCGGCGATCGTCTTCTACTAAAAGTATCTGCATAGTATACGCTGTTTATTTTTATGTGGGATTATAAAAATCATGAATTCCTCTTAGAATCTTACAAGTATACAAATTTACAATTTAATCGTCCGATAATCCATAGGCGCCCCCACTTCTTCAATCCTGTCCACTAAGTTTTAGGAGCATCCCCAATCAACATTAATCGATTCTGGCATAAAATACTTCGCATCACCTAAATTGATTATCCTTAACCAAATAATTAACGCCGCATCAATTGCCTAGCACAGAGCAGCATTGGGCGGACTACCGGATATAGAAAAGATTGCGCCTCAGGTTGAGTTTCTTGTCACCGATGGCTGTTGAATAGCCTGCCAGATTACTTATAAATTAATATTGCTCCCATACAGCAGTTTTAATAAACGACATGATTGTGATTTAAAAATAGCAACATAATTACTATTTTGGTTTATAGGCAACCCAATGTTAGGTACTATAAAAAATGTGCGTATGACTAGAATTAAAGCGTGTTCTACTAATTTTTCGAATAAAAAGAGACTTGAAAATGACTGTCCTGAAGTATTTGCGGCCAATGTGATTGGCGGTCAGTGGGCTTTAGCAATATGTTGCTATCTCATCAATGGAAGTTTGCGCTATACGGAAATCAGAAAATGTTTACCCAATATTACCGAACGCATGCTGACCCTACAGCTGCGGAAACTGGAAGAGCATAGAGTTGTAAAGCGTCACGTATATGCGGAGGTACCTGCACGCGTTATGTATGAACTGACCAAGCTTGGTTATCCGCTCAGACCGATCATCGAGGAACTGGGGAAATGGGGGGAAAAATTAAAACAAGCTCCAGAATTTAATAAATAAGCTTTATCTAACTTCACGTAGTTTCATTTTTATTGGAGGCAACGTGCCGTTACCAGCAATTGGCCCACGTGACGCTGAGCATGTTCTGCAGCATGAAACAACAGGCCAATCAATGTGGTGGGGATGCGTTTTCTTCCCAAAAAACGTTGCTCGGTCAATATATTCGGATCGATTAAAGCTAACTTTTGCAAAGATCTGTTGATCTGTTGATGTAAGTTTTCGATAAGAGATGCAAGACTTGCATCGACATCTTCTATACCTTCTCTGTGGAGATAATTCAATTGCTCATCCGAAAGGGGCTTGCTTTCAGCGTAAGTAAACATTCGGTCGATTACCCCACTGATATGCTGTAGGTGAAAACCTATGCTGGCATTCCCACAGGGCTTTGTCCAGAGCTGTTGTGCAGACAGCTGATCAGTATAGGTGGATACATCCTCTGCGACTTGCGAAAGTGTATGTGCAACAGGCTGCAGCAGATCGGGAATTCCAGCAATGGGTCCGCGCATCCACACTTCTAAATTTTCCATATAAATATCTAATATGTTATTTTCAACTATTAATGTACTGCCATGTCCACCTCGTGAAAATTTGTAAGTAAAAACAAGCTTTGATAACGTAAAAATAATGACTTCTTTTAATTTGTATAAAGAACATCAAATTATTTTAAAATAAATTTGCATAGTGTAGAAAATACACTTACATTTGTATCATCATAATTTAGGTTTATAATTGGTTATTTAAGGTTTTCATTCTCCCCGTTTGAAAACCTTTTTTTTTGGGCTGAAGTAAAGTATCGGTTCATCAAAATAGACCTAATTTTTCTCTCTACATCTAGATTTCGTATTTATTACTATCTTCCACTCATTAATATGTATTGATGGCAGGCGAATCATAAGGATAAGAACAGCGCTTTTATTAACGTAAAAGGGCAACGTTTTACATTGCCCTTCATTTCTATGTTTAGTCTTCGATTCTTTACATCTTATAATACTGTTCCCAGCCTCTAGCCGGTGGAGGTCCGGCTAGAAGTGCATTGGCAAATTTATCATTGACAATTTCTTTTGTCTGAGTATTCAGTACCAATTTACTGTTTAATCGCTGGGCAATGACACCTAAACAAAACACTTGGCTCAAAGGACCTGCAATTTCAAAAGCCGACCGCGTCTTCTCTTCACCTTTACACCCCTTTAAGAAATTAGCAAAGTGGTTGGATGGTGATATTGGCACTTCCGGTAAACGAGCCGCCATTTCTTTCCCCTTCGCTTCTGGAATAATCTGCAGCGTACTGGCGTGGGAGCCACCTTTAAATATCAAATCCTTGCTATAGATAATTTTTCCGGGATTTAATTTAGCGGGCTCTAATTTTCCTGTACTTGGTGGAGGAATATTAGGATCCAGTCCAGATACCCCATAGCCTTCGGGTATAGGTGGCAAATTATCCAAGCCGTCATACCAATTAATATCTACTGCAGGCATTTTTTTTCTTTTTGGAAAATGAAATTTTAAGGTGGAAGACATCGGAAAAAAATACGAATTATACCCCTCTAGCTTTACCGCTGAGACTTCGGTTGGGAGTCCCAAATCTAAAAATTCATGTGCTGTATCCAATATATGAGCCCCCCAATCGCCCAAAGCGCCCATTCCGAAATCGTACCAACAACGCCATTGTCCATTGACAAAATCTTTATTATAATTGTGACCAATAGTCTGCATCTGCCAAAGATCCCAGTCTAGCGTTTCGGGTATCATCTCCGCGGCAGGAAAGCCCTTCATATTCACGTCCCAGCCATGCCATCTGCGCGGCATATTCATGTGCGCATCTATGCGTGTAACATCTTTAATAATACCCGCATCTTTCCAAGCTTTAAACTGAAAATAATTTGCTTCAGAATGCCCTTGGTTTCCCATTTGGGTAGCAAGTTTCGGATTTTTCCGAGCTTTTTCTGTCATAAGTTCAACCTCAAGAAATGTTCTTGCCATTGGTTTTTCCACGTAAACATGTTTGCCCAAATCCAATGCAAGCATCGTTATTGCAAAATGAGAGAAATCAGGGGTTCCTATGCTCACAGCATCGATCTGATTTCCCATTTTGTCAAACATCACCCTAAAATCCTTAAATTGAGGTGCGTCGGGAAACATACCCAATATCTCCTGTGTATGTTTAGCGCCAAGATCCACATCACATAAGGCTACGATATTACAGAGTCCAGTCTTATAGAGTTCTTTAATGATTTCCGCTGCCCTATTGCCTAATCCTACGCAGGCTAGATTAACACGTTCATTGGGTTTGGCCAGATTGACCTTTCCTAAGACACTGTTGGACAACATAACAGCTCCTGCAGCAATAACGGACTGTTTAACAAAGCTTCTGCGCGATAAATAATGATTCATAAAGAGTAGTCTTAATTGGGTGTATTGATTTTTATACTGCGAAAGGAGACCCGATCACCATGGTCCTGCAAAAGAATAAAGCCTTCCTTAGCTTCGCCAAAGTTCTCCCAGTCTTTATACTTGCTGATTTGAACCAAATCTTTAAACGCTTTGGAGCCCCGTTCATAAGACAGCATTTTAATGCCATTCAAATAATGTTCAACTTTATTATCTGCTGTAACAACAACTCTACCCCTATTCCATTCACCGATCGGTCTGCGTGCACGCTCATCACGGTTGGATGTGATGAGGTCATATAGGGATGCCAACGTACGGTTTCCGTCCCTACCCAACTTTGCATCAGGGTGCAAAGCATCATCAAGCACTTGGTATTCTAAACCAATAGCCGATCCTTTTGATTTTTCTTTCAAGGTGACAAAATATTTAACACCACTATTTGCACCTGGACTAAGCTTAAATTCAAATGAAAGATCAAACACAGCATATTTATCTTTTGTGACAATATCTCCACCATTAGTTGATTCTCCGCCGTCAGATTTTAGTACAGTCATTTGTCCGTCCTTGACTTCCCACCCCCGTTCTGGAAATTTATCGCTATGTATGCTTCGCCAGCCTTTATTGGTTTTACCGTCAAATAAGAGTTTAACACCCTTTTTCTTTTCAGCATCGGCCACTTCATTGGGCTTGAGATTGACGATATATACATCTTTAGGAAAACCTTTCGGTTTAAGATCAGTTGTCTTTATTTTTACATTCTTAAAATAAACTTTCTTTCCATCCAATTGCGCCGGAATACTATGCACCTGTAGTCCGATAAACCCTATTCTATCAATAGTATCAACAACGTAAGACACTGGAATATCATTGACCCAAGTACGCAACTCATCGCCGATGGCCTCAATTCGGATATGATTAAATTCTTCTGCTTTATATGCTCTTTTGGCATTTTCATTTAAATCCAAAGGATAAATCCATCCACGACGTGCTTCATCATATATTCCACCCGTCCACGCGCGCTCGGATGGATCAATCTCTACTTGTCTTCCATATACACGCCCTCGTCCATCATTGGCTTTTGGATCGAGATGGCTCCTAGTTTGGATACCTGAATTAGTTTCATTTCCTTCGAGTTTAATATCCAGCTCCAATATGAAATCACCGTATTCCTTTTCAGTAATTAAAAAAGAATTGGGGGTGCCTTTTGTCATTCGGCCGACAATAGCATCTCCCTCAATAGAATAGGGGGCTTTTCCTCCAACAGTCTTCCATCCATTTAGCGTCTTTCCATCAAAAAGGTTTGTCCAACCTTTTTCATTACTCTTATCTGTCTGGGCATGGGTCAATACAACATTGCTGACCATAGCTGCCACTAAAACAGATTTAAATAGTGTATTTCTTCTCATTTTATAATTTAATCTAGAGTCTATAGACCCGGTTTATTTATTCATCATTGGTTTGTAAATCATAACAAGTTTAAGCCACATACATCCTAATTTAGGTATGGGCTATTCATTTCAATTGAATTGAATTGGCAAAACAATATATTAATTAATATAAGTGAAATGAATCAAATGGTATGATTTATTTACGAAAACGTTTGAATCTGCACCAAAGAAAGCATGTTCCATTCAAAAGTAAAATTGTTTAGGCTATATTTTTAGGTTAAAAGATCGAGTGTAAAAAAGCTTCTTAAATAGTGCTTTTAGACTGCCCTTTTGAAGAGCCGATGACAAGTCTACCTAAACATTGGCGTGTTCCTCTTGTGTCAACATGCAAAAGTGAAGCTAATCAGCAAGCTGCATCCGATATCGATTTCGTATGCTGAAAGGCGTATTTGGTGATATGATGATCTTTAAGATGTGTAAACGAAAACAATTGGCAAAATATTTGGATAATACGAAAATTATATACAACTTTAAAGCACAAGCACCTGATCTAAAACAGGCTACAAATTAGTAGAGGAAATTTTTTATTTTAAAACGATGATTTTATCTTATAATCGATCATGGATAAAATTCTAAATTAGTTTTTTTGCAGAAAAACTTACTTAATGTACAAAAAGTAGCATACGAAATATGACAACCAACCTCATTAAGGTATATACAGTAGTTTCAAAAGAAGTAAGGGAAGATCCAGATTTGTTCACCAATCTCGAAGGTGTCTTCTCAACATATGAAAAAGCGCAGGAATATATTGATCAGTTTTTTGGTAATGCTAAATATGGTTATCGATCTATTATTACGACATATTTAGATCCTTTTCAAGAAGAAATCCAAAATAAAAATTCGTATTATAGCATTTCATCTCAATTAGTAGCTTCGCAGCTAGAGGTAGAGATTTGCAAAACTTCTTTTGCGGTTGTTCTCTCTGAAGTTGAACAACTACGCATAGATCCAGCAACCTCAGAAAAACCGCTTGAACTAAACCTGCACTGTTTTGCTGCTTCGGAAGAAAGTGCTATGGAAAAATTCGAAAAATTAGTCTATGACTATGCAAAAGAGCACAACCTTCAATTTCGAATTAATCCCTTCCGTGTTGCTGATTCTGACCAATGTTACTAGTCTTTAGTTGTAGCTAATTTTAACGGCGCATTCAGCGGATTATTCTCTTTCGGATTTCACTTAAATATTCAGGCGTAAACCCAAGAAATGATGCAATCAGATATTGCGGAACACGTTGTACAAAATGAGGGTACTTTTGAAGCATATCCAAATAGAACTGCTCTTTGGATAAAGAGAATAGATATTTAATCCGCATCTGCGCCGCGGCATACGCCCTTTGGTAAACAAAGCGGAAATAACGCTCCATTGTAGGAAATGCCGCCACCAATTTTTCCTGATCTTCCTGGCTGATATATGCTAATTCTGATTTTTCTACTGCTTGAATGTAAAATGTAGTGACTACCCGCTGTTCAAAAGCCATATTGTCTGTGATCCACCAGTTTTCTATCGCAAATTCCGTCGTTTGTTCGACACCTTTTTCATTAACAAAGAATTTTCGAAGCATACCGCTCAATACAAAAAAATGATATTTACAAACCTGTCCCTTTTCCAGTATATTTTCTTTTCTTGCGACCGTTTTTGTTCTGAAATATCCCAGTATTTCCTCTAATTGGATCGGATCTACATCGATAAATTTCTTTAAATGTTCTTTGAGATTTTCTAACATTCTGTCAATTTATTGTACAAACAAAACTACTATTCATTTTACTAAAAAAAAATGTTCAAATCTATTTCAATAACATTCAATTTAAAAGGACTCACAAAATAAATTGATATATTACGGATAATCATTCAACAGCTGCGAATAATAAATGCGAATAGATTAGACCGTTTTTACTGCTTATCTTTATGAAAAGCAAGTCTAAAATGAGCAATAAACAGAAAGAGCCGTTTTGCAGCAGATAATCTTCGCCTATTTTTAACAGAGTTTATATGTTTATAAAAAGAAAAATTAATGATCAAAATTCATTTTAACAAAGGTAAAATTATCATAAGCATGGTGCTTTGTTTTTTCGCGACAGTCGTTGCGCTTTATGCTTGGTTACATAAAGATCTTATTGTAAAACTGGCGTCGACGGTGTGGGCGCTAGCAGCAGCAAGCGTATTTTACCTCAGAATACAGCAAATGAGTCGCTATCAAAAAGGGATAGCAGCACTCACGATAGATCAGGACATGCTCGTAAACAACAGCGCATTAAAGCCCCAGCCAATTCCGTGGACGGACATCGATTGCTTTGTTACCGGTTTATACCGAACGTCTTCTATATTTATAAAATTAAAAGACTCTTCATTGCTACGAAAACAAAAAACAAACCGTCTCATACATCTCTTAAGCTTTATCGACCGTAACCTTTCCACAAAGCCAGCTCGTCTATGGATCGACATGGATGTGATCAATATCAGGGAAGAGGAGCTTATTCCACTATTAAATCAAAAATTGACACAGTAAATAGGAATCGTTCATATCTTAACAAAGGATAATTTCAAAATACCCTTTGTTAAGATGCTATTTATGTTGTGATATACTGAACTTCATGAGCTTCTGTCAACTGAGGAACGTCCAAACTACGGAGCATTTTATCTAACACTGCGTCAGGTAATGGATATTCTCGATCTCTATTCTGTGTGCGCCATACCTTATAGGGCTTTTCGACATACAGTAATTTAACATAGGCTTGGTAGCCAACAAAAAGATCGATCAGCTGCTGACGCATCTGGGAAGTTATATTCGTGGCATTCCAGATAAAATCCTGTCCACAGCGCAAATATTTTTTTGCCTGTTCTTTCGCTTCTTGTATGACCCATCCATTTCTCCTTTTATCAGTGGGATCAATGCGATATTTGCGTCTGATATCATCCAGGCTAATAACGGGTATATCTGCATTCATTTTTTGAATATGATAATCTTTACCCATTCCGGGCAGCCCTGAAAGCACGATAACCGTAGATTTAAATGTATCGAAAGGAACATAATCGACGTAGCTGTCTTTTCCATTAAAATAGGTAAATCGAGCATTGTCTGTTAAAAAGGGACGAGCCTCATTCCAGCAGCCAATCTCCTTGCTATACAGTTCAAACATATCCAACGCATAGAGCAGTGCATCCAGATCGCGACAATATCTACCTTTGGCATCTGCTTCAGCCAACAGCTTGAGCTGACTCATATTTACAGTGAGCGAAGCCTCCAGGGCGCTCTTCAGGGGATCAGCTTTCTCCATAAGCCATAATGGCAAACCATGGTAGCGTACCAAGGACACAATTTGCTCCCTTATGGCGAAAGGAGTCTCCACATCACGAAACAAAATCTCGCGCGCGGTCTTCGCGCCTTTTTTAGCGTGATTTGGCGAACTGATACGTCCATCTGACCCGAGAATGGTGGTGGATCTTTTTTCGACATCATGCAACAAGGCAGAAGCCCAGATCAACTCCTGCTTTTGCCCGTCCAGCTTTTGGTATTCAGGGAGCTCTTCAAGCTGCTGAAGAACCATTTGTGTATGAATTGCTACATTTCCTTCTGCATGATGCCAAGGATCCTGCTGTACCTTTTCCATATCCATTACCCAAGAGAATTTATTCTCTAACGTCGCCCAGTCCTTATCTACTGCTATTTTCCATTCCATTAATAATCTCTCCTTTCCCAAATCATTTTTGTCCTACGCCATGACTTTGTCCAATGTTCATCAGTCTGCACATGTCCCTTTCTTACATATTTAAAAACGTTGTGCTGAAATTCGCCAACACTATATGCGTCGACATTCCTACACACCACCCCTTCCATCGTACATATATGTCCAGTTTTAGCATCAACAGATCCAAACACCGAGGGCTGTGTGGACAAGTTTTCGACTGAACGTTGAAGCTGCTGTTCTGTCATATCCTTTACATTTTCGAATTTTAAAACAGGTACCATGGGCAAATCAAATAAACTAGCGTAAAAAGTAACTTCTTCCCACGAAAGCCATTGATCTTTAATTCGAGCAGCGAAAACATAGTAATAGTGCTCTAGTTTCCGATATTCGATTGAATGTATAGCATAAAGATTTTCACCAAAAAATTCCAAATCATCCAGATCATTTTTTAATCTGGCCCAATGTTCCCTTAGCTGGGCCGTCCATGGCGAGGTAGTCGGGGCCGCATGAGACCGTGCAAATACCCCCCTTTGTGAAAGACAGTTGTTTTCACCATCTAACTTTTCTGTATATAACAGTTGATGGAAGGATTGTATATCCGTCCAATAATGCTGATTAAAACGATCGTCGCTGCTTGTCCCCGGAGAAAAAGGGAAATGGTAGGTACGACCATATTTTGTTGAATTCATTTTTAAAATTTAAGTCCATACTAAAAAATTGAAGACGTAGGAATAGGGTAATCAAATCAGATAAATCCGTTGATTACTTTTCCTCCTAAATATCGACAATGCATTACATGGCTTTACGTTTTAAAAATTGATAACATGAATGATCTACAGCTGCAAAATTATAAAATTTATTTTAAAAACATAATCAATGCTATCGATCCTAGAAAATGAAAGCGGATATGGACACCAAAGCGTAATGTTATTAGTTTGAAATTAATAAAATCATTACATTTGCCAACAACTAAATAACTCGAAATATCGTTTAAACCGAATTGAGGACTTATCGAAATGAAAGATTTCCCACAACTAGAAACAGAACGACTTATTCTCAATGCAATTACTACTTCTGATATTCCACAGATTGTTGACTATCTTAAAGATAAAGTATATTCGGACTTTACATCAAATATTCCTTACCCATACCGAAAAGAAGATGCTGAATATTGGCTTAAATTAGCAGAAGAAGCATATATCAATCGTAAAGGTTTTACTTTTGCTATTCGAAATAAAGATAAAAAACTGATTGGGGCGATCGGATTACACGATGAAGGCTCGGATAAGGCTGAGCTGGGATACTGGATTGCTATTCCTTATTGGAACAAAGGTTATGTTACTGAAGCAGCAAAAGCCATCATTGACTTTGGATTTAGAGAACTGCATTTTAACAAGATTTTTGCGACCTACTTTCCACATAACCCAGCTTCGGGAAAGGTCATGGAAAAAATAGGCATGGAAAAAGAAGCACTATTGAAACAGCATCTAAAAAAAGATGGAAAATATTATGATATTCCATTATACTCTATTTTCAATACGGAAAAATAAAAGAGGTATTCGTGAATAAAAAATCAAGTTTAGCTCTGATTATACATTTACTATACTCATATTTTATGTGGCAGTACCCTTATTCTTTCTGTATTAATTTCAAGGTATTCCATGACTATATTCGGTATAATATGGAAAATTTGCTGATTAACTTACCAAAAGCAGTATGCTAAACTTAAACATATACTATATTTAGGAAATGGCTACATTTAAAGAACTGAGAATTATAAAGAATAAAATATGAAAATATTCGCATTCGCTGGGAGTAATTCTTCCACTTCGATCAACAAACAGCTGGTCAAATTTGTACTTAAAAGTTTTGATGAACACGAGATTAATTTGATCGATCTGAATGACTATGACATGCCAGTTTTTTCCGTCGATCTCGAAAAAGATGGGTTTCCGCGGGAAGCACAGCTTTTCCTAGACAATATAGCTGCTTGTGATGTTATTATTTGCTCGCTTGCTGAGAATAACCGTTCCTATAGCGTTGCATTTAAAAATGTGTTCGACTGGGCATCTAGGATCAATGTGAAAGTTTTCCAAGATAAACCCATGCTTCTTATGACTACCTCGCCAGGGGGATATGGCGGTGGGAATGTCATGGCGGAAGCCCAAAAGTTCTTTCCGCAGTTTGGAGCAATCATTAAAGAAACATTTTCGCTTCCCAAATTTTACGAAAATTTTGATCAGAATAATGGCGTAATCAGTCCAGAACACAGTGATACGCTAAAGGAAAGAATTGCTGGATTTAAAAAGCAGATTTCTGCCTAATCGTACTTTCGTAATCCACTGTTACTTTTCTAAGCTTTGCAATTCATTCCTTCAATGCATTGAATTTGCTGGGTAAAGCTTTATAAAGATGCTCTATAGGCCAAGTTGCATACTGGCTTGGCCTTTCTTTGCTGATTATTGACTTTCTACTTACTATTTTATTACCATTTTGTTGTCTTCTTACCAAAGGAATAGCAAACAAATAGCAGAGAAACAGCAAACAAGTAGCAGAGAAACAGCAAACAAATAGCAGAGAAACAGCAGACAAATAGCAGAGAAACAGCAAACAAATAGCAGAGAAACAGCAGACAAATAGCAGAGAAACAGCAGACGAATAGCAAAGTAATAGCGAACCAATACGCCAGCAATCCCAAAGAAAGATCAAATATCAAGACACCAGGAAAGAATACACCGTCACATAGGGGCAATGCTATGCTATCCATCAGGCAAGGATTAACACAAAATCGGTACAGAAACGGTAATATGAGATTTACTTTTTACGCGATCAATTCTGGTACCTGATCCTCCTTATAAAAGATTTCGTTCCATTGTGCCAACTGGCACATAATGGGGATTAAGGCTTTACCTTTTTCGGTCAAAGAATACTCGACACGTGGTGGCAGTTCCTTATATTCTTCTCTAAGAATAACACCATCCTCCTCCAATTCTTTTAATGAGCTGGTCAAAACCTTGCGTGAAATATTTTCTATAAGTGCATCGAGCTGACCAAATCGGGCTTTGCGGTCCCGCAGTGTATAAATAATGACAGGCTTCCACCTTGTGCCTAAAATTGCCATCGAGCGCTGCATTGCACAGGAACAACTTTTAAATTCAGTCCTTTTCATTTGATATTTTGAGAATAGTTACACAAAGGTAACTAGTTTATACTAATAATAGTTACAAATATACACTATTTAGAATATCTTTGTAAAGATTTATAATTTAAAACAAGAAAAATGAGCATACAAACACTTTTTAATCCATTTGAATATAAAAATTTAAAATTGAAAAACCGCTTTGTCATGGCACCAATGACGAGAGCATTTTCGTTGGACGGAATTCCCGATAGTGCCGTAGCTGGTTATTATGAGCGACGTGCTGCTGGTGATGTTGGACTAATCTTAACGGAAGGTACAGTAATCGAAAGACCTTCTTCAAAGAATTTAAAGGACATTCCCAACTTTTATGGTGAACAAGCACTTACTGGCTGGAAGAACATCGTCGAAGCTGTACATAACAAAGGTGGCAAAATAGCGCCTCAACTATGGCATGTCGGTTATACCCCAATGCAGTGGACGCCACCTTCAGCATTTGAGGGTCCGGATACAATGACATTGGCTGATATTGAATCAACAATACAAGCATACGCGGACGCCGCCAAGTCTGCAAAAGAGCTCGGTTTTGATGCTTTTGAAATTCATGCCGCCCATGGTTATTTGATTGATCAGTTTTTTTGGGAGGGAACGAACCATCGAACTGACGAATTTGGCGGCAAAACCATTAAGGAGCGGTCTAAATTTGCAGTTGAAGTCGTTAAAGCGATGCGAAAAGCCGTAGGGTCGGAATTTGTGATTATCCTGAGATTATCGCAATGGAAACAACAGGACTATACTGCCAAAATCGCACCGACGCCTGCTGCGATGGAAGATTGGATTTCACCATTAACGGATGCTGGTGTTGACATTTTTCATGGAAGTCAACGCCGCTATTGGGAAGCGGAGTTTGAAGATAGTGATTTAAATTTCGCCGGCTGGCTTAAAAAGATCTCAGGACAACCCACGATCACGGTTGGATCTGTAGGCCTTGATAAGGACTTTGGCGAAGTATTTACAAACTCCGAATTCAAATCTTCTCCTGCTTCGCTGGACGAATTGGTCCGTCGGTATGAACGTGGCGACTTTGACCTTGTCGCCGTGGGAAGGGCTCTCCTGCAAGATCCAAATTGGGTAAAGAAAGTTAAAGTCGAAAAATACAATGAACTTTCTACTTTTGAAGCTAAAAGTTTAGCTAGCCTGTCTTAACAGGAATCTCTAATAACCACTTCACAAAAATTGCGTTATTACATTATAAATGATAGGGGTGAAAAATTGATTTTTAATCATTACTTTGCCCCTATTCATTTATCGCGACAGTTTCAGCAACTTGGCTCCTTAAATGTATCTAGAAACTTCATTCAATGCATGTAACCAATACTAAAAAATGATAACAGATACCAAAATATATATCATTAGTGGATTAGGTGTAGACAAGAGGGTATTTAACAAAATAAACTTTGGTTCGCTTGACATCGAATATCTGGATTGGATTACACCAATAGCCGAAGAGCCTCTGGCCACTTATGCAAAAAGGTTATCTGCAAAAATCACGGTAAAACAGCCCATTCTTATCGGGCTTTCTTTTGGTGGAATGTTGGCGATTGAAATTGCCAAAATCATCGCTGTCAAAAAAGTTATTCTCCTTGCTTCGGCTAAAGGAAGTCATGAGTTCCCATTGAGTTACAGATTAGCAAGCTGGCTGCACATCAATCGGTTGGTACCCAATAGCTTCCTAAAATGGCACAATTTTCTGTCGGACTATTTTTTTTGTATCCGAAGTAAAGAAGATTCTCTGCTATTAAAGCAGATTTTATTCGATACGGATCCACTCTTTATGGCCTGGGCAATACATGAGATTCTCCGATGGAAAAACAGATTTATTCCAAGTAATTTAGTCCATATACATGGAGACAAAGACCGTATTATCCCGATCAAAAGTCTAAAGCCCAGTTTTGTGATTAAAGGCGCTGGTCATTTTATGACGGTCACACACGCTGGCGAAGTTGAAAAGCTTTTAAGAGAAATACTGATCTAATTGCTGGGCATTTACTAAAATCACCTTACCTGAGATTTTTGGTATATAAAATCCAAGGGATTCCAAATCGGAACCATTTATTCGCTATAAGGATAGCTATAAAGAAAAATTATTAAAATTAAGACCATACAACTATAAAACTGTTTAAAGCTTCTTTTTATTAAAACAATAATTGCAGAAAGACAGTTATTTTATTAATGCATCTGCCGGCTATGAAGTTTATAACATACCGTTTTGTAACGCTGAGGGAATAAAACTGTTTAACTTAACACAAGAACATGCGAAAAAGGCTTCTTTTTAGTTTTCTATTATTTCACATCTTTTTTCTAAACATGAAGGCTCAACTTAATAATTCAAAACAACCACAACTAGAGATTGCAGTGGATTTGGGACCATACCGTCCCATTGGTGTAAGCGTTACATCCAGCAACCGGCTATTTGTTTCTTTCCCGAAACAAACTAAACATTTCAAGTATGCACTGACCGAAATCATCAATGGAAAACCGACCCCTTATCCTGATGCTGAATGGAATAAAAAAGGAATTGAGAATTCCCACTTTGTTAATGTACAGGATATCTTTGTCGATGCCGATGACAATCTCTGGGTATTAGATTCTAAGCCATCATCTGCTGGATCAATTTTTGGTAATGATGAAAAACCAACCGAAGGACAGTTCAAATTATTGAAAATCGACACAAAGAAAGATCAAATTGAACGTATTTATAGTTTCGACGACCTTGATAAAACCAAATCGGGTCTAAATGATATGCGCATTGATAGGGTGAAAAATTTAGCTTACCTCTCCGACCCCGGTCAGGCGGCCATTATTGTTTTGGACCTCAAAACTGGAAATAGCAGGAAGGCTTTAGCTGGAAGCCATTTTACGCTCGCTGATCCCGAAGTGATTTTAAGATACGAAGGTAATGATATGCGTAATCTGAACGAAAAACCTTTTTCTTCCAATGTGAATGGCATCGCCTTAAGTCACGACTTTAGATATTTATACTTCAAGCCGATCAATCAAACTCATTTATACTGTATCGCGACAGAATTTTTGGCCGATTCTACGTTAACGAAACAAGATTTGGAGGCGAAAGTTGAAGACAAAGGAGAAGTAGGTATCACACATGGATTACTGTCAGATATAAACGGAAATATTTACCTAACTTCATCCATCGATTATAGTATAAAATATTTAAGTCCTAATGGAAAACTGCATACCCTAGTTCAAGACCCACGCATATTATGGCCTGATTCTATGGGGATCGGCGAAGATGGATATCTTTATTTCTCTTGCCCACAACTTTTTAAGGATCCACAATGGAACAAGGGAATCGACAAGGTTGAATTGCCTTATTATATCTTTAAAGTAAAACTACCTAACTCAAATAGTGAGTCTAACAACAAATAAAACGATTAAATACAACACATTATAGGATACTGCTGTTTACAGAAGTGATATACCATGCACCGTTAAATATAACGGTGCATGCGTTGCAACTATCCATATTCATACGAACTCTTCCCCCCATGAAGTTGAACGCATCACGCCCCAACATTATTGATCATCAAAACGCGAGAATAGGCAAAATCTAAGTCCCCAAAATTCAACCAGCAGATCACAATACGAATAAAATGGAGCTAAAAACAGCTTAAAGGATACGTTCATTCCATCAGCACCAACGCGTGTCTATCAAAAATATAAAATTTTTAGTAAAAATTTTTAAATACTAACATTATTAGTATATTTGGTTATCAGTTTTAGACGCGCCTTTTATGGAACAGATTGCAACATATGACAATAAGGATTTACACGTTGGTGACATCGTTCGCTTTCATACCCCCTACCCCGATGAAGACCCAAATACGATTTTCATCGTACTGTGGTCATACTACGATCCTGAAGGGAAATCATCCAGAGCTGAGGTTGTTAAATATGACCCAAGTTCTAAACACTCTCCAGTTATTCAGAAGTGGTTTATACGGGACCTAGAAAGAATCCCCGAAGTAAGCCCGGAATTACTAAAACAGATTAAGCTATTCATGCAAAATAAACTAGGCAACGCTATTATCAGCAAGTTAGTCATCTAACAGATTTTATAAATCAGATTAAAAAAATACATGGAAAACAAATTTAAAGAGAAAAGAGTAACAATATCTAATTCCGTTTGGTCCGACTGGCGCGAACAACTTAGAGAAAGTGAATTAGCCGGCTTACAGCAAAGGCTTGAAAAACTTGAAAAAGAAATGTTGCTTGATTGGCTACAGTGGAATAATCCTAAAGGAAACTATACAGATCGCAAATGCATTGAAAATGGAGTACAGCAAATCTCTAAAAGCAAGGCTATCGAATATATATACAAAGAAATCTTACGCATCCACATGAAAAGAAAATATAGTGCCCTTTCAAGCACGCATGCACAACTTATGTTCAACAACTAAAATTTGGAATAATGGAATCTTTTATCAAACACATCATCGATCTCCAGCTGCCAAAAATTATAGCAATGGAATCGAATCGAAATGATTGGCGTTATCAGCTTTTAGGATTGAAGGATAAAATGCTCTTTGATAAATTAAAGTTGATGACTAGACAAGAATTACTTGGCTGGCTTCAATGGTACGATAACACTGGAACTTTCTTCGATCATGACTGCATAAGGAGGGGTATCCCATTATTGACGAAAGTTCAGGCATTAGCAGCAGTTTACCAGCGAATTATGCGTGGGCATGAAGGCTGGGATGGTTATATGGGAACGGAATATATACGTAATCAAATCTTTTAAAGAGACGATAGCTTTAAATCGAAAATGCTTTGCCTACTGTGATATATCTAGCTAATGTATTCAGGTTTTCAATTGCTGCTCCAATGGTATTATTAAAATAAGTATATACCTCTTTTTCCTCTGCAATCCAACCATTTATATAGGTACTATATTCCTTCAATACACTGTCCGAATAGCTTCCCCTATAATCACCATCTGGCCCATGGAAGCGCATATAGATAATCTTTGTGTCGGTATATTGAAGACGCATTCCAAGAGTATCCTTATCATGGATCACCAAATGCATTCCATATGATTTTAAAAGAATCAGAGTTTCTTCCCTATACCAAGAGTCATTTCTAAATTCTACGCATACCTGCCAGGCCTCACTTCTCTTATCCTGACTGATGCAGTCCAATAGTTCAGTAAGCTTTCCAATGGAAGTAAATTTACATGATGGCGGTAGTTGTATAAGCAGACATCCTTTCTTTTGACTGACGGCATCAATAACGGAGAGAAATCTTACTACATCTTGTGGATCAAACCCGAGTTCCTTTTGATGCGTAATTCCTTTCCAAAGCTTAAAAGTAAATCGAAAGCTGTCGGCTGTTTCTTCGGACCATCTTCGGACAGTTTCTTCACGGGGAATTTTATAGAAAGAACTGTTCACCTCCAAAGAATTAAATAATAAGCTATATACGGCAAGTCGGCTCTTCCCCTCTAAATGCTCGGGATAAAAACTTCTATTTTTATAAGGCAAAAGAATACCACTTGTTCCAGAAAAATAAGAGTGTTCCATATCGTTATAACAATTGAACTGTATACAATGGTTCATTTTTCCGTCAAAAAAGATTCACGTTTTTACATAAAAAGTAATTGAATTGCATATAAAAAACAATTTACTTAAGTTTGGGTAACGGGATATTTAACAGCCGCTCTTTTCAGGAATCTCTTTTTCCTGCTTACAGGATGATAAATCAAGCATACCATCTCAATGAAGAAAAAATCTTATCTAATTAGTTTCATGATTATGGCCGTTTTGAGCAGCTGTAATGAAAATAACCAGAATAGCACCAATACCACTTCAAATTCCCAATCTGGACAGCCCGAGGAAAGTCCAACATTTACCTTTGACAGTATCAAACAGCACTATGCACTGGGAGAAGATCTGGTTTTAAAAATAAACCATGAGAAGAAGCAGAAATTAGACACTGTGGTCTATTACATCAATAATAAACAAATTGGACAAGTAAGTGGCAATGAGTCTTTCAAATATGCATTAAAACATGAAAAATTTGGCAAACAGATTGTTAAAGCAGTCGTGTTTAGTGATGGAAAACAAGAAGAAAATACAGTAAGTATAGATTTATTCGCTTCTACTCCTCCTCGCTTGCTCCAGTATAGCATTGTAAATATTTATCCACATGATATTAAAGCTTATACTCAAGGCTTAGAGTTTTATGGTGATAACCTGATCGAAAGCACGGGAAATGGTATTGGCCCAAGTGGAAATAAAGGTAAATCGAGCATTCGCATTACAAATCCTAAAACTGGTGCACCCATCAAGAAAATTGAATTGGATGATTCAATTTTTGGCGAAGGCGCCACTGTCCTAAATGGCAAATTGTATCAATTGACCTATAAGAATAATATAGCCTATGTATACGATATAAACACCTTAGCCGTTATTAGTACACTACCTTACTTTCAGCCAATGGAAGGTTGGGGATTGACTTCTGACGGTAAAAACCTATACATGTCCAATGGTTCGGATTACATTTATACACTCCATCCACATAACTTCTCAAAATTGGACTATATTCGTGCCGCGACGAACACAGCTATGATCGATCAAATCAATGAAATGGAATGGGTAAAGGGAAAAATCTATGCAAATTTCTTTATGGAAGATGTCATTGGACGGATCGACCCTATGACAGGTACTGTGGAGGCATTGGTGGATCTTTCCAAATTACGTGAAAATGTAACGCAACATGTCGATTTGGATGTACTCAATGGTATCGCCTACAATCGAAAATCGAACACCTTCTTTGTGACTGGCAAAAATTGGGATAAAATGTTTGAGATTAAGCTGATCGAATAGCTTTATCCCAAATGAGGAAAAAATATGGTATTATCGAATCATCTGACCTATGACTTCTCGCGTTAGGGCAACTCCTTCATTTTATTAAATCCTTTCGTTACCATTGGAACAATTTGTGGGGCGAATAGCTGAGATAAAATAGGTGTTTCGTGGTTATCTTTAGCACCAGTCCATTGTGCATATTTATTAGCTAAGAAATCCAATCGCTGTACAGAGGATAATTCAGGCAACGTGTAGTAGATACTCTTTTCACCTTCTTTTCCTTCCATTTGTACATATCTCCCCCTTGTAACGTTCAGGTAATTCCGTTTTTCAAAATCACGTAAGAAAGATTCATCTTCATCAGCACTATCCCATTTCGGATCACGTGGACAACAGACGGATCCATAACTTTCCTTCCTATAAACTGTCAGCATATTTTTAGGAGATACGGGTTTAAAGAAATCAAAGCCCGGATTGTCGTCACCTGAACGACGAATACTATCAACCCTAACCACACCGTCCTGTCTATTTATCAAATAATAAAAATTGGTCGTCGTCGGTTCTATACACATTCCTTGTTTTGACGCCTGTTCAGCGATCTGATCATAAAATGCCCAATCTGGTACAATCAACACAAATTGTTGAAGATCGGGATAAAATTCATTTGCTCTTTTAAATAACTCCACTGGAATTCTAGCGTTCAAAAAGAAAATATAGGTAGAATCTGGAAGGATCTGCAAAGGAAGATCTATTAAATAACTCCCCTTTTTTTGGGTCACAAAACCATTGTCTATCATTACAACCTGACGAAAATATTCACGATACCAATCGGGATTCACTTCATCCGATCTCGTTGTATCCGCAAGTGAGTGTGGTGTTGGCGACGGTTTTATCAATGACTGCTGTCCCGTTATTTTACTCTTACAGGATGATGCCATCATTGATAAAATGATGAGCAAATACCACATATTTCTTTGTTTTATCATCGCAACATTAAGTTAAATATTTTACACTATTTTCCTGTCAAATTTCTATCCAAATGGATTCAAGAGAGACAATTGATCTTTGAGCAGACTTCTCCTCCCGTATTTAATCGATAATCACCATTTCATCGACGATCTGAACCTCGTAAAAACCATAGCTACCTTTTTACCGCTTTTGCTGCTTACAAACTCATCTGCACCGATTCTTATGCCCAAAATATCATTGTCAAAGCGCGTGCCGCATTCAATTATTGGCTATTTATTGACATCACGATCGCCATCCACCATGACCGGCTGCTTTACTGAATAACAATTTAGCGTATCAATCTTATTCTGCAAATAACATATTTTTAAAATTTTACTTCCTTGGCACTTTATATTCGCCATGTCTATTTTAAGATTCGCAGCCGATTAAATAATCCTTACGAATCAGATGGCGATATGTTATTTTATGCAACTTTGAAATAAAACAGCCCCATCATTTCGCTTTAAAATGACCAAACTCCCAAAATTTCTTTAACATTTTCATAAAAAGCGTTGAATCTATCAATATTTACACGACATTTAACATAAAACACTTTGTTTCTTAAAAAGAATTACAGAAATTAGAGGTATAAACCGAAGAAATTATGAATAATAGACCTTTAAACGGAATGACTATCGAAGAGTTGCATAACAATAGAAAAACTACACTTGTAGTCACTTGGATGCTAACCATTATGCTCTTTATCTTATTGGGAATGGGAATATATACATCAATCGCTAAAGGGTTTAGTGCACTAATGGCCATTCCCTTTGCTTTATCCCCAATTGCAATTCTCAATTTCAAAAGAGTAAAAGAAATCAATGAAGAGCTCAAAATAAGAGAAGCTCACTAAAATAATAATGAAACAGCTTACGTTATTTATCCTGTTTATATTCGCTTCGGGTACATTATTTGGTCAGGAGATAAGTAAATCAACGACACAGACTATTACGCAATCGGGAATAGGCCTTGGATCAGTCATTGCCGTCGTCACTTCTTGGGACCGTAATAGATCAATACTTTTAGCTTTAATTCACGGAATACTCGGATGGTTATATGTCATCTATTTTGCATTTACTCGTAGTGAATAAAGATTTACAATCAAACATGCAGCTCCATGCTTACTTCCAATACAGATTTTGTCATTGAGGAAATCAAAGAATCTAGTGACATCTTAATCAACGAACTTACAAACTTAACTTTAAACATTGTTCAAGGAGGCGCCTCTGTCGGTTTTATGGACGACTTGACGGTTGAACAGGCAAACAGATTTTGGACCGAAGTGCTGGATAAGGTCAAACAGCATAAAACTGTATTAATTGTTGCCAAAAATAACGTGACAAATCAGATCACAGGAACGGTTCAATTGCAAACGGATCTTCCTTCTAATCAAGCACATCGTGCAGACGTTGCAAAAATGTTAGTTCATTCTGACTTTCGGAGAATGGGCATTGCACAGAAATTGCTTCAGCGAATTGAAAAGATAGCCATTGCTCTAAATAAGACACTCATGGTACTCGACACGGTAACGGATAGCCCTGCATATTTTATGTACCAAAAATATGGCTGGACTATTGTCGGTGATATTCCCAATTACGCACTTCTTCCCAATGGTTTGCCATGTAGTACAACCTACTTTTACAAAAGCCTGAATAATCCGGCCTAGCAAACAAACAGCCTCCAAATTCATTAACTATTCATTTGAAGGCTGCTCTTAAAAAGATCTACGTAAATAGGAATAGTGCTACTTATTTTTGTACCACACCGGTCCCGGTCTATTGCCCATTTCAAACACTAATGTAGCACCAGACATAATCTGTTCGTGTGTAATATAACTTGTTTCAAGAGGTTTACCGTTAAGGGTAACCGCTTGGATATAAATATTGGATCTGCTCACCTGATTAGCTTTCACAGTAAATTTCTTTCCATTGGAAAGCTTCAATTCGGCTTTTTCAAACAAAGGTGTGCCGATTTCATATTTTCCACTGATAGGATCTACCGGATAAAAACCCAATGAGCTGAATACATACCAAGCTGACATCTGCCCACAATCATCATTTCCACTCAATCCAGCAGGTGTATTTAAATAAAGTTTATTCATAACCTCTGCAGCATATTGCTGTGTTTTCCAAGGCTGTCCAACGGCATTAAATAAATAGAGGGCATGGTGGCTTGGTTCATTACCATGCGCATATTGACCAATCATTCCTGTGCTAAAAATTGGAAGTTTACTGGTATCCGAAGGATGAAATGTGAACATACTATCCAACTTCTGGGCGAAACGTTGGGTCCCACCAACAAGTTTAATCAATCCAGGGATATCATGTTGGACAGACCAGAAATATTGCCAAGCATTACTCTCACAGATGTGTGCACTATAGTCTTCGGGATCAAATGGGGTAATAAATTTACCTCTACTATCCCGGGGTTGCATAAATGAAGTCGACGGATTATACACATTTTTGTAGTTCTGCGCTCTAGCCAAAAATTTTCCTGCAATCTCTTTCTTTCCCATCTTATCTGCCATCATGGCGATACAGTGATCATCATATGCATATTCAAGTGTCCTTGATAGTGACCAGTTTTCAGCATTATACTCATCCTTGACATCATAAGGTACATAGCCCAATTTTTTATACAGTCCTATGCCTCTATAATTGTCGATATTTGCTGTCGCAACGCAGGCTTCTAATGCTTTTGAAACGTCAAAATCACCGATTCCTTTTAAATATGCATCTACAATTATAGGAATTGCATGATTCCCGATCATCATATCAGTTTCACTTCCATAAATATTCCATACTGGCAGTCGGCCATTTTGTTCATAAAAAGCGATAAACGACTTAATCATATCGTTTACACGATTAGGATCAATATAAGTAAATAAGGGATGGGAAGCTCTATAGGTGTCCCAAAGCGAAAACGTGCTGTAGTTGGTCCATCCTTCAGCCTGATGTATTTTTCGGTCAGCCCCCATATAACCACCATCAACATCACTAAAAATCGTCGGTGCAAGCATGGAATGATATAACGCTGTATAGAATTTGATCTGCTCTTCTCTGTTTTTGGTTTCGATGGCTACCCTGCCCAATTCCTTGTTCCAATTTTGCTCTGCCTCTTTCAAATAATAGTCAAAATCATCTTTTGGAACTTCTGCTTTCAAATTTTTGGACGCACCTTCCATGCTTACACCCGAAAGTGCTGTGCTGAGCGTTACCTGTTCTCCATCGGCAGTTTTAAAATCAAATCGGGCTTTATATGCTGTACCAATTCGCATTGCTTTCTTGGCTATTGAATCGGCTCGTGATAATATTTCCGTACTGTCAATATGAACAGCTCTAAAAGGCTTGGAAAAACGAGTTTCAAAATAAACACGTTGTCCTCTGGCCCAACCTTCAGAAAAACGGTAGCCCCGAATAGTCACAGAATCTACCACTTCGATGCGTGAATCTGTAGTCGCATCCCAGTTCATTGCTTTCTTTAAATCTAAAAATACGGCAGATTCTGCCTTTGGAAAAGTATAGCGCTGAATGCCACACCGTGCTGTTGCCGTCAGCTCTACATTGATATCATAATCAAGTAGTTTCACCTGATAATATCCTGCATGTGCTTTTTCGTCTTTATGTGAAAACTTAGAATGTATACCAAGAGGAGCTTCCGCTTCGTGGTAGGGCAATGTTACCGGCATAAAAGATATATCGTATAAGTCACCCGCCCCCGTACCGCTTAAATGTGTATGGCTAAAGCCAGAAATTGTACTGTCGGGATAAAAGTATCCGGAAATACGATCCCAGCCAGGCAGCCCGTTATCTGGACTTAGCTGTACCATCCCAAAGGGCAATTGTGCACCTGGATATGTATTTCCGGTAAAGTCCGTTCCGATAAAAGGGTTTACATCCGTTGCATAAAAACTTTTATCAGAGCTTTTTAGTGAAGCACAACCAATTAAAGACAAAAGGCCTGCGCAAACCGCATAATTAATATATTTCATTGTGTAAATCAGTTTTCAATTTAGTTGGCTTATCTATCTATTTCCAGTAACTATTAGAATATCCTTGCTATTGACTAAAGTTTGGTGACTGATTTTAAATCCATTGAATGGTTTTCCGTCGATAACTATTTTTTTGATATATTCACCACTACCCAGTTTTTGGCGTCTTATGGTTACTTTATCGGCATGTGGATAGAATTTCTTATCGAGCTGAATAGTTACCTTATCAAACACAGGGGTTACAACGGTGTAATCTGGTCTACCCGGGCAGAAAGGATAAATTCCGATCATGTTCATGAGTGCCCATGTAGACATCGTCCCGGTGTCATCATTACCAGGTATACCGCCGGGGCTATTGGTAAAATGTTTTTCAAGTATTTCTTTAACTAACTTTTGGGTGCGCCATTCTTCGCCTTTAATTTCTGAGAACACGTGTGGATACAGCATATCCGGTTCGTTTGTCACGTCAAAATATCCCTTATCGAACGTTGCCTGAAGCCGATCTACAAATTTTTGCTTTCCGCCCATCAATTTCACCAAACCAGGAATATCAAACGGGATTGCAAAACTATAGTTCCAAGCATTACCTTCATGGAAACCATGATTAGGTTCAAAATTGGCGCCCATCAATGGGCTAAATGGACTTAAAAACTCGCCGTTAGGAAGAATAGGTCTGAAAGTCCCATACTCCGAAGAATAATAATGTTTATATCCTTGTGCTCGCTTAGCAAAAAGCTGAGCATCTTTGGTTTTCCCCAATGATCCGGCCAACTGCGCTAAATTCCAATCAGCAACATAATATTCTATCGCATGAGATACGGAATTATCAAATGAATCGCGCAACGGAACATACCCATACTTCACATAATCCGCATTGTCAGGCCTAATTTTATTTGTTGAGTCAGTTGTAGTGGCAGATTTCAAAAATGCCTCGTAAGCTGTATTAATATCAAAATCCCGAATACCTTTCATCCAGGCATCAACGATCACAGGAACTGCGGGATCGCCATCCATCGTATAGCTTTCTCGGCTATACAATTCCCATTTGGGCATCCAGCCGTTTTCGTTATACATATCGATCATGGAACGTATCATACCAACCTGCTTATCCGGATAAACCAACGACATAAGCGGCTGTACATTTCTATAGGTATCCCATAGTGAAAACACCGTATAACGATTATGATCTGCTACCAGAGTCTTCCTGCTTTCCATGGCGGGATACTCGCCATTCACATCCTGTAAAACATTAGGATGAATCATGGCATGATATAGTGCTGTATAGAATACTGTTTTCTGATCTTCCGTTCCTCCCTCTACCTGTATCTTCGACAAGGCATTATTCCATTGCAAAGAAGCCTGTTGATGCGTTTTCTCAAATTCGAAATCAGCCTGCTCAGCTTCCAGATTTTTACGGGCATTATCGACACTCACAAACGACACGGCAAGCTGAACTTCTAAACTTTCATTCTCTTGCACATCAAAGCTAAAAAATGCACCAAGATCATCTCCAGAAAGCTGATCTGTATAGTCTGTGAAAATTTTATATTTTCCAGCATCCTTATTCCAGTCATTTTCCCATTTTTCTCCCGCACGCTGAAATTTCCAGTAACCTCTTTTCGCGGGCTTTTTATTGACACGCATGACAAAGAAAATTGGGTAAACAGCCTGATTATTACTATAACAAAAAGAACCCAACAACTTAGACCCTTCTATTTCAGTATCACTCACATAACGAACCGTTGCTCCCGTTTCATTTGTTAAACCTTCGCCCAAATTAAGCAGGATATTTGCCTGTCCTTTTGGAAAAGTAAATTTAGAAACACCTACACGGGTTGTTGCTGAAACTTCCGTTTTAATGCCATATTTCTTCAATACGTTGCTGTAATAGCCTGGATGGGCAACCTCCTCCGTATAGGTACTCCCATATTGATGATAATCAACCTCCAGTTTTCCTGAGGTTGGCATTAACAACAAACTTCCCATATCTGGGCACCCTACTCCACTTAAATTGACATGTGAAAAACCTGTAAAATAACTATTACTATGTTCATAGGGAGTAGACCACCATCTTGCATCCTTATCAAATGTGTTAAGGGATGATCCCATTACATTAAAAGGGGAAACATTCATCAAACCGTTGGGCACCTGAGCTCCCGGATTAGTAGTTCCATAATTGCTGGTACCTATAAACGGGTTTACATAGTGTACAGGAAGTTTTTGGGCAGAAACATACTGCCATAGGAATAATCCTAAAAATAAAAAATGAATAAATTTGATCATATAATCTTTATAGGCGGCTTTGCAAATCGCTTTCGTTGAAGCAAACACCATAGGCCGCGCATTTTAGCGTGTACCTACAATACTACAGATAATCAGAAAGATTTACAAATCTTAATGACCGTTATATCGATGATTTTACGTTTGTTAATAGGTTTTAGCATGATTAAAATAAAAACATCAAGCAAAGCTATTCATTCCCGTCAATAACAATAAAAAACCTGAAGCGGGGAACTTCAGATTTTTACTAACTAACCAATTATTAACCTAAATTATGAAACTACTATTATAACGCCATACATAATTGTTTGTTATCTGGCTGCCATGGTTTAACTAAACTTTAACAAATCGGGGGTTATACCGCTATCAGCCTCCACACAATTAAGTCAATCTGCACTCGCCATTGAAAGGTATTTGCTTATTGAAATAATGCCAACTGTTAATTGGGTATAACTCCTTTTTCTAAGGTAAGCTCCTCCTTTTTAAAATGAAGAAGCTCCAACTTAAAAACACGTTAAAGAATTTTTATTTCATGCCTTGCAGTTATATAAATATTTTAAAAGTGGACTTCTTATATCATCAATCAATTTTCCTCTTCCTTCGGCATGTATTTTACAATGAACCAACTCAACCTATCAGATGCCTAATAATCATTTGCTTATGGTATTGCTAAATTTCAAAAGATAATCTAAAAATCGAGATAGGTGTAGGAATCAAAAAAACAAAGTTTATTATTAAAATCTGTGAAAGACTCGGGAATAACGAAAATTACTATTGGCTATTCGAATCCAATAAGTTATATTTATACAATTATTTGCTTTAAAACTATTAAAGATAATAGTATTTTTTTTTGTATTATCATAATAAACGATATTCTACCCTTTTGTGTAGAAACTTGTTTCATTGCTGGATAACGATTTAATGTTTTGAACAGGT
The DNA here is from genome assembly GCF_002325125.1 of Sphingobacterium sp. UBA1498. Lineage (NCBI taxonomy): Bacteria > Pseudomonadati > Bacteroidota > Sphingobacteriia > Sphingobacteriales > Sphingobacteriaceae > Sphingobacterium > Sphingobacterium sp. UBA1498. The sequence goes on from NZ_DCRG01000005.1 coordinate 520,230, forward strand.
TTGGATATTACTTTGACGATGATTAAAAAAATAAGGATAGGAATATAAAAAGGCCTATTTCCAGCGTTTCAATTTAGATTACGCCGTTATTTTTGTAATTTACACGCCATAACAACATCGAATTACGTGCTATTCAAAAGCGATTACGGATCATCTTTCCACTTTATACTATGAAAATTAAGATTGAAGATTTTTTCAAGCCGATACAAGTAAAAGACGACTTTAGCAAAGATGATTATGAGATCGTCGAAGCCTTTATTAATTTTGCAAAATCCCTAAGCAGATTAACCTATCAAAGTATATATTTAATTGATTATTCAAAGAAAAGCTTTTTATTTGTTTCTGATAATCCTATCTTTCTATGTGGAAGCACCCCTACGGAAGTAATGCAGCGAGGCTATTATCACTATGTTAATAATGTACCTGAGAGCGATTTGCATTTATTAAAAAAGATTAATGATATCGGTTTCGATTTTTTCGGAAATTTAGATGCCGAAGACCGCCTTAAATTCTCGATATCTTACGATTTCCATTTAAAACAACCCGGTAATAAACCTCTTTTAGTCAACCATAAACTAAAGCCTTTACTTTTGGATAAGTTTTCCAATCCTTGGATCGCACTTTGCCTCGTTTCGATTTCTTCCCACGCAAATTCGGGAAATATTCGATTTAAATCTGATGAAGATGGACGACAGTTTGAGTATGATTTGGATAAAGACCTTTGGGTGGAAACTGCTCGTATTAAATTAAAACCCCGCGAAAAAGATATTCTTCTCTTTTCGGCCCAAGGTCTTACGATGGATCAAATAGCCAATCGGCTATATGTATCAATTGATACAGTGAAATTCCATAAGAAACAGATATTTTCAAAATTAAAAGTGAAAAGTATAACAGAAGCTACAGCATTAGCTATTGAATTATCGCTTTTTTGATTTTACTTTTTTTTTTTTTGATATAAAAGCATCTGGTCAGACATTTCAACAAATTTTTGGATATCCATATTATTATCTTTGCTAAACTGGGAATACTTATTCTTTTCTACAAAAGCTTCCAGCCATTCCGATTTAATATAGATTGGTAGCGTCTCAGAGTACAAATAAATAATTGGGTCTGCAAGCTGATAAGATTCGATTTCCAATTTCCGAAGTGTATTGACTACTTTGCGATCGCATTCGGCTATGACTAACCCGTTACCAAGCTTATATGGGGCATAAAAGGCATCAAAAAGCATTTTTTTTAGAATATTGATCCGATTACCTATTATCTTTCCAGAAATAACAAAACGTCCGATATGCCAAAAATTAGCTACATTTGGGATTAACAAACTTTCCGTAGTGATAAAAAATAATTTTTGAATTGGCAAACTTGTTTCCTTATCCCAAAATGTAATTCTAATAGATGCCTGAATACTGTGATCAAGCTTACTTCGAAGAACATAGTAAATAGAACAATCAAAAAACGTATAATCCTCTGCTATTAGTGACTCAAAGTCAGACATATAATCCTCTTCAGAGTAACTAGCTAGTTTATAATGCTCCTTGGTCGTTACTAGATAAAAATGTATAAGTTCAGAAAGTTCGTTCTTATTAAGCTTGGTGAAGTAATAATTTTCAGGCGTCCAGTTCATGAAGATGTTATTCGATATGCGATTATAAAAATAAATACTTTTCGTTTAAATTCCCACAGCAGCAAATTTACTAAACACGCGTTTTATTGAACGAATGTTTTTTTCAATTATATTAAGTTTACCTCATTATTGATAAATAATAGGAATCCGGGAAGAATTTAATTGGTTTTGTGGTTGCCAAATTAAACACTACTTGACTGACCATCCCAGCCACCAGGTATAAACCTATTGATAGCTGTGGCGGAGGAGAACTCAATGCTATTTTACCATATTCTGCCAAAAACTCCTCAAACCATTTCGTCTCAATATCTTTTGCTTTTAAGCTATCCACAATAAATTTACCGACATTTAATTCAAAAGTCTGATGTGCTTTTTCCAACGACTGCAGATTAAGGCCTTCAGGCGGAAGAACAGTTAAAAATCCTGCCCAACCTAAATTATATGGATGTACTACTGGTATATTTCTTTTGGCCATATATTGGTCAAAAACAAAAGGGATATCAGAAGAAAAATCCAGCGCATTAATGGCAACCTTGAAATTGAGATCGATTTCATGCAAGTTGTCCTGATTAATAAATTCAGGAAACACGGTTATATTGGCTTTTGGATTAATTGCATACAAACGATCCCGTAAGGCTATTACTTTCTTCACACCAATATCCTTATTTGTGTAATTTTGACGGTTTAAGTTTGTCAATTCCACAACATCTCCATCAGCAATTGTTAAATTTTCGAAACCCATGCGTAATAAGCATTCTGCGATATAACTTCCTATTCCACACCCCCCGATTAATACATGAAAATTTTTGATACGTTGTTGATCCTCTTCTTTAATGTGTATGTTATTCCGAATATACCTCAAATCCATAGCTAATAATTCAATAATTTTGTATCACATAAAGATAGAATTATAATTTATAATATTTTATTAAAGAAATTGCTTAGCAATTTCTTTAATAAAAACTTCGTTCCAAATTCGTGGAGTTTGTCGTTATTTTTAAATATAAATCACTGAAAATGAAAAGTTAAATGAATACCTTTAATAATATCAACTTATAAAAAATGGATAATACAAGAATATATCGCATGACATTTGCCGGCGTATATCCGCTTTATATACAAAAGGCTGAAAGAAAAGGACGCACCAAAGAGGAGGTCGACGAAATTATATTTTGGTTAACCGGTTATAATCCTGTATCGATAAAGCGGCTAATTGCGGATAAAACTGACTTTGAACACTTCTTTGAACATGCGCCATGTTTAAACCCGAATTTATCGAAGATTAAGGGTGTCATCTGTGGCTATTGGATTGAAGAGATTGAAGACCCGTTGGTTCAAAAAGTTCGTTATCTCGATAAATTAATTGATGAATTAGCTAAAGGTAAACCCATGGAAAAAATTTTAAGAAAATAATTTTTATCCCACTACCTTTGGAATATTATTTAGACACCACTTCTAAATGAAGCAATGAGTAATATTTCAAAACCGTGGTGCGCTAAATTTTATATAAATTGATCATGGAAAAACAGATAAATGCAGGTGAATTTGTAGATCGTTTTATGACTGGTAGTCTGGAGCATCTCCGCTATCAACAATCACCGATCAAGATATTTCAGCTAAGTGAAATTGCACCTTATATTAAATTTCCAACGCCACCTATTTTCTTGGGTTACAACCTCCTTGTTCATATTACCGAAGGATATTTTAAACATCAGATCGGCGCCAAAGAATATGTTGTACAGGCTCCCGCAATTCTTATTAGCAATTACGGCAATATCTCAACTATAAAGTCTGTTGATAAATCTGCGAAAGGACATTGCGTTTTGATTAACGACAATGCGATGACGTCCATTTTCAGGGAACAGGAGATTTTGAATATCTTTAATATTTCACCATTACTTAATTTAACAGTACAAGATAGTATCGATCTACAGGAACTTTTTAGACTGCTGTATGACGAACTGCTTTCAGAATTACCTTATAAAGAATTGTTTGAAAATTTATTAAAATCGGCAATTCTAAAAATCATCAAACTTTCTTCCTCTAATCAAGCGCTCAATCGGAGGCAGGAAATTGCAATGATGTTCAAACAACTTGTACACAAAAATTTCAAAAAGCAAAAAAGTATCGCATTTTATGCGGACAAACTCGCAGTATCTACAAACTACCTTAATCGCTGTGTATTTTCGGTTTTCAAAAAATCTTCCAAAGAACTCATTCTTGAAGTGCTGATTATGCACAGTCAATTTTTATTATTTGAATCCACCAAAAGCATTGCGGATATCTGTTATGAATTGGATTTTTCTGATCCTTCTTATTTCTCACGCCTTTTCAAAAAAATTGTTGGTGTTTCTCCTACTTCTTATCGAAACAGAGCGACTTAGATTTTCAATATGCACGATTTGTCCTATCTTTTATACGCAAGTACACAAGCGAATCAAATTGATTGCAGTTAATTTTGTGTGAGTGATTGCAGCAAAAGAGAAGTTTAGTTCAGTAGATACTCTTTCTTCTTTTTGTTTCGATCGACATTGGTCCATCATTTGATTTTATATTTTAAAGATGCTTAAGGTTTCAGAACACAACAATATAACCCAAGATTTCAATTTGTTTATTGCGGATTTCAAAACGAGGCTATCAAGCTTATTCCATAAAGAATATGATTACAACTCAATCAGTCTAACGCGCGGGCTACCGCCTGAGTTTTTGGCTGAAATCATGAAAATGCAGCCCTTATCGGTTGCTATCCCCGAACATCACGGTGGTCGAGGCCTTCATGTAAAAGAATGTCTGGGTGTGCTTGCAGCCGCTTCTTATGAGTCATTGTCGCTATCTCTGATCTTCGGTATTAACATTGCTTTATTTTTGGAGCCTTTCGCTAAATATGGCGACACATTACTTCAGGAGAAGGTATTCCATCAATTTTTGGAAAATCAAGCCATGGGAGGACTAATGATTACCGAACAAGCTTACGGCAGTGACGCACTCAATATGCGAACATCTTATCAACAAAAGGATGATAAGTATTTTATAAAGGGTGAAAAACACTGGCAGGGTCTTACTGGTGCAGCAGATTTTTGGCTCGTGACTGCACGTAAGAAAAATGAAAATGGAGAACTGGTAAGGGATATAGATTTTTTTGTAACGGAGAATGCTTCGGAAGAACAAAAGATAGTGGTCACAAAAAAATACAATAGCCTTGGCCTATACGCAATCCCCTACGGTGTTAATGACATCGACATCAATGTTCCTACGAATCACAAACTAAATCCTGAGAGCACAGGGATTAAATTGATGTTGGATACGCTTCACCGCAGCAGACTGCAATTCCCAGGCATGGGTATGGGCTTTATAAAACGCATGTTGGATGAAGCCATGAAGCATTGCTCAGAACGTCGCGTCGCGGGTATTAGTTTAAATGAATTAGACTCAGTTAAGTTTCAGTTGTCGCGCATACAGGCGGCCTTTACATTGTGTTCGGCAATGTGTTCATATAGCGTATCGATCAGTTCCATCAATAACGACCTTTCCGCTCATGGTGTAGATGCCAATAGTGTGAAAGCGTTTGTGACAGACTTAATGCATGAAGCTGCACAAATTTGTGTGCAATTATCAGGCGCAAATGGTTACAGATTGGACCATGTTGCAGGCCGTGGCCTCATTGACAGCAGACCTTTCCAAATCTTTGAAGGATCAAATGAGATGCTTTATTCGCAAGTCGCCGAAGCCATAGGTAAACTTATGCGTAAAACTAAAGAAAGTAATTTATTGTCTTTCTTAAAAAAATATAGCGGAACTGAATTCGCGGCACCATTTTTCTCATCAATTTTAAATTTTGATTTCCCCCTCCAGGCAAAACAGCGTGAACTGGTGACCCTTGGAAAGATAATCGCCCGCGTCATTTGTTTTCAATATGTTTTACAGATTAACAATGCAGGTTTCAATGATAAGATGACAGAAATAACACGTCAGCATGTTAGCATGGATATTTATATGTTTGTAGGCCAATTATCAAATAATAATAATGCGGAACCCCTGTTGAACTATGACGATAACACAGATTGGATGAAGTTCACTTCTTAATCAAGGGCTGTGCTAACTAAATCAACCGTTTTTAGCGAGATCAAGTAAATTGCATGAAGCCACTTTCTAAAAAGTGGCTTCATGCGTTATATCGCTGAAATATCCCATTCCCAAACACTGTGGTAATGTCCAATCGCTTCGGTATAGGCGATAAATTCGCGATAGAAAGGATGTGAACCAATTGTGGCACTATCCCCTATTACCACCAGTTTCTTCTTCGCCCTAGTCATTGCAACATTCATCCGACGCACATCAGACAAAAAACCAATCTGCTGCTGGGCATTGCTTCGCGTCAAACTAATATAGATAACATCTTTCTCCTGGCCCTGAAAACTATCGATTGTCTGTATTTTAATGAAATCAGCGAAAGGTTTCATTCTCTCATCCTCCTTAAATACTTCATGCAGTAAAGAGACCTGTTTGCGGTAAGGTGCAATTACCCCAACACTCAAAAACCCTTCATTTATCAAGGAAGCTGTCCACGACCCCATATGAACGCTCAGATGAGCAGCTAGAAAATGGGCTTCCCCTACATTGAAGATTGCGCCGTCGATTTCCGTTTCTTCAAACCCTGCTCCCGCTGTATCAATAAATACCACGGGCTCAGAATCTTCTTCTAAGCTCCAATGTGCGACTGCGCTATCGGCCCTCAATAAACCATTATATAAAGCCATGGAAGGGTATTGCATAATTTTCTCGTTCATTCGATATTGTATATCCAGCAAAGAAACTAATTGTGGATTACGTTCCACTAGCTTTTCGAATAATGTGTGGCTCAAGCCATCACGAGATAGTTTACGAGATTTTACTGTGGGCGGCAATTGATTGTGATCACCTGCCAGAACAAGTCGATGTGCTTTTAATATCGGGATCCAGCAAGCGGGTTCCAGTGCCTGCGCAGCCTCATCTATAATGACTGTTTCATAAATACGATTTCGGATAACCTCGTGATTCGCACCGACCAAAGTCGCAGTGATGACTTCTGCTTTGTTCAAAACATCTGTGGTGATAAAATCTTGAATCTGATCGACCTCCCTTCTGATCCGGTAAGCTTCATTAAACAATGCTTTTCTTTGTTCTCGTTCCGTCTTTCCAAAATTCCGTTTATACTTTTGAGCCATCTCTGTATAGGCACGGACTTGTTTTTGAAGTGTTTTAATATCCTTATTTGCGGCATGACTATCAATCTTTGCATCCAGTGTCAATTCCTGGAGATGCTCAGAAACCTTTACAGGGTTGCCTATTCTTACTACCGTAACTCCAGCAGCGTCCAAACGTTCCGTCAACAAGTCAACCGCCGTGTTGCTAGCTGCAACAACCAACAGCTGTTTGCTGTGTTTTTTTAATAATGCCTTCACGGCCTGTATCAATGTTGTTGTCTTTCCTGTCCCCGGCGGGCCGTGCAAAAGTGCTAGCGTATCTGCTTCCAATATCTGCTGGACTGCCTTATTTTGACTCACATTCAAGTTAGGATGGGCAAAGAACGCTTCATTGGATTTAATTGGAATCAATTCTGCTCCGATTAACTTTCGTACGAAACCTCCCTGCTTCGTATCTTGGCTCAATTCCCGACCTTTCTGCAACGCATTGAACATTTCACGATAAGAATACTCATCAAATAATAAATCAATACCAAGCTTTCCTTTCCTGCTCCATTCAGGCAATTCATCTACACGAAAGGAGATTCGCATCCCCTCTCTATTTATTGAGGATATGATACCATCTATTCGGTCATGCTCGGGGTTGTGATTCGAAAATAAGGATACTGGCATACCGAAACGAAATTTGTGATCGATGTCATAATGGTTGGTTCTGTTTAAACTAACAGATAAATAATCCCCTCTTCCAAGCTCCATATCGATTATTTGAACCGGAAACCAGGTAACACCTTGCATCCGTCGTTCATTTAAGCTACTTTTCAATAACAAAGTCTCGTGCTGTAATCTGTCAAATTGCTGTTCTTCACGTAGTAAAGTGATAAGTTCGTCGAAATAATTCATACTTGGATATCCAAATTGCACCAGCGCAAAATAACTGTTTTTTCCCTTATTTGAATCATTTGAACACAAATTCTCTCCATCTTTCATCAAATACCATTGCGCGCAATTTATATGTAGGTCACAAATTCATATTTATTTACTATAATTGAAAAACAAAGCATTTTACGCTTAAAGTATTCATAAAAACAACAATTAGATGAACGAAATATTCCTACACGACAACGATCAGCAATGGACAGACTTAGGCGAAGGAATTATGCGAAAGATACTCGTTTTCAATGAGGAGCTTATGCTGATGAAAGTCCGATTTAAAAAGGGGGCCATCGGTATACTTCATCAACATCCACAGACACAAATTTCTTATGTCAGTGCTGGAAAATTCAGATACCATATTAATGGGGTTGACCGCATCCTAAACGCAGGTGATTCTTGCATCATTTATTCGCAATTGGTTCATGGATGCGAATGTCTTGAGGAAGGAGAACTGATCGATTCATTCACTCCTTACCGCGGAGATCTTATTCAATCCACATAAAAACATTTTAATCAAACGTTGAAGAAGCAATAATAATTTCGTCCCAACGTTAATAAAACAACATTAAAAATATGATTTCAATTCTTTCGGCTAATATCCGTGTACTCCTTGTTAGTTTTTGTTTGAGTATTGGATTTCTATTTCTTTCCCCATCTATACATGCGCAGGATAAACCTCTCCTAATAGAGAAAATCAATTCGAATTTATATCTTTACACAACCTTTAATACCTTTGAAGGCAACAAATATGCAGCTAATGCTGTATACTTAATCACAAAAAAGGGTGTTATCCTTTTCGACACTCCATGGGATTCTACACAATATCAACCTTTATTGGACAGTATTAACCAAAAACATAATTTACCCGTTATTGGTATTTACGCAACACATTGGCATGAAGATCGTGCAGGTGGTTTTGCCTATTACAACCGTATTGGAATTCCCACCTACGCAACAAAAATGACGAATGATCTATTAAAGGCAAATCACAAAGCACAAGCAGCCCATCTTGTCGACATCGATAAAACCTACACAATCGGTGGTCAGTCTTTTGTAGTGAACTTTTTTGGTGCCGGACACTCCATGGACAATGTGGTTATCTGGTTTCCTAAATATAAGATTCTGGACGGCGGCTGTTTTATAAAAAGTGCTGAAGCCCGCGACCTAGGATTCACGGCAGACGGGGACATAAAATCATGGAAACCATCCTTAGCAAGGCTGATGACAAAATACCCACAAATTAACATGGTTATTCCCGGACACGATGCCTGGAGAGATAAAGGCCAAATAAAACGAACAGAAATGCTTCTAATAGAAAAAAGGTAATACATTTTTGGAGCTTCGGTAATCGATCTTCACTGCGGACAATTGGAGCAGGCTATTGGTAATAAGATATCTTCAGCAAACTTACTTGTTTGCAGTATAATAAGAGACTTTGCAAAGTATTCGACGGGGCAAATTAAAATCTTCGCTTAATGTACAATTGGATTTTAAAAAAAACAACGTGATAACAGCGTAGAAAAAAACAGCATAAAAGTAAAAAAAGGACTATGTTTATCCAAAAAAGTGCTATATTAGCGACACCATATAGAAGCAGGGGCATTAGCTCATTTGGCTAGAGCGCTTCGCTGGCAGTGAAGAGGTGATCAGTTCGATCCTGATATGCTCCACAGAAAAGAAGCTGTCCGACAAGG